>DMNK01000040.1:12568-24939 GCA_003453695.1 Acidimicrobiaceae bacterium | reverse complement strand
CTTCGAGCGCTTCTACCGCGGGCAGGTGGCCGGCCAGCGCGGTGAGGGGCAGGGAACCGGGCTCGGGCTGAGCCTGGTGGCAGAGCACGTACGCCTGCACGGCGGGCGGGTCTGGGTGGAGGACGGGCTCGGCGGGGAGAACCGCTTCGTCGTCGAGCTTCCTGGCGTCGCCGACAGCGCAGCGCCTGCCGAAGAGGCGGCGCCGTGAGCCGCTCGACCCTGGCCGCCCGCCGAGCGCCCGTCCTTGTCGCCACGCTCGTCGCTTTCAGCTGTGTCGCCGCCGGATGTGGCGTACCGGTGGACAGCTCGCCCACGGCGCTGTCCAAGAGCGGCGTGCCGTTCGACCTGCTGGCGCCGTCCTCACCGACCTCCACGACCACGTCCCTGCCGCCTACGACCGTCGGCGTACAGATCTTCCTCGTCTCGCCGGCGGGACAGCTCGTGGCCGCCGATCGCCCCGTGCCCTATCCGGCGTCGCTGTCGAGCGCCATGGCGGCGCTCATCGACGGGCCCACCAACGGAGAGTCCGCCGCCGGCCTGCAGAGCGCCGTGCCTGCGCAGACCGACCTCCTCTCGGCCACGATCTCGGGCGGGATCGCCACCGTCGACCTGGGCGGCACCTTCGGCCAACTGGTGGGCCAGGCTCAGATCGACGCCGTGGCCCAGATCGTCTTCACCGCCACGGCCCTGCCCGGAGTGAACGACGTCGTCTTCGAGCTCAACGGCCAACCGGTGGCCGTCCCGACGGCTTCCGGTGCCGACGTCCCCACCGCCAACCGCTCGCAGTTCAGGTCGATGGCACCGAGCTGAACCGGCGGGCGAGCTCCCTCAGTCGGTGCTGTCCGCCTTCCAGTCCACACGCACGGCGTCGCTCCACAGCCGCTCGAGGTCGTAGTACTGGCGGTCTTCTTCGTGGAAGACGTGCACGAGGAAGTCGCCGTAGTCGATCAGCACCCAGCGAAGCTCCCGCTGTCCCTCGACCGCCCACGGGGAGCGACCGGTGTGCTCGCGCACTCGCTGCTCGACTTCTTCGGCGATGGTGCGCACCTGACGGCTGTTGCGCCCGCTCGTGATCACGAAGGCATCGGTCACCCCGAGCAATTCGCCCATGGCCAGCACCACCGTGGACTCGCCCAACTTGGCGTCGGCGGCTCTCGCCGCCACCAGGGCCGGCTCCGGCACCGCTGGCCGAGCCGGTCGCTCCACCACCTGCTCGGCGGACGCGGTCACAGGGCGAATTCCGTCACGAGCACCTCCGGTTCGAGGATCGGGCGTCACCGGGAAGGGACATACCCCGCCGAGCGGCCGCCGGGATTGCCGAGCGCCCGTGCACCGACGCTGCCGTCATCCTGCTCCGGCATGGCGCACCGCGGCCGTCATCTGTCTGAAGCGTACAGATTGCGGCTCCGGATGCAACGGATGGCCGCCTCCGGTACGAGAAAGTGCACGTTGCGCCCCGTGGCCAGGCGCTCCCTCAGGTCGCTGCTCGAGATCTCCAGGGCGGGGATCCCCACCCGCCGCGCCTCCCAACCGGCGGGGTCGGGGACGGGCGACACCCCGCCCCGCTGCACGATCACCAGCGTCACGGCGCCCACGACCTCTTCGACTCTCTGCCACGTGCGCAGCTCGGCGGCCACGTCGTCACCCACGACGAGGAACAGTTCGGCGCCGGGGTGGGCGGCGGCGAGCTGGCGCACGGTGTCGGCGGTATAACTCGGCCCGCTGCGGTCGATCTCGAGACGGCTGGCCTCGAGGCCGTCCACCCCCTCCACGGCGGCGGCCACCACGGCGAAGCGGTCCTCGGCGGGCGTCACCGGGCGCACGTCGGTCTTCTGCCACGGGTCGCCGGCCACCACGAGCAGGACCCGGTCGAGCTCGAGCGCTTGGCGCGCTTCGAGGGCGGCGACGAGATGGCCGACGTGGACGGGATCGAAGGTCCCCCCGAAGATGCCGATCCGTTGGCCGTCTCGGGACGGGACCGAGGACATGGGGCTCAGGTTCCCGCCACGGCGGCCACCACCGGGGCGAAGGCGTCGATGTCGGTGTCGTGGACGACCCAGTAGCTCATCCCCCAGCGCCGGCGACGAGCGTCGAGGGCCTCGGCGATCTCTTCGACCGATCCCACGAGGGCGATGGGCACCTCGGCCGCCACATCTGTCGGCAGGCGGAACATGGCGGCGGTCTCCTCGACCACGCGGTCGCGGTCGGGCCCGACCCGCACGAAGAAGGTGAGGCCCTGGATCTCGATGTCCTCGAAGCGGTCCCCCGCCGCTTGGCGCACCCACTCGACACGGCGGTCGTAACGCTCGGGCACGATCGACGAGAGAGTGTCGGGCCCGACGAACCCTTCGGCGAGGCGCGGGTTGAGGCCCACGATGTCGGCTTCCCGTCCCGCCACGGTGAGCACGCCGCGGCTGCCTCCCCCCACCATGAGCAGGGGATGGGGCCGCCGGTGCGGCACGGGCACACCTTCGGCCCCGGTGAGGCGGTAGTGCGAGCCGGCGAAGTCGCCCCCGCCCGACCACAGCGTCTTCATCACGGCGATGGCCTCGGCCAGGCGCTCGACCCGGGTGGCGGGAGGGTCGAGGGTGATGCCGGACTGGTCGTAGTCGCTGGTCATCCACCCGGCGCCGATGCCGAGCTCGAGGCGACCCTCGGAGAGCAGGTCCAGCGTCGCCGCCTCTTTGGCCAGCACCAGCGGGTGGCGGTAGTCGTTTCCCAACACGAGCGTGCCCACGCGCAGACTGCTCGTGGCCTCGGCGGCCGTGGCGAGGGCCACCATGGGGGCGAGCTGGTCGCCGAAGTGATCGGGCAGGAAGACCGTCGAGTATCCGAGCTCCTCGATCTTGCGGACCAGAGAGCGCCAATGCGGGCCGTTGTCGGCCCGCGACAGCTGAACCCCGAAGCGAAAGGCGTGCACCGAGCACGGAGCCTAGGGCCGGACCGTTTACGCTGTAGGACCGTGACCGTGGGCACGTGGACGCCCAAGAGCTGGCGTGACCATCCCGCCGCGCAGCAGCCTCGCTGGCCCGACCAGGGCACGCTGGACCGTGCCCTGGCCGACCTGTCGGCCCAGCCTCCGCTGGTCTTCGCCGGAGAGTCGCGGCGACTTCGTGCCGCCCTGGGCGAGGTGGCCGCCGGGCGGGCCTTTCTGCTCCAGGCGGGCGACTGCGCCGAGTCCTTCCTCGATTTCAGCGCCGACTCCATCCGCGACAAGCTGCGCGTCGTCCTCCAGATGGCGGTGGTGCTCACCTACGGGGCGGGGGTGCCGGTGGTGAAGGTGGGCCGCATCGCCGGGCAGTTCGCCAAGCCTCGCTCGGCCGACACCGAGATGGTGGCCGACGTCGAGCTCGAGTCGTTCCGCGGCCACATGGTGAACGGCGAGGAGGCCGACCCGTCGGCGCGGGTCCCCGACCCGGGGCGGCTGCTGGCCGCCTACCACCAGTCGGCGTCGACCTTGAACCTGCTGCGCGCCTTCACCACCGGCGGGTTCGCCGATCTCTCCCAGGTTCACCAGTGGAACCAGCAATTCGTGAGATCGAGCGACGAAGGCCGGCGCTACGAGCAGATCGCCGCCGAGATCGACCGGGCCCTTCGGTTCATGGCCGCCTGCGGGATCGACCTGTCCTCGGAGACCTCGTTGCACCGGGTCGACTACTTCACCTCGCACGAGGCGCTCATCCTTCCCTACGAAGAGGCGCTCACCCGGGTCGACTCCCTCACCGGCGACAGCTACGACTGCTCGGCCCACATGCTGTGGGTGGGCGAGCGCACCCGCCAGCTCGACGGCGCCCATGTCGAGTTCGTGTCCGGCATCCACAACCCGCTCGGCTTGAAGGTCGGGCCCACCGCCACGCCCGATGACGTGGTGGCCCTGTGCCGGCGGCTCGACCCCGACCGCACACCGGGACGCCTCACGCTCATCACCCGCATGGGGGCGCCCAACGTCGCCGGCAGGCTCCCCCCGATCCTGCAAGCGGTGGGCAAAGCGGGCCACCCCGTGGTGTGGGCCTGCGACCCCATGCACGGGAACACCTTCGTGAGCGACGGCGGTCGCAAGACCCGCCGCTTCGACGACATCCTCGAGGAGATCCGCGGCTTCTTCGCCGTCCACCGGGAGGCCGGGACCTGGCCCGGCGGTGTGCACGTCGAGCTCACCGGTGACGACGTCACCGAGTGCCTGGGCGGCTTCGGCGACGTCCTCGAGGACCAGCTCCACGAGCGCTACACCACCATGTGCGACCCGCGCCTGAACGCCCGCCAGTCCATCGATCTGGCCTTCCGCGTGGCCGAGCTGCTGCGCCTCTGACGTCGCCGGCGGCGACGACCGGTGCCCAGCGGGCAGGTTCGGTCAGCCGGGAAGATGGGCGGCGTCGTTGTAGCGCAGCAGGCGCCAGTCCCCGGACTGCGTCCCCTCGACGTCGGGCCCCGTGAGCTCGAACTCGGTGAGCGACACGTAGCTGGTGCGCAGCCCGAGCCGGCGCCGGCTCCCGTCGACGGGCAGGAATCGCAACATGGCCGCTTCGATCACCCCGGCGTGGCACACCACCACCGCCTCCTCGCCACGGTGGCGCCGGGCCAGCGAGGAGAGCGCCTCGGCGGCCCGGGCCACGAAGCCGGTCCAGCTCTCGCCCCCGGGCGCCACCGGGGTGTCGGGGTCGACGTCCCAGTCGGGCTCGCCGTAGGTCAGCCTGAACTCCTCCCAGCTGAGACCGTCGGCGTCGCCGGGGTGCAGCTCGCACAGCTGGCTGTCCTCGACGATCCCGAGCATCCCCGAGCCCACCGCCGGGCCGATGACCGACGCCGTCTGCACGGCGCGCGTCAGCACACTGGCGTACAGGGCGGAGGCGCCCGACAGCTCACCGGTCTCCTCGAGACGGCGCCGCAGGGACTGCGCCTGCTGGACGCCGAGCTCGGACAGGCCTGTGCAGCCGCCTGGTCCCCCGACCACCCCTCGCAGGTGACATGCCGCCTCACCGTGGCGCACGAGCACCAGGCGGGTGCTCGAGTCGGTGCGCTCGGGAGTCATCCGCACCGAGGCCGGGACCGGTGAGCTCACGCCAGTTCGGAGACGAATTGCTCGAGCTGGCGGAGGTTGCGGCACTCGTAGACGGCGTCGCAGTGCACGCCGTACTCGTCCAGGATGGAGTCGCCGGTGCCCCAGTAGGCGCGTGGCTCGGGGTTCAGCCAGTAGACGTGGCGGGCGCGGTGCCGCATCTCCTGGAGGACCCACGCCTGGCTGGCGTGGTAGTTGTTGCGGGCGTCTCCGAGGAGCAGCACGCTCGTGCGCGGCGTGATCTCCTCACCCCAGCGCTCCCAGAACACCGACAAGGCGTGGCCGTAGTCGGAGTGCCCGTCCACCCAGACCACGTCGGCCTCCGTGTTGATGCGATGGAGCGCCTCGGCCACGTCGTCCACCCCTTCGAAGAAGGGGGTGACCTCGTCGATGCCGTCGATGAACACGAAGCTGCGCACCTTGGAGAACTGCGAGGCGATGGCGTACACGAGGTGCAAGGTGAAGCGGGCGAAGGAGGCGACCGATCCCGAGATGTCGGCCACCACGAAGATCTCGGGCTTGGCCGGGCGCGGATAGCGGAACTTGGGATCGACGGGCACACCGCCCGTCGAGAGCGAATGACGCACCGTGGAGCGGAAGTCGAGGGCGCCCTTGCGCCCGTGACGGCGCTTGCGGGCCAGGCGCACGGCCAGCTTGCGGGTGAGGGGGTGGATGGCCCGGCGCAAGGCGGTGAGCTCCTCGCGGGTGGCGTGCATGAAGTCCACGTCCTCGGGCAAGGGCTTGCGCAACGACCGGGCCAGTGCCTCCGCACCCCTGTCGGCCACCAGACGGCGGCGGATCTCGTCCTCGAGCTCGCGCCGCAGACGGTCGAGGCGGGACCGGAATTCGTCGGTGGCGAGGCGCTCCTCGAGCGGGGTGAGCTCGCCGCCCGCCTCTTGGCGGGCCGCCTCCAGCAACCGCTGCAACAGCCCGTCGAGGTCCAGGTTCCGCAGCGTCCGGTACAGGTAGTAGGTCCCGCCCACCGGCCGGCCCGGTTCCATGCCCGCGTACCGGGTCACCGCCTGGCGGGCCAGCGCCGCCACCTGGGCGGTATTGGCCGACTTGAGCGCCCGGAACAGCATCTCGGCGAGCTCCTCGGCCGACAGCGGCTCCCCCCCGCCGCCGCCCCGCCCCCGGCCCAGTCCGGCGCCCTCGCCGGTGGCTTCGTCGTCACGGTCGAGGTCCCCGGGGGCCTCCTCGTCGAGGCCGTCCGTGCCGTCGCCGCCGTGCTGGGGGCCTCGCACCGCGAAGTAGACCTCGAAGGCGGTCTCGAAGGCCTTCCAGTGGGCCGAGGACTTCACCAGCGTGGCGGCCAGGGCGTACTTGAGGGCCTGGCGGTCCTCGAGCGGGATGTGGTGGACCGCCTCGGCGGCGTCGATGGCCTCGGTCATGGACACCGGCAGCCCGGCGGCCCGCAGCTCGGTCACGAAACCGGTGAGGACGTCGAGCACAGCCGGGGGTGCGTCGTCTCGCCTGGCGCCGCCGAGCGGCCTCAGGCGTGCCGGGCGGTGCGGTTGGCGTCGCCCTCGCCCATGGACAGCTCCTTGGCGGCGCGTTCCAAGTCGCTTCGGTACTTGAGCAGCACGTGCAAGGTCGCCTTGGCCTGCTCGGCGTCGACGGACTCCACCCCCAGCACCACCAGGGTCCGGGCCCAGTCGAGGGTCTCCGACACCGACGGGTACTTCTTGAGCTCGAGCGTGCGAAGCGAGCGCACGATGCGGGCAACCTGGTCGGCGAGCTCCTCGGACACACCGGGCACCCGGGTGAGCACGATCTCGCGCTCGCGCTCGAGGCTGGGGTAGTCGAGGTGCAGATAGAGGCAGCGGCGCTTCAGGGCTTCGGACAGCTCGCGGGTGTTGTTGGAGGTGAGGAACACCATGGGGATGCGTTCGGCCCGCACCGTGCCCAGCTCGGGGATCGACACCTGGTAGTCGGAGAGCACCTCGAGCAGCAACGCCTCGGTCTCGAGCTCCACCCGGTCGACCTCGTCGATGAGCAGCACCACGGGCTCGCCGGTGCGGATGGCCTCGAGGAGGGGCCGGGTGAGGAGGAACTCCTCGGAGAAGATGTCCTCCTCCAACTCGTGCCATGTCCGCGCCGCTCCCCTGCCGGCGCCCGACGCCAGGGGGTCGTCGTCGTCCACCACCTGCTGGGCCTGGATGCGCAACAGCTGCTTGCGGTAGTTCCATTCGTACAGCGCCTTCGACTCGTCCAGCCCCTCGTAGCACTGGAGGCGGATGAGGCGGCTGGCGGTGACGCGGGCCACCGACTTGGCCAGCTCCGTCTTCCCCGTCCCGGCCGGTCCCTCCACCAGCACCGGCTTGGCCAGCCTGTCGGCGAGATGGACGACCCCCGCCATCCCGTCGTCCGCCAGGTAGCCGGCCTGGGCCAGCCGGTCCCGCACGTCGGCGACCGAGTCGAAGCGGGGCGGGCCCGGGTCGGGAAACCCGAGCGGTCCCTGGATGCCGCCGCTCCCGGCCGCCGCGGCGGCGTGGTCGTCGGGGACGCTCACCGCCGGATCTGCCCGTCGCCGCGCACGACCCACTTGACGCACGTGAGCTCGCGCAGACCCATCGGACCGCGGGCGTGCAGCTTCTGCGTGGAGATGCCGACCTCTGCTCCGAGACCGAGCTCCCCGCCGTCGATGAAGCGGGTGGAGGCGTTCACGAGCACGGCGGCGGCGTCGACCTCACGGCAGAACCGCTCGGCACTGGCGACGTCACTGGTCACGATGGCTTCGGAATGGCCCGAGCCGAAGCGGGCGATGTGGGCGATGGCCCCGGCCAGGTCGTCGACCACACCCACGGCCAGCTTGAGGGCCAGGAACTCGGTGGCGAAATCGTCGTCGGTGGCAGGGCCCATGGCCGGCACACAGGCACGCGCCCCTTCGTCGCCCACCAGCTCGACTCCGGCCAGCGCCTCGGCGGCGCGGGGCAAGAAGGCCGGTGCGACGGCGCGGTGCACGAGGAGCGTCTCGGCGGCGTTGCACACGCCCGGGCGCTGGGTCTTGGCGTTCACCACGATGGCGAGGGCCATGTCCGGATCGGCGCTCTCGTCGACGTAGACGTGACAGTTGCCGTCGCCGTCGATCACGACGGGCACGCTGGCGTTGGCCCGCACCGACTCGAGCAGCGACCGCCCGCCCCGGGGGACGAGGCAGTCGATGACGCCGTCCAGTTGCATGAATTCCACGGCGGCTTCGTGGCTGGTGTCCTCGACGAGGACCACGGCGTCAGCGGGGAGCCCCGCTTTGGACAGTCCTTCTCGCAGGGCGGCCACCACCGCCTTGTTGGACTCCAGCGCGCTCGACGAGCCGCGCAGCATGGTGGCGTTGCCTGCCTTGAGGCACAGCCCGGCGGCGTCGCTCGTCACGTTGGGGCGGTTCTCGTAGATGATGCCCACCACCCCGAGGGGGACCCGCACCCGTTCCACCCGCAGGCCGTTGGGGCGGAGCCCGCCTTCGGTGACCTCGCCCACCGGGTCGGCCAACCCCGCCACCTGGCGCAGTCCGTCGGCCATGGCCGTGACCCGGGCCTCGGTCAGCCGCAGGCGGTCGAGCGCCGTCTCTCCGGCGTCCCCGGCCTCGGCCCGCTCCACGTCGGCGGCATTGGCGGCCAGGATCTCGGCCGCGCCTTGCTCCAGCAGCTCGGCCGCCAGTCGCAGGGCGCTGTCCTTGGCCGCCGTGGTGGCCGTGGCCAGCGACGTCGACGCATCACGGGCGCGCCGTCCGAGTGCCTCGATACCGGCTGAGCCCATGCTCCAGGGCGCGGTGCGCCACCACGGCGACTCGACGGGCCGCCGGCGTCGAGCTGCCGGACGAGCCGGTGCGACGGCGGGTGGACGGTTCAGACCAGCACGACGAGGTCGTCGCGATGGACGACCTCGTGCGCGGTGCCCTCGGGCAGTTCGCTCGTGCGACGGCCGGCCCACGACGACACCAGTTCGGCGGAATGGCGAGCCAGCCCCTTGGCGAAGACGACCCCGTCGGGGCCGATGATCTCGACGGCGTCGTCGGGGGCGAACCGCCCTTCGACACCGGTGATCCCGGCGGGCAGCAGCGACGCTTCCGCTTCCACCAGCGCCCGGCGCGCCCCGTCGTCCACCCGCAGCACGCCGTTCGGCGCCAAGGCGAAGGCGATCCACAGCTTGCGCGCCGGGAGTCGCCGCCCCCGCGCCCGGAACACCGTGCCCGTCCCGGGCTCGCCGTCGAGGGCGGCTCGGAGCACCCCGGGCCGGCCGGCGTCGGCGATGACCGTGGGCACACCCGACCACGACGCCATCTTGGCGGCCGCCAACTTCGAGACCATGCCGCCGCTCCCCACCACGGTGCCCGCACCACCGGCCACCGCTTCGAGCACGTGGTCGACCTCGACCACCTCCTCGATGAGCGACGCCTCGGCGCTGGTGCGGGGGTCGGCGGAATGGAGCCCGGCGGTGTCGGTGAGGAGCACGAGCAGGTCGGCGGCCACCAGATGGGCCACGAGCGCGGCCAGGCGGTCGTTGTCGCCGAAACGGATCTCGTCGTCCGAGGTGGCGTCGTTCTCGTTCACGACGGGCACCACGCCGAGCTGCAGGAGGTTGGCCAGGGTCTGGCGGGCGTGCAGGTACTGCTGGCGATGGGCGAAGTCGAGCGGCGCCAGGAGCACCTGCCCCACGTGCAGCCCCCGCCGGCCGAGGGCGTCGTCGTACACGCGCATGAGACGGTGTTGGCCGACGGCGGCGACCGCTTGCAGGACGACGGGATCCGACGGGCGGGGCCCGCCGCCGAGCGCAGCCCAACCGGCGGCGATGGCACCCGAGCTCACGAGCACGACGCTGTGCCCCTCGGCGCGCAGTTCCGCCGCCTCGGAGCAGAGCTTCTCGACAGCGGCCAGGCGGATGCCGCCGTGGGCGGCGCCGTCGGCGCTCGTGTCGGTGAGCGACGACGAACCGATCTTCACGACGACGGTCCGATTGTCGCCGGCGACCGGCGTCGCCTGCGTCACGACGCCGTTCCTTTGCGCTCGGCCGCCGTCGTGCGCCGGGGCCCGCCCGGCTGTCGGCTCGACGCCTCGACGTCGGCGGCTGCGTTCAGTGCCCCGCCTTCGGACTCGTAGGTGAAGCCCAGCTCGCCCACGTGGACCGTGTCACCGTCTCGGATGCCGGCCCGACGCAGCGCTCGCTCCACCCCGAGGCGGCGCAGTCGCTGCTGGACGACGGCCAGGGCGTCGTCGTCGGTCAGGTCGGACAACGCCACCGCCCGGAGCGCGGCGCGCCCCTCCACCAAGAACGACCCGTCGTCGAGGCGGGACACGTCGATCGCCGTGTCGCCCAATGGACGGTGCACCACGATCGGCCCCTCGGCGGCGGCGACCTCGGCTTCCCGGGCCTCGGCCACCATCACCGCCAGGCGGCCGACGAGCTCGTCCACGCCCTGTCCCGTCACCGCCGAGACCCGAAGCGCATGAGCACCGTCGTCGATGTCGGGCTTCTCGGCATGCTCGGCGGGGCCGAGCAGGTCGGCCTTGGACTCCACCACGAGACGGGGACGCTCGAGCAGCTCGGGCCGGTACCGGGCCAGCTCGTCGAGGAGAACCCGCTGCTGCTCGGCGGTGGACCGACCTTCGAGTGCGGCGACGTCGAGGAGCACGACGAGGACCCGGGCTCGCTCCACGTGGCGAAGGAAGCGGTGTCCGAGGCCCCGCCCTTCGGCAGCGCCCTCCACCAGGCCCGGCACGTCGGCCACCACGAACTCGGTCTCGTCGCCGGGCCGCCCGACGCGCACGACGCCGAGATGGGGCTCGAGCGTGGTGAAGGGGTAGTCGGCGATCTTGGGCTTGGCCGCCGAGATGCGGGCGATGAGCGTGCTCTTCCCGGCGTTGGGCAGTCCCACCAGGGCCACGTCGGCGGCCAGCTTCAACTCCAGGTCGAGCCAGCGCTCCTCGCCCTTCTCGCCCTGCTCGGCGAAGGCCGGCGCCCGGCGGCGGTTGGCGAGGAACCTGGCGTTCCCCCCACCGCCGCGCCCGCCGCCGGCCACGAGGACGCGGTCCCCGGGTCGGTCGAGGTCGGCCAGCAGCACGCCGCCCGGGCCGCGCACCACCGTTCCCACCGGCACCGGCACCACCAGGTCGGCGCCGGCTGCGCCGCGGCGCTTGTTGCCCCGGCCGTGACCGCCGTCGCCGGCCCGGCGATGGGGATGGTCGCGGAAACCGAGCAGCGACGCCTCGTTGACCGATGCCTCCAGCCAGACGTCTCCACCGCGGCCGCCGTCGCCACCATCGGGGCCGCCGCGCGCCACATGGGCCTCGCGACGGAAGGAGACGGCGCCCGCTCCCCCGTCGCCGGCCTTGGCGTGAATCTGCGCTTCGTCGACGAAGGCGGGCACGCGTCGATGGTACCGGTCGAAGGCGAATTGCCTGGTGACGCTGGGAAAATCGCTCGGGGAGCGGCGCTCGCCGTCCGGGGTGGAACGGGCGGTGTCGCCCGCCGGCGTCAGCCCTCGGGGTGGACGTCCACCAGCCGGCGGCCCTTGCGGTTGCCGAACTTCACCGTGCCGGCGGCGGTGGCGAAGAGCGTGTCGTCCCCGCCCTTGCCGACGTTGGTCCCGGGATGGAAGCGGGTGCCGCGCTGGCGCACCAGGATGGCGCCCGCCAGCACGCTCGTGCCGTCGAAGACCTTCACGCCGAGACGTTGGGACTGGGAGTCGCGGCCGTTGCGGGTCGAGCCGCCGCCTTTGGTCTTGGACATGGGTGCTCCTTGGTTCCGGCCGCCGCCCTCAGCGGCTTCTGGGAAGGCTGATGGACGTGATCTGCACGGTGCTGTAGCGCTGGCGGTGCCCCCAGCGCCGGCGGTGGCGGGTCTTGGCCGCGTAGGTGAACCCCCGGATCTTGGGGCCCAGCTCCTCGCCCACCACCGTGGCCTGGACGACCACCCCGGCCAGGTCGGCAGGGGTGGCCAGCACCCGGTCGTCGTCGACGACGAGCACCGGGTCGAGCTGCACCTCGGCACCTTCGGGGGCGCCCACGAGCTCGACGCGGAGCTGCTGGCCCTCGGCCACGAGCTCCTGCTTGCCGCCTGCCTTCACGACCGCATACATAACCGTGCGATCCTACAGCAGCGACTCGTCGAGGACGATCCCGCGCCCCTCGCACATCGGGCAGGTGGTGGACAGGGCCTCGACCAGACCCTCCGAGATGCGCTTGCGGGTCATCTCCACCAGGCCCAGGTCGGAGATGTCGAACACCTGGGTCCTCGTCTTGTCCCGGGCCAACGCCGACCGGAGAGCGGAGGCGACCTTGTCGCGGTTCTCCCGCACCTCCATGTCGATGAAGTCGAT
>DMNK01000040.1:7767-12392 GCA_003453695.1 Acidimicrobiaceae bacterium | reverse complement strand
ACGATGATGCCGCCGATGTCCCGCAGCCGCAGCTGGCGGGCGATCTCCTCGGCCGCTTCCAGGTTGTTGCGGTACACCGTCTCCTCGAGGTTGGACTTGCCCACGTTCTTGCCCGTGTTCACGTCGATGACGGTGAGGGCCTCGGTCCGCTCGATGATGAGCGACCCACCCGACGGCAGCCACACCTTGCGGTCGAGCGCCTTGTGCAGCTGCTCGTGGACGTGGAAGCGCTCGAACAGCGGCAGCTGCTCGGCCTCGGGGTCGTACAGCTCGACCCGGTCGAGCAGCTCGGGGTTCACGTCGGCCACGTAGTCGCGCACCTGGGTGTACAGGCCCGGGTCGTCGATGACCACGCCTCGGTACTCCCGGTTGAATTCCTCCCTGACGATGCGCACCGCCAGGTCGGGCTCGCGGTACAGCAGTCCCGGGGCGGTGCCACGGGCCGCTTCGGCGGCGATGGCCTCCCACTGGGCGCTGAGCCTGGCGATGTCCTGGGCCAGCTCCTCCTGGCTGGCGCCCTCGGCGGCGGTGCGGGCGATGAGCCCGTGCCCCGCCGGCCGAACGTCGTCGACGATGCGACGCAGCCTGCGCCGCTCGGCGTCGTCGAGTCGCTTGGAGATCCCGAAGGCGGCCGAATTGGGCACCATCACCACGAAGCGCCCGGGCAACGACACCTCCTGGGTCAGCCGGGCACCCTTGGCACCGATGGGGTTCTTCGTGACCTGGCACAAGATGGTCTGGCCCGGCCGCAACATCTGCTCGATGCGCGGCGAGGCACCCGCCGGCGACTCCAGTTCGTCTCGGTCGTAGCGCACGTCGCCGCGGTACAGCACGGCGTTCTTGGGGGTGCCGATGTCGACGAAGGCCGCCTCCATGCCGGGCAGCACGTTCTGCACCCGGCCCCGGTAGATGTTCCCGTCGATCTGGGTGGTGTCGTCGGCCACCCGGGAGACGAAGTGCTCGACCAGGGTGCGGCCCTCGAGCACGGCGATCTGGGTGGCGTGCGGGCGGACGTGGACGCACATGAGGTAGCGCCCGACGGGCCGCCCCCGCCGCTCCCGGCCGCTGCGGCGGCGCGACCGGCCGGTCGACCGGGTGGTCGCCGCGCCGGGGCCGGGCTCGCCGTCCTCCTCCTCCACGTCGGCGGTCGAGGGCGCCACCGCTCGAGCCGTCCGGGTGACCGGTGGGACCACGACGGGCGCCACGGGACGCGGCGGTGGCGGTGCCGGCCTGGTGTCACCGATGCGGGGCCGGGCCGGCGCCGCCGCGGGCGCGGGCCCCGAAGCCGGCGCCGCGCTCGGAACGGCGTCTGCGGCCGGCACGGACCCGGCGCGCACCGGGCCGGACGTCGGTGGTGGGGCGGCCGTGCCGGCCTCCTCGGGAGCGGCGCCCGACAGGTCCGTGGCGGGACCGGCCGCCTTGTCGGTGCCGGCACCCGTGGCCGCCGCGCCTGGGCCACCCGCGGCAGCCCGACGCCGGCGTCGCCGCCGGGCACTGCTGCGGCTTAGCGAACCGTTACCACCGCTCTTGGGGTCGTCGCCCGGCGGCGCTGACTGGGTTGGCTCTGCTGGGCCGGGACCAGCCTCGGCTGGCGCCGACGGGCTGTGAACCGGCTGGGCTTCGGGCGCCACCGGCGAGGAGCTGCGCTCCTCGGCCGGGGGCCCGGCGCTCGTGTCGGACATTGGGGAGATCCCTTCTCGTACTGCTCATGAGGCGCGCCCCAGCACTGGGTCCGGGGCCACCACCGAAGCGGTGAGTGGCTCGCGGCGCGAACCAGAGCGCTCGATCCATTGACAGGTCCTACGTGCCACGCCGAGCTCGAGGCCGACGGCCTCGGCGAGCTCGGCGGGGCGGACGCCGCGGGGCCGGGTGGCGAGCTCGGCGTGAAGCCGGCTGCCCCCTGTGTCGGCGGTGGCGGCGTGAAGCGCGAGCACCGAGGGCCGAAGGTCGTCGATCATCCGACGACCCTTGCGTTCGCGGTGCACCGGGAGGCTGGCAGCGCCGAGGGCTCGGTCGAGCGCCGCCTCGAGAACGTCGAAGGGGATGCCGGGCACCTCGATGTCCCAGGTGCACGACGTCACTTCTTCCTGCAGCGACGGTGCCCGGTCGTCGAGCGCAGCGGCTGCCATGACCGACACGCCGTCGGGGAGATGCGGGTACACCCGGGCCGCCACCTCGGCGGCGTCGAGCTCGGCGTCGAAGGCGGCGTCCAGGTACTCGGCCAGGGACTCGCACCCCGTCGGCAACGCCAGGCCGAAGCTGAGCTGGGGGCGCGGTGAGAACCCGCCCGTGTAGGAGACCGGGAGCCTGCCCCGGCGCAAGGCCCGCTCCCACATGCGGGCGACGTCACGGTGGCTGGTCCAGCGCACCCGTCCGAGCTTGGCGAAGCGAAAGCGAACCTTCACGGTGCCGGCTCCGCGCCCGCTGCGGCCGCCGCCCCCGCCGTCGCCGCCGCCGCCCCGGCGGAGGCTCCCACCAGGAGCCGCACCGGCACCGCCCCGGCCCGAGCCAGGTCCTGGCCCGTTCCCTGGCTCCCGCCGGCGGGAGGGACGGCGGACGCCACCACGTGCTCCACCCCGAGCCCCGTGCACGCCCCGCAGTCGTAGCAGGGCGTCCACCGGCAGTCCTCGAGCCCGTGACCCGACAGGGCTTCTTGGAAGTCCTGCCACAGGAAGTCGCGGTGCAGCCCGGCCGACAAGTGGTCCCAGGGGAGGACCTCGTCCTCCCGCCGGTGCCGGAAGACGGTGTCCTCCAAGGTGAGCCCGGCTGCAGCGAGCGCCTCGCTCCACAGCGCCAGGTCGAAGTGCTCGGACCACTCCTGGAAGGTCCCGCCCGCTCTCCACACGTGCTCGATCACCGCCCCCACCCGGCGGTCGCCCCGGCTCACGATCCCTTCCACGGTCGTCGCCTCGGGATCGTGCCAGCGCAGGTTGAGCCCCCGCACGCCCCGGGCGGCGTCCTTCAAGACGCCCACCTTGCGACGCAGCTCCTCGGTGGTGTTCTGGCCGAACCACTGGAACGGCGTCTGGGGCTTGGGGACGAAGCCGCCCACCGAAGCGGTGACGCTGGCGCCGCGGTGGTGGCGCCGGCCCAGCTCCACGCAGTTGCGGGCCAGGGTGACGATGCCCTGCACGTCCTCATCGGTCTCCGTGGGGAGGCCGATGAGGAAGTAGAGCTTCACCCGGCGCCAGCCCTGGGCGAAGGCGCCGTCCACGGCGGCGTACAGGTCCCCTTCGGAGATGAGCTTGTTGATGACCTGGCGCATGCGCCACGTGCCCCCTTCGGGCGCGAAGGTCAGCCCGGTGCGGCGCACCTTCTGGATCTCGGTGGCGAGGCCCACCGTGAAGGCGTCCACCCGCAGGCTGGGCAGGCTCACCGACACCTGCCCCGAGCACTCGGGGTCGTTGATGATGCCGGCCACCGTGGCATCGATCCCCGAGAAGTCGGCGCTCGACAGCGACGTCAGGGCGACCTCGTCGTAGCCGGTGCGCTCGAGGCCGCCGCGCACCATGGCGTCGACCTGCGCCGAGGGGCGCTCGCGCACCGGGCGCGTGATCATCCCCGCCTGGCAGAAGCGACATCCCCGGGTGCAGCCCCGGAACACCTCGACGTTCAGCCGGTCGTGGACCACCTCGACGAGCGGGACCAGTTGCTGCTTGGGATACGGCCACTGGCCGAGATCGGCGACGACTCGCTTCTCGACCACCGACGGCGTGTGCGAAGAGCGTGGCGCCACCCCGCCGAGCCGGCCGTCTTCGAACACGGCCTCGTACAGTGCCGGGACGTAGACCCCCGGGATGCGGGCGAGCTCGAGGAGGAGCTCCTCCCTCTCCCCGCCGCCCGCTTTGTGGGAGGCGAGCAGCGCGCTCACCTCCCCCACCACCTCCTCGCCGTCGCCGAGCACGAAGGCGTCCACGAAGTCGGCCAGCGGTTCGGGGTTGAAGGCACAGTGGCCGCCGGCGACGACGAGCGGGTGCAGGCCGTGGCGGTCGGCTGAGCGCACGGGCAGGCCGCCCAGGTCCAGGAGGTTGAGGACGTTGGTGTAGGTCAGCTCGGCCGACAGGTTGAAGGCGATGACGTCGAACTCCGACGCCGGGCGCCCGCCCTCCAGGGAGTACAGAGGGACCCCGGCGCCGCGCATCTCGGCTTCCATGTCCGTCCACGGTGCGTAGGCGCGCTCCGCCCTCGAGTCGGCCCGCTCGTTCAAGATCTCGTAGAGGATCTGGAGCCCCTGGTTGGGCAGGCCGATCTCGTAGGTGTCCGGGTAGACGAGCAGCCAGGCCACGCGCCCGGGATCGTCGACCGGCGTCTGCGCCCCGAGCTCGCCGCCGATGTAGCGGGCGGGCTTTGCGACCTTGGCCAGGAGCGGTTCGATCCGTGGCCACAGAGAGGTCATGTGCCCGCTCAGTCTAGAGGGGTGCCGGTGGGGCCCGGGGCCGGTCGGCGGTGGCGGACGCCGAGGAAGTGCTGGTCAACGCCGCCCTGCCCGGCCTCGATGCCGGGCGGGCCCGCGCCGAGGTGGCGGCGGGAGCGCCGCCGGCCCCGGGGCACGGGACCGTGGTGGTGGTGGTGGTGGTGCCGGCCGGTCCCCGCGACGCCGGCGCCTTGGAAGCGGCCGCCCCCGC
>DMNK01000040.1:3336-7656 GCA_003453695.1 Acidimicrobiaceae bacterium | reverse complement strand
GTGGTGGTGGTGGTGGTGCCGGCCGGTCCCCGCGACGCCGGCGCCTTGGAAGCGGCCGCCCCCGCCGCAGGCGGTGCCGGGCACGAGGACGATCCGGGAGCGCTGGGGGGCAGGGCCAGATGGGCGGGGGACTCCGGGTGGGTCACCACGTAGTCGAATCCGTGGCGGACCACGGGCGCCGCTGCCGAGGCGCCGTATCCACCGCCGGCGATGACGGCCGTGATCAGGTACTGGGGGCTCCCCACCGGGCCGAAGCCCACGAACCACGACGTTGCCTGGTTGCCCGCCACGGAGGCGGTGCCCGTCTTCCCGGCCAGGGGGAAGGTGCCGAGGGGAAAGCCCTGGAAGGCGCTGTAGGCCGTGCCGGACTGGCTCTGCACCACGCCCTCGAAACCGCTCAGCATGGCCTGGTAGTTGTCGGGCGCGTAGTTCACGTGCGCTTCCACCTTGGGCGCGATCTGGGACACCACCTTTCCCGAGGTGTCGACCATGCCGGCGGCGATCTCCGGGGCGTAGCGGGTGCCGCCGTTGGCGAAGGTGGCGTAGGACACGGCCTGCTCGAGGGGCGTGATGACCGTGCCGCCCTGGCCGAAGGCCATCTCGAGGTTGTTGCCGGTGAACCACTGGCCGTCGGGATAGGCGACGGGGTTCTGGGCGTGCTCCTTCGCCACCACCTGGGGCGAGTCGACGCGGGCGTCGTGGGTCTCGCCGGGGAGGTCGATCCCGGTCACGTCGCCGTAGCCGAGTTGGTTGGCGGCGTCCTGGATGGGCGTCTCGCCGTACTTGCCCCGCTGGTCCCAGAACAGCACGCCCAGGTTGTAGAAGAACACGTCGCTCGAAACCGTGATGGCGCGGCTGATGGCCACGGGCCCGGCCGCCTCACCGTCATTGTCGTGGAAGATCGAATTGCCGACGCGGTACACGCCCGAGTCGTCGTAGACGTAGCCGGGACCGATGAGGCCGTCGTTGAGCGCGGCGGTGGCGGTGGCCAGCTTGAAGGTCGACCCCGGCGTGTACAGGCCGTCGATGGCGTTGTCGTTCAAGGCGCCGCTTGAAAGCAGCTGGTTGTAGTGGGCGCTCGTGATGCCGTTGGGGGTCCACCACGTGGGGTCGTAGGAGGGCGACGACACGAGCGCCAGGACGGCGCCGTTCTGCGGGTCGAGGGCCACCGCCGCGCCGCCGGTGCCGTGCACCTGGGCGATCTCGGAGTCGAGGGCGCCTTGCAGGGTCTGTTCCAACCCGGTGTCGATGTTGGTGACGAGGTCGTCGCCGGGTGCGGGAAGGGACTCTCCCAGGCTGCCCACCACCTGACCGGCGGCGTCCACCTCGACCCGGTCGGTCCCCGGTGTCCCCCGCAGCGACGACTGGTACTGCGCCTCCAGCCCGGACAGCCCCACCACGTCACCGAGCTGGTACCCGGGCTTGAGCTTCTGTATCTGGCCGAGATAGCCGAGCATCTGGGCGCCGGTGTTGCCCATCGGGTAGGTGCGGTTGGTGTCGGCCACCGCCGACACGCCGGGGAACTGTGCGGCGTGCTCGCCGATGTAGAGCACGTCCTGCATGGGGGCGTTCTCGAGGATGGGCACCGGCTTGTACAAGCTGTACTGCGGGTTGGCCAGGTCGGCCTGGATCTGGGCGGTGCTCTCGCCGATCAACGTCGCCAGCGACGACACCACCTCGGGGTGCTGCTGGGCGGAGACCCGCGACAAGGTGATGTCCTGGGTGACCTGGTCGCCCACCAACGTGGCGTCGTTGCGGTCGAGGATGAGGCCGCGCGGCGCCGGTACCTCCACGGGGCGGATCTGGTTGGCGGTGACCGTGCGCGAATACGACGAGGTGTCGAGCACCTGCAGGTACCACAGGCGCACGAACATGAGCGAGAACAGCGCGGCGACCACCAGGCCGGTGACGCGCAGGCGGATGACCGTGCGCGGCGGGCTGGGCTCGCCGGTGGGCAGCATCCGCTGCGCCACCGACTTGCGCGGGCGCATGCGGGGTTGGCGGGGCGGCGGTCGCTTGGCGGGCTTGGCGGGACGGGCACGGCGGCGCACGCTCTGGACCCGAAGCGCCCGGCGCCACGCTTCGAGACGGCTGCGCGCCCGCTGCCCCAGTGGCGGCCCGGTACGACGAGGGGGCTTGAACCAGGCCCGGCGGCGGGTGAGGGGGCTGCGCTGGGACCCCGAGCCCCGGCCCAGGAGGCCCCGGCCGGCCAGCCCGTTGCCGCGGGGGCCGAGGGGCCCGATGACCTGGGGCGGCCGGGAGCGTCGGCGGCGGCTCATCGTCCGAGCCCGCCGGGGTGGGCGGTCGCCGCCGGCGGTGCCGCCGGCGGCACGGCCCAGCGCACCAGCCACAGCACGGGCAGAGCCAGGACGGCCGCCGCCGGCGTCGCCACCACCAGGGCGGGGGCCAGGTCCAAGCTGATGGCGCCGGCCAGGCCGAGCACCGCCTCGAGCACGGCGTAGCCCACCAGCCCAGCGACGGTACCCGCCGTCAGGGCGACCACGGCCAGCGACCGCGAGTTGCGCACCAAGCCACTGGTGGCGAGGCCGACGGCATAGGCGACCAGGCAGCCCACCAGGGCGGTGAGACCGAAGGTGGTGGGGAGGAGGAGGTCGGCGGCCAGGCCGGTGAAGAACCCCACGGTGGCACCCCGCTCGGGCCCGCCCACGTACCCCGCCGCCGCCGCGGCCAGGAGCACGGCGTCGGGGTGGGCCCCGCTCAGGCGCACGGAGTCGAGCAGGCCGTGCTGCACCACGAGGACGACGAAGACGACCAGGCTGGCACGGGCCACGTCCGCCGTGCTCATGGGGCCCGGCTCGGGCGCCCGGGGTCGCCGGCTCACGTGCCCACGTCCAGGGTCGGTGCCGGGCTCACGTGCCCGGCTCCCACAGCATCACGTCCACGTACTGGAGGGCGGCGAGGTCCGCCAGAGGCTCGGCGGTCACCGACTCCTCGGTGGACGACGGCGTCGAGGTGTACGAGGTGATGCGGGCCAGCGGCACGTCGGGGGGGAACAGGGCGCCCTGCAGGCCGCTCGTGGTGATGACCTCGCCCTTGGTCAAGGCCGTCCCCGGGGCGATGTAGTGGACGGCCAGCGCCCGGCCCACGCCCGATCCGTCCACCAGGGCGTAGCCGGGGGGCTGGCCGTAGCGCACACCCACCGACGAACCGGGGTCGGTCACCAGCCGCACGGTGCACCCCGACGACCAGGCGTCGACCACCCTGCCCACGAGCCCGTTGCCGGCGACGACGGGCATGCCGACGTCCACCCCGAGGTTCCGCCCCACATCGAGCTGCACGGTATCGGCGAAGTCGGAGGAATTGAGGGCGACCACCTCGGCCGCCACGGTGTGGATGGAGGACAACGACGGGACGCCGGCCGCCCAGGGCAGGCTCTCCAGCTGCTGCAGCGTGCGCAGCGTGCTGGCCTGGGCCCCCGCCGCCAGGCTCGGGCGGCGCAGGCGGGCGTTCTCGGCTCTGAGCTTGGCGTTCTGTTGCTCGATGGACCCGGCGTGCACGGCACCGGCCAGGAAGCTGCCGATGGGGTGCACCACGTCGCCCACCGCGCTCTGCACGGGCGAGAAGGCGTCGTGCGCCACCCGTCGCAGCCCGGAGATGGTCCCCCGGAGGTCGCCCCGATAGTCCAGGGTGATGATCGTGATCGACGCCAGGACCAACAGGACGATGGTGAGCCGCGGGCGCCGGGACCGCCGGGATCGCCGGCTCCTGGCCACGGCCGCTCCCTAGGTGGGGAGCCCGGGCGCCACCGTCGTCATCCGGCCGACGAGGTGATCAGCACCTGCTTGAGCGCTTCGAACTCCTCCAGGCACTGCCCGCTGCCGATGGCCACGCAGTTGAGCGGGTCTCGGGCCACCACGATGGGCATGCCCGTCTCGTCCTGCAGCCGGGCGTCGAGCCCGTGCAGCAGGGCCCCGCCGCCGGTGAGGACGATGCCCTGCTCCATGATGTCGGCGGCCAGCTCCGGCGGCGTCTTGTCGAGCGTCACCTTCACGGCGTCGATGATGGCGGACACGGGCTCGTCGATGGACTTGCGGATCTCCTGGGTCGAGACGACCACGGTCTTCGGGAGCCCCGTCACCAGGTCGCGGCCCCGGATCTCGGCGTGCAGCTCCTCTTCGAGCGGGAAGGCGGAGCCGAGGGCGATCTTGATCTCCTCGGCGGTGCGCTCACCGAGGGCCAGGCTGTACTCCTTCTTGATGTAGGAGATGATCGCCTCGTCGAGCTCGTCGCCGCCGATGCGCACCGACTCGCTGGTGACGATGCCACCGAGCGAGATGACGGCGACCTCGGTGGTGCCGC
>DMNK01000040.1:2903-3099 GCA_003453695.1 Acidimicrobiaceae bacterium | reverse complement strand
CCATGGGCTCCTCGATGATGTAGGCCTTGCGGGCGCCGGCGTACTCGGCCGCCTCCATGACGGCGCGCTGCTCGACGCCGGTGATGCCCGAGGGCACGCAGATCACCATGCGCGGCTTGGCGAAGCGGCGCTGGTGCACGCGCTGGATGAAGTAGCGCAGCATCTTCTCGCAGATCTCGAAGTCGGCGATGACGCC
>DMNK01000040.1:0-2724 GCA_003453695.1 Acidimicrobiaceae bacterium | reverse complement strand
TCGGCGATGACGCCGTCCTTCAAGGGCCGGATGGCCTGGATGTGGCTCGGGGTACGCCCGATCATGCGCTTGGCCTCGGCGCCCACGGCCAGCGGCCGGCCGTCCTTGACGTTCACGGCCACCACCGACGGCTCGTTCAGGATGATCCCCCGCCCGCGCACGTACACCAAGGTGTTGGCGGTGCCNNAGGTCGACGGCCATGTCGCGGCCCAGGAGGAAAAAGCGGTTGTCAGCCATTGGAGTGGGTTTCCACCTCGTTCGACGTGAGGGAGGACCGCAGCCGGGACGGCCGAAACCGGCCTCGGTCGGGCTTGGTCGGGCCACAAGGGTACGGGACCGCCGAGCGGCGGCACAAGGCGGTCAGTCGAGACCGGGGAAGAAGACGGCGATCTCCCGGGCGGCGGACTCCGCCGAGTCCGAGCCGTGCACCAGGTTCTCGGTCATGACCGTGCCGTAGTCGCCCCTGATCGTCCCCGGCGGCGCCTCGGCAGGGTCGGTGGGGCCCATCAACGTGCGCACCACCTTCCAGGTGTCAGGCGGGCCCTCCACCACGAGCACGAGGGAAGGCGAGCGGGTGATGAAGGACAGGAGCCCCTCGTAGAAGGCCTTGCCCTGGTGCTCCTCGTAGTGACGGGCGGCCGTCTCCTTGTCGATGGTGCGCAGGTCGGCCGCCACCAGGCGCAGGCCCTTCGCCTCCAGGCGGCGGACGATCTCGCCGGCCAGGCCTCGCTCGACGGCGTCGGGCTTGGCGATGACGAGGGTGCGGTTCATGGCCCGACGAGGCTACTGGTCCCACCCGGGGCCGACCCCGAGAGCAGCTGCTCCCTGGCCTCGGCCACGACGTAGAGCGAGCCCGTCACGACGAGCATCCCGTCGCCGGCCACCTTGCCCCGGGCCAGGGTGAGGGCGTCGGCCACGGTGTCAGTGGAGACGGCCCACAGCCCCACCAGCCGGGCCGCTTCGGCCAGCTCGGAGGCGGGGATGGCCCGGGGCGAGGGGGCGGCGCAGGCCACCACGCCGGTCACCCCTCCGGAGGCCAGCGCCTGGAAGATGGCACTGGGGTCACGGCCCGCCAGCAGGCCCACCACGGCCACCACGGCCCCCTCGGGATGCAGCTCGCGCAGGGCATCGGCCAGGGCCAGGGCCCCGGCCACGTTGTGGGCGCCGTCGAGCACGACGAGCGGGGCGCGCTCGACCACCTCGAGCCGGCCCGGCACGCGCACGGCGACCAGGGCCGAGCTCACCACGTCCTCGGTGAGCGGCAACCCGAAGAAGGCCTCGGCCGCGGTCACGGCCAGCGAGGCGTTGTCGCCCTGATGGGCGCCGTGCAGCGGAAGGTAGAGGTCCTCGTACTCGGCGCCCGGGGTCCGTATGCCGAGCAGGCGCCCGCCCACCGCCACTCGGTTGACCGTGGTGTCGAAGTCCTCGCCCCGCCCCCAGAACCCTCTGGCCCCCACCCGCGCCGCGGCGTCGGCGAAGACGGCCACGAGCTCGGGGTCGGTCTCCCCCACCACGACGTGCGAGCCCGGCTTCACGATGCCCGCCTTCTCGCCGGCGATGTCGAGAAGGGTGGGCCCGAGCACCTCGACGTGGTCGTAGCTCACGTTGGTGACCGCGGCGACGTCGGCGTCGACCACGTTGGTGGCGTCCCAGCTGCCGCCGAGACCCACCTCGACCACGGCGACGTCCACGGGGCTGTCGGCGAAGAAGCGCAGGGCGGCGGCGGTGAGCAGCTCGAAGCGACTGGGCCGCGCCCCCGTCATCGGCTCCAGCAGGGCCAGGGAACCGAGCACCTCGGCCAGATCGTCGTCGTCGATGGGGTCGCCGTTGCGGGTGATGCGCTCGTTCAGGCGCGACAGGTTGGGACTGGTGTAGGTGCCGACGGTGAGCCCCTGGGCCATGAGCAGCTCGGTGAGCATGCGCGCCGTCGACCCCTTGCCGTTGGTGCCGGTGATCTGCACGGCGGGGAAGGCGTGCTGGGGGTCACCGAGGAGGCGACACAGCTCGGTGATGCGCTCGAGGGTGGGCGCCCGCAGGCGCGTGGGCATGGCCTGCTCGTAGTCGGTGTGGGCGTCGAGCCAGGCGACGAGCTCGTGGCAGGACGCGGCCGGGCCGGGTGGAGGCGGTGGGTCGTTCGACATGCCGGCGCCGGCAGAGTTGGAGCTCAGGAGGCGGCGCGGCGAGGCCGGGCCGCCTTGGCCGGCTCGCCCTGGGGCACCAGGGTGGGGTGCACCCGGTCGAGGACCACGGAGCGGTCCACGACGCAGCGGCCCACGTCGGTGCGGCTGGGGAGGTCGTACATCACGTCCAGCAACACCTCTTCGAGGATGGCCCGCAGCCCCCGGGCGCCGGTGCCCCGCAGCAGGGCCTGCTCGGCCACGGCCTCCAAGGCGTCGTCGGCCAGCTCCAGCTCGACGCCGTCGAGCTCGAACACCCGGCGGTACTGCTTCACCAGCGCGTTCTTGGGCTCGACCAGGATCCTGATGAGGGCCTCCTTGTCGAGGCTCGACACCGTGCCCACCACGGGCAGCCGTCCGATGAACTCGGGGATGAGCCCGAACTTCATGAGGTCCTCGGGCAGCACGTGGCGGAGCACCTCGTCGTCGATGGCGTCGGAGTTGCGCCGCACCTCGGCTCTGAACCCGATGCCCTTGCGCCCGATGCGGCTCTCGATGATCTTGTCGAGCCCGGCGAAGGCACCCCCGCAGATGAAGAGGATGTTGG
>DMNK01000128.1 GCA_003453695.1 Acidimicrobiaceae bacterium | reverse complement strand
ACCAGTAGTTGAGCAGCGAGTTGCCGGGACCCACGACGAACACGGTGGGCTCGCCGTTGCTCTGGAGGATGGCCGCCGGCCCCGAGGCCACGCCGCTCCCGGCGATCTCGGCCGAGTCCCAGTTCCCGTTCACGTACCAGACGTTCCACAGCGACCCGCCCGGGCCTTGGTAGAACACACTGGGCGACCCGTCGGGCTGGAGGACGGCGACCGGGTCGGAGACGACGCCGCTCGGCACGATCTCCGCCGAGTCGAGGGTCTGTGCGTAGTACCAGTAGTTCCACAGGGCGCCGGCCCTGTTCACGAACACCGACGGCAGGCCGCTCGGCTGGGGGACGACGTCGGAAGTCGTCGAACCGGTCATGGCCAGCGCCGGCTCGGTGCTCGCCGAGTCCGCCATGGCCGGTGCCTCACGGCCGATGACGGCTGTGGGCGTGGTGCTCACGGTGAAGGCCGTCATTGCCACGAGCGCGGCCGCGAACAACACAATGATTGTGTTGCCCCCGCGGCGTGCCTTCCGTCCCAACTTCTCCACCGTCGACCTGGCGGGAAACTCTAGATTCCGGCGCTGCCGATCGGGCCCTCAGGACGACCTTTTTTCGGTCACCGAGATCGGTCTCGATGACGGCGGTGAAGCGACGGGATTGCGCAACCCCTGATGCTGTAGGTCGTCGGGACGCCCGTCAGATCTGGCCCTTGAGGACGCCGCCCGTGTTGACGGGCGGATCCGGCGCCCCGCCGTTGTAGGGCAGACCACACGTGGAAGGCACGGCCAGCCCATCGAGACGTGCCTGGAGGTACTCGACTGCCGAGGGCGCGTCCACCACGGCCTCTGACACATGCTCGGTCGTGAAGGCGACGTGGAACGTCACCGCAAGGCCTTCCGAGCAGTAGGTGTCGACGAGGCTCTGGACGCCGGCAAAGGGCACGAGTTCGTCGAAGTAGGCCTCGTAGACGTACACGGGGGCATCGGGCACCTGTCCCGGTCGCCCCATGGTGTTGAGGTCGAGCAGCTCCTTCAGGCCGGGGAACTCGGCGGGGTTGTCGGCGGGGTTGCACCCGCACCAGGTGTAGCTCGAGATGCTTGGCGCCACGGTCGGGCTCTGACCGGCCTGATAGGCGGCGGCCATCTGTTGGCCGGCGTGGTTGGCAACCGTGGCGAAGCCGGTTGTCGCGGGACCTCCCACCTCGCCGTTACCCGGGTTGGGATCCTCGTCGTAGAAGAGATTCGGGTACGCCACGGAATCCCCTACCGCCGCCTCGTAGAACAGGAAGGCGAAGCTGGAGCTTCCGTTCACGTTGTCGACGACCGCCTTGGGGTCAGCCGGAACCCCACCCTCGGCCGCACCCGCGATGTGCACGTCGGGGGCATACGTCGCCGCCAGCTGGGCCGCCCAGCCCGTGGCCAGGGCGCCACCCGAGTACCCCCACAGACCGACCGGTGTCGGGGCCTGCGGGGTGCCGCCCAGTCCAGCCGGAGCGAACGATTCCGCCGCACGGATGCCGTCCAGAACGGCGTGGGCCGCTTGGACCCCGGCGCCGAACTCCGATTGCAGACCTTCGTAGTCGGGGACGACGACGGCGTCTCCTTGTGTCAGGAGGCTCACGACCGCAGCGGTGTCGGCGCTGCCGAATCCCGAACGCAGGGTGTAGGAGGGGGCGGACAGCTCGGAGTCGGCGTCCTCCGCCGTCTGGTAGGAGACCAGGGGAAGCGGACCCGTGCCGGGCGTGCCGTCGAGCGGAAGGACGATCGTGGCGATGTCGGCCACGGGCGTCGCACCGAGGATGGAGGGCGTCCCGCCCGAGTCTTCGACGCCGGTGGACAGGTACATGACCTGCCACGCTTTGTAGGGAAGGCCCATTTCCAAGCCCGCCAGGCACGTCGGACGCGAGGCGATGACCGTTCCCGGCGACTGCGGCGGCAGCGGGTTGGGCGCGCTGTAGAACGGGTCCTTCGAGGGCGGGGTGGGCGCGCTGTATTCGGGCTGCGCCACACAGGCGGTTGCGACCGAGACGGCGTTCGATGCCTTCGTCGCTCCGGAGACGACTCCGGACGTCACCAACGTCACCATGACCACGAGGGTCCACGGGATCCGCCTGACCATTGCGCCCACCGCCGTTCTGCACCCGGGTCAGCCGTACCACCGCCCGCCGGTGGCGACCCCGCCTCCCGCACCACAGGCCTCGGCACTGGGCGCGCGCCCGTACGCTACCGCGCCGTCCGTTTCGCCTTCAACGGGATTCAGGCGTCGCGACGCACCAGGACCCAGCAGCCGATCCCCAGGATCACCACCGTGTACAGCACGAGCAGGCCGAAACCCGCCCACGGGCTGAAGGCCGGTCCGAGGCGATCGGGGGCGCCGTGGGTGGAGAACATGACGAGGCCGAGGTTGGCCGGCAGGTACCGGGCCACGGCATTGCTGATCGACGTGGGCAACGCCTGGACGATGAGGGGCAGGACCAGGACCACGCCGACGAAGGCCGAGATGGCACCGGCGGTGTGCCGGATGATGGTGGCCAGTCCCAGCGCCAGCAGCCCCAGAACCGCCAGGTAGAGACCGGCACCGACCACAGCCCGCAGGACGCCCGGCTGCCCCAGCGAGGCCGAGCCCGTCGAGAGCATGGCGTTCAAGTGGTGCGGGATCGTGACCCCGAGCTTCTGGGCGTGGTGGGCAGCCGCCGTCGCCGATCCCACGGCGTGCTTCGCCGACAAGATGGCCTGGCCCATGCCGAAGGCGCCGAAGGTGAGGATCTCGCTCACCACCACCGCCACGGCGCCGAACACGAGCACCTTGGCGACGAGCACGACGGGACGGCGGGGCACCGCCGACAGCGTGGCGCGGATCGTGCCTGTCCCGTACTCGGCGCTCATGACGAGCACACCGAGGACCCCGAAGATGAGCTGGCCCAGGAAGACGCCGATCAGGCTCCGGCGCGTCGGGTCCTCGATGATCTCGGAGGGGTTCACCGTGCCCGTGCTCAGCGCGCACAGGCCCACCACCGCCAACCCCGTTACCACGAGCGTCCACATGGTCGAGCGGACCGACCACAGCTTGGTCCATTCCGCCGAGATGGCCCGGCGCAGGCCGACGCGACCCGCCGGCAGGTCGATGGCGAACGGTGCGGGTACCTCGAGGACCGCGGTCACGATCCACCCCGGAACTCGACGGCTTCGTCGGTCAGCTCCATGAAGGCGTCCTCCAGCGAGGCGACGGGGGTCAGTTCGTGCAGGGCGATGCCGGTTGACGCCGCCAGGTCACCCACTTCCGGTGCCGACAGGCCGGTGACGGTCAGAGACCCGTCCGGGTCGGAGATGATCGTCCCGCCCGCATTGGTCACCGCATTGGACAGCTGGTGCGGCGCCGGCGTGCGCACCTTCACGGACTTTCGAGAGCTGCCCGCCACGAAGTCGGCCACCGACGTCTCGGCGATGAGCTTGCCCTTGCCGATCACCACCAGATGGTCGGCGGTGAGAGCCATCTCCGCCATGAGGTGGCTGGAGACGAACACGGTGCGACCCTCACCGGCGAGCTTCTTGCACAGGGTGCGCACCCAGCGGATGCCCTCGGGGTCGAG
>DMNK01000123.1:66500-67719 GCA_003453695.1 Acidimicrobiaceae bacterium | reverse complement strand
TCCCCGGCTCGTTCTTCCGCCGAGAGGGGCGGGCCACCGACCAGGCCATCCTCACCTGCCGGTTGATCGACCGGCCCCTGCGGCCCTCGTTCCCCGACGGCTTCCGCAACGAGATCCACGTGGTGGGCACCGTCTTCGACGCCGACCTGCACAACCCGCACGACGTCCTCGCCATCAACACCGCCTCCGCAGCGCTCATGGTGTCGGGCATTCCCTTCGACGGCCCCATCGGCGCCGTGCGCATCGCCTGGTCCACCGAGGGCACATGGATCGCACATCCCACCTACCAGGAGGGCGACGCCTCCTGTTTCGAGCTGGTGGTCGCCGGCCGGGCGCTGTCCGAGGACCCCGGCGCCGACATCGCCATCATGATGGTGGAGGCGGGCGGGACCGAGGACTCCTGGCGGTACTACGAGGCCGGCGCCCCCAAGGTGACCGAGGAGGTGCTGGCCGAGGGGCTCGAGGCGGCCAAGACATGGATCCGGGAGTCGATCGACCTCCAGCGCCAGCTGGTGGCGAAGACGGGCAAGAAGCCGACCATCCCCTACGAGCTGTTCACGGACTACGCCGAGGAGGTCTACGCCCGGGTGACGGCGGTGGGCAGCGACGCACTGGCCAAGGCCAACACCATCACCCAGAAGTCCGAGCGCAACGCCGCCGTGGAGGATGCCACGGCGCAGATCGTCACGCAGCTCAGCGGTGAATTCCCCGAGCGCGAGCGGGAGATCAAGGCGGCGGCGCGGGCCCTCACCAAGAAGCTGGTGCGCCGGCGCATCGTGGAGGACGGGGTGCGCATCGACGGCCGGGGCACCGCCGACATCCGGCCCCTGCACGCCGAGGTGGGGCTCCTGCCCACCGTGCACGGCTCGGGCCTCTTCGAACGGGGCGAGACCCAGGTCCTGAACGTCACGACCTTGGGGATGCCGCGCATGAACCAGATGCTCGACACGATCGGCATCGACGAGACCAAGCGCTACATGCACCACTACAACTTCCCGCCCTACTCGACAGGTGAGACCGGCTTCATGCGCGGCCCCAAGCGCCGCGAGATCGGCCACGGGCTGCTCGCCGAGCGGGCCCTGCTCCCGGTCATCCCCTCCGAGGAGGAGTTCCCCTACACGCTGCGGCTCGTGTCCGAGGTGCTGTCGTCCAACGGTTCGACCTCCATGGCGTCGGTGTGCGGCTCCACGCTGTCGCTCATGGACGCCGGCGTGCCGCT
>DMNK01000123.1:44821-66233 GCA_003453695.1 Acidimicrobiaceae bacterium | reverse complement strand
GACTTCAAGGTGGCCGGCACCGCCGACGCCGTCACCGCCCTGCAGCTCGACACGAAGATCGACGGCCTGCCCGCCGACGTGCTGGCCAAGGCGCTCCACCAGGCCCGGGAGGCACGCATCAAGATCCTCGACGTGATGCACGCCGCCATCGCCGAGCCCCGGCCCGAGGTGAGCGACAACGCCCCGAAGATCGTGTCGTTCCAGATCCCCGTGGACCGCATCGGCGAGGTGATCGGCCCCAAGGGCAAGGTCATCAACACCCTGCAGGCCGAGACGGGCACCGACATCACGGTGGACGACGACGGGCTGTTCGGCGTGGTCACCATCGGCTCCAAGGACGGGGGAGCGGTCGAAGAGGCGCGCCGGCGCATCTTCATGATCGTGGAGCCGCCCGAGGCCGAGGTGGGCGCCACCTACGCCGGCAAGGTGGTGAACATCACCAAGTTCGGCGCCTTCGTCAACATCCTTCCCGGGCGCGACGGCCTGCTGCACATCTCCAAGCTGGGGGGTGGCAAGCGGGTGGAGCGCGTCGAGGACGTGCTGTCGCTCGGCCAGGAGCTCCAAGTCCGTGTCGACGACATCGACCCCCAGGGCAAGGTGTCGCTGTCGCTGGTGGGCGAGCTGGCCGCGCCGTCGGCGGCCGCGGGGAACGGGGCCGACGGCGATGCCGCTGCCGCCAGCGCGCCGGGCGCCGTGCCCATGGCGTCCTTCGAGGCGGCCTTCGAAGCCGAGCTGGCCACCGAGCTCGGCGACCTCGGGCCGGGGCCCGAACGCTCCTCCGACCGGGGCGAGCGCTCAGGCGGGGACCGCCGCAACCGCCGACCCCGCCGGCGGTGAGCCGGGGCCGGGGGGTCCCGGCGTGATCCACACCGACGTCCTCGACTGCGGGGCCCGCCTCGTCACCGAGGCCATGGCCGACGTGCGCTCGGCCTCGGTGGGGGTGTGGGTGGGCACCGGGTCGCGCGACGAGGACGATCTCCGCTCCGGTGCGTCGCATTTCCTCGAGCACCTGCTCTTCAAGGGGACGCCCACCTGGAAGGCGGCGGAGATCGCCGAGGCCGTCGACGAGGTGGGGGGCGACATGAACGCCTTCACCACCAAGGAGTACACGGCCTTCTACGTGCGCCTGCTGTCGCGCGACCTCCCCTTGGGCCTCGACGTGCTGGGCGCCATCATGACCGATCCCGCCCTCGACCCCGCCGACGTCCACGCCGAACGACAGGTCATCCTGGACGAGATCCTCATGCACGCCGATGAGCCGGCGGACCTGGCGTCCGAACAGTGCACCGGTGCGCTGTTCCCCGGGCATCCGCTCGGCCGGGAGGTGCTCGGGATCAAGGACAGTGTCTCGGCTCTCGACGACGCCGAGATCCGCCGCTTCTTCGACCACCACTACCGCACGGCCAACATGGTGGTGGCGGCGGCCGGTGACGTGGACCACGACCGATTGGCGGCGGAGATCGACCGGCGTTTCGCGTCTCGCTCGGGAGGGGGCTCGCCCGATCGCACCTCGCCCGATCGTCCTCCCCGGACGCGGGTGATCACGACGAGAGCGACCGAACAGGCGCACCTGGTGGTCGGGATGCGAACCCCGGGACGGCACGCCGAGGAGCGCTGGGCCCTGTCGTTGTTGAACCACGCCCTCGGCGGCGGGATGTCGAGCCGCCTGTTCCAGGAGGTCCGAGAGCGCCGTGGCCTGGCCTACGCGGTGTGGTCGGAGCGCACCCATTACGACGAGATCGGGGTGTTGAGCGTGGGCGTCGGCACCGCCCCCCAGCACACCCGGACGGTCCTCGGCCTCGTCGACGAGGAGCTGGACCGCCTGGGCGACGTCGGCATCACCGCCCGCGAGCTGGCCGTGGCCAAGGGACATCTGCGAGCCGAGACCCTGTTGTCGCTCGAGGACTCAGGTGCCCGCATGAGCAGGGTCGGCTCGAGCCTCCTGCTCCACGGCCGGGTCATGGACGCCGACGAGCTCATCGACCACATCGAGGCCGTGACCCTGGAGGACGTGGCGGGCGTCGCCGCCAAGCTGGCCGCCGAGCCCCGCACGGTGTCGGTGGTCGGCCCCTTCTCGAGCGACGACTTCCCCGAACGTTGATCCTCGCTTCGATCGGCACCGGCCGCACCCACCGGTAGGGTGGCCCGCCATGGTGCGGGTGGGCGTGCTCGGGGCGGCCGGACGCATGGGCCGGGCCGTGTGTGAGGCGGTGAGGGCCGACTCCGAGCTCGAGCTGGTGGCGGCGGTCGATCCCCGGCTGGCCCCGGCGGCTTCGGGGCGCGAGAGCCTCGATCCCGGCGCCCTGCTCGGGATCGAGGCGGTGGGCGTGCACACCGGCGCCTCCATCGACGACCTGCTCGAAGTGGGGACCGAGGTGGCCGTCGACTTCACCGAAGCGACGGCGGCGACCGCCAACATGCGGTGGTGCGCGTCGCACGGCGTCCACGCCGTGGTGGGCACGACCGGGATCGCCCCCGGGGACCTCGAGGATCTTCGTGGCGCCTTCGAGGCCTCGAAGGCCAACTGCGTGATCGCCCCCAACTTCGCCATCGGCGCCGTGCTCATGATGCGCCTGTCCGCGCTGGCGGCCCCGTTCATGGACAGCGTGGAGATCATCGAGCTGCACCACGACGCCAAGGTCGACGCTCCCTCGGGCACGGCCTTGCGCACGGCGGAGCTCATCGACGACGCCCGGCGATCCGCCGCCGCCGACGCCTGGCGTCCCGATCCCACCACCAAGACCGTGCTGCCCGGTGCCCGGGGCGGCACCGGGCCGGGCGGGGTGCACGTGCACTCGGTACGGCTGCACGGCCTGGTCGCCCACCAGGAGGTGGTGTTCGGCGCCGCCGGCCAGAGCCTGGCGGTGCGCCACGACGCCTACGACCGCACGGCCTTCATGCCCGGCGTGGTGCTGGCCGTCAAGGAAGTGGGCAGCCGCCCCGGTCTCACCGTGGGCCTCGAGCCGCTCCTCGGCTTCTGATCGGGCGTCCCGCGGCGACGGGACCATCCGGCACCGACACCGGCACGGTTAGCGTCTTCGCCGTGGAGAGCGGGACGCGCCTGCGCATCCTCGAGGCGACCTACGCCTGCGTCGCCCGCTGGGGCCTGTCCAAGACGACCGTGGAGGACGCCGCCCGGGAGGCGGGCCTCAGCCGGGCCACCGTGTACCGCTACTTCCCCGGCGGGCGCGACGAGCTCGTCGCCGCCGTGGTCTCGTGGCAGTACGTCGAGTTCTTCACCCGCCTGTACGAGGAGGTGCTCGACGCCACCTCGCTCGAAGAGGTGCTGGAGCGGGGCCTGCTCTTCGCCCGACGGGCCGTGCTCGAGCACGAGGTGTTGCAGAAGGTGCTCCAGACCGAGCCCGAGGTGCTGCTGCCGCAGCTCACGTTGCAGTCGAACCGCACCATCGCCGCCATCGCCACCTTCCTCGAGCCCTACCTGGTGCGCCACCCGCTGGCCGAGGGCGTGGACGTCCACGAGGCCGCCGACTTCCTGGCTCGGATGATCCTCACCTACATCGCCTCGCCGGGGCACTGGGACATGTCCGATGCCGGCCAGGTGGCCGCCCTGGTCCGCACCGAGCTGCTGGCGGGGGTGGTGGCGCCGGCCTGACCCGGCCCCGGCCTGGGGCCGCCGTTGGGCGCTCCACGACGTCGGTGCGTTGACCGACAGGCGTGACCGAATGAAGGTCCTGACCAGGAGCGATGGCGTCCGGGGGCCACAGGTTATGCACACGTTGTGGCTAACGCAACACCGGTTGTGAGGAGTCGGCCATTTCGCCGGCGCTCCCGCCCGGGGGTGGTTGACGATGAGACAAGAGTGGGCATATCGTCTCATCGTGGGCAGTGGCACCCTGAGCCTGGTGCAGTCCGGCCCGGCGCCGTCAGTGGCCGCCTCCCACCCCGTCCCCGCCCCCCATCCGGTTGCCGGGGCTTCGGCCCAGCGGGTGCGCGTCATCGACGCCACGCTGGCGTGCATCGCCAGGGTGGGGCTGGCCAAGACCACCCTCGACGACGTGGCCCGCGCCGCCGGCTACAGCCGGGCCACCGTCTACCGGGCCTTCCCGGGAGGCAAGGACGCCCTCATGACCGCCGTGGTGGACACCGAGGTGTCCCGGCTGTTCAGCGAGCTGGCCGTGGGCATGGGCGCCGCCGCCGACCTGGAGGAGGTCCTGGTGGCCGGCATCACCGGGGCGGCCCGGCGCATCAGCGAGCACCGGGCACTGGCCTTCTTGCTCGAGCACGAGCCCGAGGTGGTGCTGCCCCATCTCGCCTTCGACCACCACGACCGCCTGTTGGCCGAGGTGTCCGCCTACGCGGCACCGTTCCTGGGCCGCTGGCTCGACCATGCCGAGTCGCTCCGGGTGTCGGAGTGGACGGCACGCATCGTCCTCTCCTATCTGGGGTGTCCCACCGACGCCATGGACCTCACCGACGACGCCGACGTCCGTCACCTGGTCCGCACCTTCGTCCTGCCGGGAGTCACCGTGCTTTGCGGTGCTCCCGGCCACGGAGGCACTGCCTCAGTGCCGCCGAACCATCGACCCGTCCCCATGGCGGGACCGACCACCAGCAAGGGGGAAGCATCATGACCCAGGAGATGCGTTCGACCGAGGAGATCATCGGCCGGGCCGACATCAACGACCTCGAGGCCATCATGGCCGTCTACAACACCGACGTCGACGAGGAGCGGCATGTCGTGCACTCCGACTACGACACCGTGTTCACCTGGGACTACGACAAGGGATCGCGGCCCAAGCTGGACAAGCTGTACGAGAAGGCCAAGAAGGCCCAGTGGAACGCCCAGACCGACCTGCCGTGGGAGACCCCAGTCGACCAGGAAGCCCTCGTCATCGCCAACGCCGTGGCCAACGGCGCCACCTTCAACGGCGAGGGGATGGACCTGAGCGGCACGCCGCTGGTCACGTGGGGAGACAAGGAGTGGATCGAGTTCGGTGTGCAGAGCCAGAACTGGACCCTGTCGCAATTCATGCACGGCGAGCAGGGGGCGCTGGTGTGCACCGCCAAGATCGTGGAGTCGGTGCCGTGGATCGACGCCAAGTACTACGCCTCCACCCAGGTGATGGATGAAGCCCGTCACGTCGAGGTGTTCAACAAGTACCTGGACGAGAAGCTGTCGGGCCACTACCCGATCAACTCCCACCTGCGGCTGCTCCTGGACGACATCATCGCCGACAGCCGGTGGGACATGACCTACCTGGGCATGCAGATCATGGTCGAGGGCCTGGCCCTGGCCGCCTTCGGGTTCCTGCACCAGATGACCACCGAGCCACTGCTCAAGCAGCTCCTGCGCTATGTGATGTCCGACGAGTCGCGACATGTGGCCTTCGGGGTCCTGAGCCTCCAGGAGTACTACTCGGGGCTTTCCGCAGCCGAGCTGCGCGAGCGCCAGGAGTTCGCCTTCGAGGCGGCGGTGCGCATGCGGGACCGCTTCCTGCAGCAGGAGGTGTGGGACCGCATGGGGGTCGACCCGCGCGTCATCGCCCCGCTGCTGCTGCAGGTCCCCGAGCGCCAGATGTTCCAGAGCATGCTCTTCTCGAAGATCGTGCCGAACTGCAAGAAGCTCGGTCTGCTCGACGCCGCCGACGGTTGGCTGCGCACCAAGTTCACCGAGCTGGGCGTGATCGCCTTCGAGGACTTGACCGACACCGGCGAGGAGTACGACACCCTGCAGGCCACCGGGGAGGCCGCCGTCGCCTCCTGACGGCTGGCTGGATCGGCGTTGCCACTCGGCCGGCGCGGCCGGCGGCGAGCCGGGCATGGAGCACCAGGGGTCTTCGGCCCGCGGGTAGCCTGAGCGCGTGGGCATCGCGCAGGGTCCTGGCCGTTTCGGCGCCGTGCTGACGGCGATGGTCACCCCCTTCGACCGCTCGGGGGCCCTGGACGTGGACGCCGCCGTCGCCCTGGCCAAGTACCTGGTCAGCCGCGGCAGTGACGGCGTGGTGGCGGCCGGCACCACCGGTGAGTCACCGGTGCTGTCCGACGACGAGCTGGTGGAGCTGTGGCGCGCGCTGTCCGAGGCGCTCACCGTCCCGGTCGTGGCGGGCACGGGCACGAACGACACCCGCCACACCGTCGAGCGCACCGAGCTGGCGACAGCGGCCGGCGTCGACGGGGTGCTCGTGGTGACGCCCTACTACAACCGGCCTTCGCAGGCCGGCTTGACCGCCCACTTCACGGCTGCGGCCTCGGCCACCGGGCTCCCCGTCCTCCTCTATGACGTCCCGGTGCGCACCGGACGGCGCATCGGCCTCGACACGCTGCTCGAACTGGGCAGGGACGTGCCCAACATCGTCGGCGTCAAGGACGCCACCGCAGACGTGGCCGGTGCCGCCCGCCTGGTGGCCTCGGCTCCGGCGGGGTTCGAGGTGTACAGCGGCGACGACAGCCTGACCCTGGCACTGCTCGCCGTGGGCGCCGTGGGCGCCATCAGCGTGGAGTCGCACTGGGCCGGCGAAGAGGTGTCGCAGATGACGGCCGCCTTCGCCAAGGGCGACGTCGAGGGCGCCCAGGCACTCAACGCCGCGCTGCTCGAGTCGCACCGCTTCCAGGGAAGCGAGGCCTACCCCAACCCGTTGCCGGCCAAGGCCGCTTGCCGGATGCTGGGGCTCCAAGTGGGGGAGTGCCGGCCACCCATGGGCCCCGGTGGCCCCGAACTCGACGAACTGGCGCGGCAGGTGCTGACCCGCCTGGGTCGCAGCATCCCGGCCGACGGGGCTGTCGGCGGGCCTGTTGGCTGAACCGGTTCGCATCACCTTTCTCGGCGGCCTGGGAGAGATCGGCCGGAACTGCGCCTGCATCGAGACGGCGGGGAGGATCGTCATCCTCGATTGCGGGGTCATGTTCCCCGACCCCGACATGCCCGGCATCGACCTGGTGCTCCCCGACCTCACCTACCTGCGCGACAACGCCGATCGAGTGGAGGCCGTCGTGCTCACCCACGGGCACGAGGACCACACGGGCGGGCTCGCCTACCTGCTGCGCGAGCTTTCGGCCCCGGTGTACGGCTCGGCCCTCACCCTCGGCCTGGCCCGCCACCGCGTCGAAGAGGCGGGGGTGGAGGACCGGGCGCGCTTCGTGGAGGTCGTCGACGGCGAGCGCCGCGCCGTCGGTCCCTTCGAGGTGGAGTTCATCCCCGTCACCCACTCCGTGCCCCACGGCTTCGCCACCGCCTTCCACACGCCGCAGGGGGTGGTGCTCCACTCCGGCGACTTCAAGCTCGACCTGACCCCCGTCGACGGGCGGCTCACGGACCTGGCCCACATCGGTGCCCTCGCCGACGGCGCCGGCATCCGGCTGCTGTTGTCGGACTCCACCAACGCCGAAGAGCCCGGCTTCACCCCTTCGGAGACCACCGTCGGCGCCACCTTGCGGCGGGTGTTCCACGGCTCTCACGGCCGCCGCTTGGTGGTCACCTGCTTCGCCAGTCACATCCACCGGATCCAGCAAGCGGCGGACGCCGCCCTCGACTGCGGGCGCAAGATCGCCACCCTGGGCCGGTCCATGGAGAAGAACGTGACGCTGGGCCGCCGTCTCGGGGTGCTGGCCATCCCCGAAGAGGCCATGGTCGACGTGGAGGACGTCGACCGCCTGCCGCCCGGCGAGGTGTGCGTGATCTCGACCGGCTCCCAGGGCGAGCCCATGTCGGCGCTGGCGCTCATGGCCGCCGGCGAGAGCAAATGGCTGCACCTGCGCCCCGGCGACGTGGTCGTGATCAGCGCCCATCCGGTGCCGGGCAACGAATGGGCGGTCGGCAAGGTCATCGACGGCCTCCATCGGCGCGGCGCCACGGTGGTCCACACCGGGGTGGAACCGGTGCACGTGAGCGGCCACGCCCGCCAGGGCGAGCTCGAGACCATGCTGTCGGTGGCAAAGCCGGAGTGGTTCGTGCCCGTGCACGGTGAGTACCGCCATCTGGTCAACCACGCGCAGCTGGCGAGGCGCATGGGGGTCCCCGAAGGCCGCGTGCTCGTGTGCGAGGACGGCGACAGCCTGCTGCTCGACGACGACGGGTTGCGGCGTGGAGAGTCCGTGCCGGCGGGGATGCTGTACGTCGACGGCACCGTCGGCGACGTGGAGCACGGCGTGTTGCGCGACCGCCGGGTGCTGTCCGAGGAAGGCGTGGTGGTCGTCGTGGCGACGGTGGACCTGCACAACCGGGAGGTCGTGGGCCGGCCCGAGATCGTGACCCGGGGATGGGTGCACGCCCCCGAAGCAGAGGAGCTGCTCGAAGAGGCGAGCGACACCGTGCGCAAGGAGCTGGAGGTGGCCATGGCCGACGGCGCCACCGAGCACGACATCCTGCGGCGCCACGCTCGGCGTGCGCTGGGACGCTTCGTGGGGGAGCGCACCCGGCGCCGCCCCATGATCGTCCCCGTCGTGGTGCTCGTCTGAGCCTTTCCGAGTCCCTCGGTGCTCGTGGGACTGCTGTTAGCGTTGGGGCCACTGTGGTGACGACCAAGCGCCGCCCGGCGGGCGCTCGGCCCCGGTCTCGCCCGACGTCCGGTCGTCGCCGGGGCGCCGGCGCCGGGCGCCGGCGACCCGCTTCCCAGGCACGCCGGCCCGCCTCCCGACGGCCGGCCGCCGTTCCGGGGCTGTTCGACGCCGCCATGGACGTCCTGGCCGACCACGCCGAGGACCTGTGGGCCTTGGCCCTGGGCACCGCCGGGGTGCTGCTCGGCATCGCCCTCTTCGCCGGCTCGCTGGGGCCGGTCGGCCACGACGCCCGTCGGGCACTGGGCGACGCCCTCGGGGTGGGGCGGTTCCTGGTCCCGGCCGGTGGTGTCGCCGGCGCCATCCTGCTGGTGGCGGGCCGGCCCCGCTACGAACCGGCGCGCGCCGTCCTCGGGTTGGCCCTGGGCCTGGCGGCCGTGAGCGGGCTCGCCGACCTCGCCGGCGGGTCACCACAGCTGAGCTCGTCTTCTGCCCGGCTGGCGGGAGCCGGCGGATGGCTGGGAATAGCCGCCGCAGGGCCCTTGCGCGACGGGCTCGGGGGGTGGGGAGCGGCCGTCGTCCTGGTGGCGGTGGGCGTGCTGGCCCTGGTGCTGTTCACGGGTTCGTCGGTGCGCGCCGTGACCCGCGGCGCCGCGCTCACCGGCGCCGGGCTGTGGCGCTTGCTCATCGGCCGGCGCCGTGGCGATGGAGAGGGCGTCGATCTCGAGGACGATGCAGCGCCATCCGACGTCGAGGACCAAGAAGACGAGGCGGCCGACGCCGTCGAAGACGTCGCCATGGCGGCCGGCGCGCCGTCGGCACAGGGGGACACCACCGGCGCACACGGCCCCGACGGCGAGGGCGACGAGGAGCGTCCTTCTGGCGCCGAGGGGCACGTCGAGCCCCTGTTGCCGGCACCGGTCGCCCCCATCCCAACCGGACGAGCCGATCAACTGGCGCTGGAGCTCGGTGGGCCCCAAGGCGAGTGGCGGCTCCCGCCGCTCAAGATGCTCGCCCGGTCGCGCCAGCAGGAGCTGGACCAGGGCGAGATCGGCACCGCTGGTCGCGCCCTCGTGGCGGCGCTGGCGGCACACGGTGTCGAGACCCGTCTCGTGGGGCACACGGTCGGTCCGACCGTGACGCGTTTCGAGCTCGAGCTGGGACCGGGCGTCAAGGTGGCTCGTGTCACCAGCCTGGCCCGCGACATCGCGTACGCCATGGCCTCACCGGACGTGCGGATCCTCGCTCCCATCCCGGGGCGCTCGGCCATCGGGGTGGAGGTGCCCAACCGGCGCCGGCAGCTGGTGACCTTGGGCGACGTGCTCGTGACCGACGAGGCCCGGCGCGCCCGCCATCCACTCGAAGTGGCGCTCGGGCGCGACATCGCCGGCCGTCCGGTCCTGGTCAACCTGGCCGACATGCCCCACATCTTGATCTCGGGGGCGACGGGTGCCGGGAAGTCCTCCTGCATCAACTCCCTGCTCACGTCGGTGCTCATGCGGTCGACTCCCGAGCAGGTGCGGCTCATCCTGGTGGACCCGAAACGGGTGGAGCTGGGGCAGTACAACGGCCTGCCCCATCTCCTCACCCAGGTGGTCGTCGATCCGAAGAAGGCGGCCAACGCCCTGGCCTGGGCGGTCACCGAGATGGAACGGCGCTACGACCTTCTCGCCGAGGCGGGCATGCGGGACATCACCGGGTACAACGAGGCCGTGGACTCCGGCGCCCTCGACGCCGACGAAGCGGCCGACGAAGGGGCCGGCCAAGCAGCCGACGAGGCCGACGAAGGGGCCCGGGAAGCAACAGACCGAGCCGCGCTCGCAGGTGGAGCCGACGGTCCGGGCGCGTCCGAGGCTCGCCAGCGGCTGCCCTACGTGCTCGTGGTGGTGGACGAGCTCAACGACCTCATGATGGTTGCCGCCCGGGACGTGGAGGAGTCGGTGTGCCGCATCGCCCAGATGGCGCGCGCTGTGGGCATCCACCTGGTGCTCGCCACCCAACGTCCGTCGGTCGACGTGATCACCGGGGTGATCAAGGCCAACATTCCGTCCCGCCTGGCGTTCTCGGTGTCGTCGTTGGCGGACAGCAGGGTGATCCTCGACCAGCCCGGGGCGGAGCGGCTCATCGGCAAGGGCGACATGCTGCTTCTCACCGCCTCGTCGTCCGTGCCGAGGCGCATCCAAGGGCCGTGGGTCACCGAGGCCGAGGTCCGGTCCGTGGTCGCCCACTGGCGGCGACAACGCCAGCCTCAGTATGTGGAGGGTGTGGCGGGGACGGACGTCGGTCCTGGCTCGGCCGGCGTCGACGACGAGGACGACGACCTGCTTGCGGCGGCAATGGAGCTGGTCGTGCGCTCTCAGCTAGGGTCGACATCCATGTTGCAGCGCAAGCTCCGCGTGGGTTTTTCCCGCGCCGGGCGCTTGATGGACCTGCTCGAACGACGGGGGGTGGTGGGGCCCTCCGAGGGCTCCAAGGCTCGGGCCGTGCTCATGACCCCCGAGGAACTCGAGCAGCTGAGCACCAGGTAGGGGTGTGGCCCGCCACGTAACCATCCTCACCGGGTCGGGATCGGGCCCCACCGTTCCGTCGCCGATGCACCCCGCCGTCGGCGGTGGGGGGCTCCCGGCTCCGGCCCTCCACGCTGTTCCCGCCCAGTCCGGACCCGACGGCGACGTTGCGCAGGAGCACACCGCTCCAGGGATCAGGCTCGTGTCGCTGGAAAGGGGCCGCCGCCGGCGCCGGCGCCGGGTCCGCTGGCCCATCCCGGTCATGGCGGTGCTGGCCATGGCGATCGCACTGGGGGTGCAGCTGACCCGGCCCCTGCCCGACGTGCGCATCGACGGTGCTGCACCCGTCAGCTTCACCGTGGCGGGCACTGCTCCGTCGCTGCCCTGGCCCTCGACCGGCCAGGCGGCCGTGTCGGTGCCGGAAGCGGGGGTGATGGTGAGCTCAGGGCCTGAGACGGCTGCTCCCATCGCCAGCCTGACCAAGATGATGACGGCGTACCTGGTGCTGCACGATCATCCGATCTCGCCCTCCCAGACCGGTGCCCACATCGTCATGACCGCGGCCGACGAGCAGGACGCCGCCAAGGACTCCGCCGGGAACGACACCTCTGTTCCCGTCGCCGCCGGACAGTCGTTCACGGAGCGCCAGCTCCTCGACGGCCTGCTCGTGCACTCGGCCAACGACTTCGCCGACGCCCTGGCCAGGTGGGACGCCGGGACGCAGGCCGCATTCGTCGGCAAGATGAACGACACCGCTTCGTCGCTGGGCATGAGCGACACCCGCTACACCGATCCGAGCGGCATCGACGCCGGCGACGTCAGCACCCCCCAAGACCAGCTGCGCCTGGCCCGGCTGGCCATGGACGACCCCGCCTTCGCCGCCGTCGTCGCCCAGCCGACCATCACCGAACCGGGCGCGGGGATGCTCATCAACTACGTGCCGGCCGTGGGCACCAACGGCGTGGTCGGTATCAAGTCCGGCTTCACCCAGGCCGCCCAGGGCTGCGTGGTTCTCGCCGCCGATCGCCAGGTGGACGGTCACACCGTTCTCGTGCTGACGGCCGTCACCGGGTTGCAGGGCGGATGGCGTCCGATCGAGGCCGCCGACGCCGCCGGTCTGGCCCTCGTGAACACCGCTGCCGGCGCCTTGCACTTCCGGACCCTGGTGGTGTCCGGGCAACGAGAGGGCCGCCTGTCAGCACCATGGACGACCCGACGGCCGGCGCTGTACACCGCCGGTTCCGTGACGACGGTCGTGTGGCCGGGCACGAGTTGGACCTCGACCGTGACGACGCGGCCCCTGTCGCATTCCGTGGGGGCCGGAGCCACCGTCGGCACGCTGACGATGACGAACGGCCAGCGGCGCTTCGAGGTGCCTGTGCGGACCGAATCCGGGGTGGCCGCCCCGTCGCTGGGCTGGCGGCTCGAGCATTGAAGCCCGGGCCGGGCGGCGAGGCCCGGCCCGACGACGCCGACGGTCCTGGCTCAGGTGGCTCGGCGCCGCCTGACCGCTTCGCGCAGGTTGGCCATACCGACCGCCATGGCGGAATCCGTCATGGTGCCGACGGGACCGCACCCGACCCCGCATTCACGTGTCGAGGCAGTGAGCTCGGCGTCGATGTCGTCCCAGCCGGAAGGGGTCGTGCCCGGTGGAGTCCGGGAGGTCTTGACTTGGTCGCCGGTCATGCGCGCCTCGGTCACGAGCGGCTCCTCCTCGGGGTCTCGACTCCATGACGGCCAGGCACTGGTTGGAGGGCCCACCACGAGAGGGCGGCCGCCAGCCGTGCCTTCGACCAGATCTGTGCAAGGGGGTTGGTGCGTCTGTGCATCGGGGACTCCGATCGTCTGCTCGTCGCCGTGGATGACCGAGCCCGTGCCGCTCCCTGTGCGCGCCCATCGTCCAGCAGCGTGCACGACAGGTTGGCGAACGACTCCGTCCGGCCGGCGCTCAGGAGCGCCGCGATTCGCAACACCTATTGTGCGCGCCGCATCGGGCCCGTGTGAACCCACCGAAGGACAACTCACGGCATTGCAGCGGCGGTTCCGTGGAGCAACGGCGGTGATGAATACTGCTCGGTAACAAGGGCGCGACCGCCGTGTGACGACGGGGCGAACTGCGCGCGCCAGGTGAACGCGTCAGGGAGGGTGGGCGGCTCAGCCGCGCTCGGCGCGGAACGCCACGTAGAGGCCGACAGCGACTGTGGACCAGCACACCGCAGCGGCGAGAATGGCGAGCGCCGCCGGCAGGCGACTGAGCAGCAGCCACCCGGCCAAGGCGAAAGCCACGAGCCCCGTGGCCCCCAGGACGGCTCCCACGTCGTCGTCTTCGGCGGCGCGCTCTGACTCCTCTTTCTCGATGAGGGTGAGGGTCGACGGGAGGATGGCCGGAAAGGCGAGGAGGAGGCCGCCCGCCCGTTCGCCCAGAGCCAGCGACACGACCCCGGCGACGAGGGAGATGGCGGCGCCGAAACAGAAGCGCACTCCCATGCTGGCGCCGCTCGCATCTCCGAGCTCGTCGAGCTGGATGCCGAACTGCGGCTCTTGTCGGCGTCTGGTCATCGGAGGGCGCCCAGGTAGCTGCCGACCCCGACGACGAGCCACACGAGGCAACCGGCGGCAGACGCCACCAGCACATGGGTCCGTGCCAGCAGCGGCCGGACGGTCAGGGCGAAGGTGACGAAGCCGACCGCACCGAACACCATCCCCAACGCCGCCTGGGACGCCGCGCCACTTCCTTTGTCGACGGCCGTCACGATCAGACTCGCCAGGGCGATGGAGGGGGCGGCCGCGAACAGCCCGGCGAACCACTTGGGCCGCAGGGCGTGTCCCAGGAGGGCGAAGGCCACGACCAGCGCCCCACCGGCGAGGGCTCGGATGGCAAGCACGGCGGCCGTGTGCATCGTCGCCTCCAGGCTCAGGCGGCGCGGGATTCGGGGCGGTTTCTCTGCTGCCCTTTGCCCTGTCGCCCGTCTCGTCGTGCTCGTTGCCCCCGCTTACTCTCGAGGATGCGCAGGACCGCCACCTCCCTGCTCCGGCGGGTCCGTCGTCCGACGAGGGCGTCGCGCAGCGCGTGGCCCTCACCGCGTCGGAACACCTCGACGATGCGTGGATCGACGTACGAAGCGCGGCACACTGCCGGCGTGTTCCCCAGGTAGTCGGCAACCTGCGCCAGGGCTTGGCGCACCGCTCTCCTCTGGCCGCTCTCGGAGGCGGGCACCCGCTCGATCCGAGCCAGGTGCACGGCGGCGAGGACGGTGGCGTTCCAGGTCCGGAAGTCCTTGGCGCTGAACTGTTGTCCGGCCCACTCCTTGAGATAGGCGTTCACGTCGTCAGAGCGAAGCTGGCGCCAATGGTCGTCCTGGCGGCACACCAACAATCCCCCGCGGCCCTGGCGCGCCTTCAGCTCGCTGAAGACGCGTGCTACGTCGAGGTCCTCGACCACGGACACCCGTCGCACCCCGAGCGTGGCTGGGAAGTCGAAGGCGATTCGAGCGTCGTGCACCTCGACGTGCTTTCGTCGCAAGCTGGCCAGTCCGTAGGTGTCGTTCTCCTCTGCGTACTCCTCGCCGCCGATTCTGAAAGATGCGACGTCGAGAAGTCGAACGGCCGCCGCCAGGACCCGTTCACGGCTCAGGTCCTCACCGCGCAGGTGGAACGCCACCCGGGAGCGGAGTGCCGGGAGGAGCTCGCCCAGCTCGAGCATCTTGTCGAACTTCTCGTGGTGGCGTCGCTCGCGCCACAGGTCGTGATAGCGGTACTGACGTCGCCCGGCGTTGTCCGTCCCGTAGGCCTGGATGTGGCCGTTGGGCCACGGGCAGATCCATACGTCCGCCCACGCCGGGGGCACAGCCAAGGCGCGGATGCGGGCCAGCTCCTCCTCGGTCGCCGGTGAGCCGTCGTCGTGGCGGTACGAGAAGCCCTTTCCCCTCCGTCGGCGACGAATTCCCGGCCGGTCGCACGACGATCGGCGCAGGCGCATGGTCTCACGGTTCTCCCCAGTCCCGGTCTCCGAGAAACAAGGCAACCCATGACACGCCGGACGGGCGGGCGCTCACGCGTGGATGGGTGGCCCGAGGCGAGCCGTGGTTATCCTCTGGGGCGGGCAAGGAGGTGTCATGGCGGGCCTGAGCCTCCCCCAGGCGGAGCGGGCGGCGATCGAGCACAGGAGGCTGACGCTCGAGTTTCAGCGCGTCTGGAAGCGCTACCGCCAGGGCGGGGAGGATCTCGTGGCCCTGGCCGACGTCTCCCTCGACGTGTGCCCCGGTGAATTCGTGGCCGTGGTGGGTCCGAGCGGCTCGGGGAAGTCGACCTTGCTGCACATCGCCGGCGGCCTCGACGACCCTGACAGTGGCGTCGTCACGGTGGACGGCGTCCCTCTCGCCGCCCTCGGCGCTGGCGCTCGAGCCCGACTGCGGCGTCGGGACGTCGGGTTCGTCTTCCAGTTCTTCCAACTCATCCCGTCCCTCTCCGTCATCGAGAACATCGAGCTGCCACTCCTCTTCGACGGGCATCGCTCGACGCGCGACGCCGCCCTGACCCTGCTCGGCGCCGTGGGCCTGGCCGGCAAGGGGGCCCGTTTCCCCGGCGAGTTGTCCGGCGGCGAGATGCAGCGGGTCGCCATAGCCCGGGCCCTGGTGGCTGGGCCGCCGTTGATCCTGGCCGACGAGCCCACGGGCAACTTGGACTCGGTCACGGGCGCCGAAGTCCTCGACGTGCTGACCACCCAGGTCCGCCAGCACGGCGCCGCCTTGGTGCTCGTCACCCACGACCCCGTCGCCGCCGGACTGGCGGACCGGGTCGTGGCCATGCGTGACGGCCGGATTCAGACGCCGTGACGCGAGCCCTGTGGCTCTTGTATCTGCGGCGGCTGGCTCGACCGCAGCTCCGAACCGTCATGGCCGTGGTATCCGTGGCGGCGGGCAGCTCGCTGGCGCTGTCGGTCGTCGTGGTGCGTTCGAGCGTCAATTGGTCCTTGGCGCAGCTCGGACGACAGCTGGCGGGACCGGCGCCTTTGCGCGTGGTGGGTGCCGACAGCTCGGGCGGCCTCGACCAGCGTTATGCCGGGGCGGTGGCCCGCACCCCCGGCGTGGCACGCTCGGTTCCGGTGGTGCAGGTCTCGACCGTGGTTCGCACCGCCGGCGGACGGACCCGGTCCGTCGTGGCCCTCGGCGTCGACTGCGGCGCTGCTCTCGTCACCGGAGTGGCCTGCGGGCCGGGGACGCCCATGGCCACCTCGGCGCTCCTGGCATCCGGCTTGGGCCGAGGCTCGTGGATGGAGACGTCGACCGGCGTGATTCCGATGTCGAGCGCGGCACGGACGACCCTGCTCGACAAGGTGAACGGCGGAGCCGTGGTCGTCATGGACCTCGACAGGGCCCAGCGGCTCTTCGATCGCGCCGATCGGCTCGACGTGGTGTACGTGACGCCGCTCTCCTCGGTCCCCACTGCCGTCCTGGCGGCGCGCCTTGCCGCCGTGGTCGGTCCACAGAACGCCGTGCTGTCGGCGACCGACCCTCCACCTGAGGTGGGAGCCGCCATCGGCGACATCGTGCCCCTGCTCACCATCCTGGCCGTGCTCGCCGCCGGCATCGCCGCTGTGCTCGTCTACAACGTGGTCAGCCTCTCCTTGGAACAGCGACGCCGAGACGATGCCGTGGGCGCAGCGCTGGGCGCCTCGCCGGGACTGGTGGCGGCCGGTGGGTTCGGCGAGGCGGCCGTGGTGGGCATGCTCGGTGGGGTGTTCGGTGCCGCGGGCGGCACCGTGCTCGCCGGCTCGACGGTCTCGGCGCTGAGCACCTTCTCGTCACAAGCCCTCGGTGTGCCCATCGCCGTCCACACCTCGCCCGCCATCTACGTCGCCGGGTTGGGTTTGGGACTGGTGATCGGCATCGTGGCCGCCGTTGGTCCCGTGCGCCGGGCGCTCCGAAGTGACGTCGTCGCCGAGCTGTCAGGACGTGAGCGGGTGGGGGAGGCACGTCGGGGAGTCTCGATCCGCCACGCCCTCCCGCTGGCTGCTGTGGTGGGGGCCGCCATCGTCGTCGAGTGGCTCGCCGCCCGTCACGGCGCACTGGCGCCTTGGCAGTCGCCCGTGGTCAGCCTCGCCTTCGTGGTGTGCGTGCTGGCCAGTGTGCTGGCCGTTGGCTATGCAGCACCCCTGGCGGTGACGGCGTCGATCCGTCGCCCTCCTCGCCGAGGCGTGTTCCGCCTGGCGCTCGCCAACGTGCTCCGACATCCCGGGCGCACGGGTGTCGTGGCGGTGGCGGTGGCTGCCTCGGTTGGCGTGGCGTTCATGACCGCCAGTTATGACGTGTCCATCCACGACGGCATCGTCTCGGGGGTCGCCGGCTCGGCGTCCGGCCGAGGCGTGCTCGTGACCACAGCGGCCGACCGCAGCGAGAACAACACCGATGGCCGTGTCCCGGCCGGGACCGCCGCTGTTCTCGGAGCCTTACCAGGTGTCGAGCGTGTGGAGCCGTTCCGGGTGGCGCTCATCGGCTCCACGCCCGCGCAGTTGATTCAGGTCGAGGCGATCGACGATCTGTCCGGACACCCCGTCGTGGACACCGGACACCTGGTCCCCGCCAGGTACCGCAGAGGCGAGGTGATGGTGGGCGCCGGCCTGGCCCGGCGCCTGCACCTCGGACCCGGCTCGGACCTCGCCCTCGACACGCCGGCCGGACGTGTCCGGGTGACGACCGGGGGGGTGTGGGAGCTGGGCGACTTCGGCGGCGAGAACGTGACGATGTCGTCGGCGCGTTTCGGTCAGCTGTTCGGGCCCCAGCTGCCCACCACCTTGGAGTTGGTGGCGACGCCGGGAACGAATCTCACCGCCCTTCGGGCTCGAGCGGCGGCTGCCGGCCTGCCCCCGGACATGGTGTTCAGGACGCCCGCCGGACTGGTGCGGGACATCTCCGGCGTGGCCAACTCGGAGCTCACCCCCTTCTGGGCGTTGCAGCGGGCGCTGCTGGTCGTCGCCTTCGTGAGCGTGCTGTCCACGCTGTCACTGGCAGCCTTGCAACGCCGCCGTGAGTTCGGCCTGTTGTCGGCGGTGGGCCTGACCCGGGGCGAGAAGTTCCGGATGGTGCTGTCCGAAGCCCTGGTAGTGGCGGTGGTGGCGAGCGTGCTCGGGATCGTGATGGGGGTGGTGGACATGGATGCGCTGGTCCAGGTCACGCCGCTTCTCGTGGGCTTCCACGACCCGTACCGGTTGGACGTCGCCAGCCTGGCTCTGTACGTGCCCCTGGCCGTGGTGGTGGCGGCCGCTGCCTCCTCGTGGCCGGCCTGGCAGGTGTCCCGGCTGCGGGTGGTGGAGGCCCTGCAGTACGAGTGACGGCGGGTGTGGTCCCCAGCCACTGTCACAGTTCGAGCCCCGGCATCGTCTCTTAGAGGAACAGGGTCGTAAAGGGAAGAAGCACAGCCTTGGCACGACCCCCAAAAGACGTCGGAGGACAGGAGGCACCATGGCCCATGTGACACTGCTGGAGCGGCCCCATGGCGTAATTGGACGACTTGCGTTCGCCTACTCCCGCCGGCGCTTCGGCCGGCTGGTGGAGCCGGCCATGGCGGCCGCCCATCACCGGGGAGTCCTCGTCGCCATGGGCGCGCTGGAGGCCGTTGCCGGAGCGGGGTGGCGCCGGCTGGACCCCGGACTGCGGTGGCTGGCGATCCAGCTGACGTCAGCGCGCATCGGTTGTTCGTGGTGCCTGGACTACGGCTACTACGAGAGCCAGCAGAACGAGATGGACCCGGCCAAGATTCGCGACGTGGCGAACTGGCGCGACAGCGAGCTGTACGACGAACGAGAGCGGGCCGTGCTCGAGTACGCCGAGCTGGCCACCGCCACCCCCGTCGCCGTTGCCGGCGAGGTGATGTCGAGCTTGCGCAGACACCTCAGTGAGGCCGAGGTCGTGGAGCTGGCGTCGTGGGTGGCACTGGAGAACTACCGCTCGCGCTTCAACGGCGGCCTCGGGCTGAAGAGCCAGGGCTTCGCCGACGAGTGCGCCGTGCCGGTCGCCGCCGCCGTCGCCAGTGGGCGCCGGTGACGTCGAGGGCGCCGGTGAGCGACCGCCTCGCTGCCTTCCTCGAGCTGCGGCCCGTCCTGTTCGGGTTGGCCTACCGCATGCTGGGCACCACCACCGACGCCGACGACGTCGTGCAGGACGCCTTCGTGCGCTGGCAAGCCCAGGACGCCGTCGAGGTGGAGTCGCCTCGTGCCTACCTGACGACGGTCGTCACCCGGTTGTGCATCGACCGCCTCACCGCGGCGCGCGCCCGGCGGGAGTCGTACCCGGGGACCTGGCTCCCCGAGCCCGTGCCTGTCGGCGACAGCGACCCGGCCGCCGTCGCCGAGATGGCCGACTCGCTGTCCCTGGCGTTCTTGGTCCTCCTCGAGGAGCTCGACCCGCTGTCGCGTGCCGTCTTCCTCCTTCACGACGTGTTCGGGTACGGGTTCCCCGAAGTGTCCGAGATGACGGGTGAGTCCCCGGCCAACTGCCGCCAGCTGGCAAGCCGGGCCCGTCGCCGGGTGGCCGAGCGCCGCCGCCGCTTCGACGCCGACGTGCAGCAGTCCTACGAACTGGCGCGGCGTTTCGTGGACGCCTGCGGCTCGGGGGACTTGGGCGGCCTCATGACCCTGCTGGCCGAGGACGTGGTCGTGTGGACCGACGGTGGGGGCAAGGCCCGGGCCGCGCCCCGGCCCGTGCTCGGCGCCCATCGGGCGTCGCGCTTTCTGGTGGGCATCGCCAAGTCGCTGTCGCCGCAGTCCGGGGTCGAGCTGCGTCTGCTCAACCGTCAGCCCGGTGTGGTCATCAGCGACGGCGGGATCGCCACCGCTGCGGTGGTCCTGGACGTGAGCGAGGGGCGCATCGTGGGAGTCCGTGTGGTGAGCAATCCCGACAAGCTGGGCGCCGTCCAGCCCGGCGCCTGGGGGTCCCGGGCAGTACCCTGACCGCCAATGCGGGCACGGGCACCGGCGTCGGCGGCGAACCTCGGGCCCGGGTTCGACGTGCTCGCCCTGGCCGTCGACCTCTATGTGGAGGTTGAGGTGGAGCCGGCGTCCCGCCTGGTGGTGCGGGCCGAGGGGGAGGGGTCGGACCTGGCCGCCGACGCCACCCACCTGGCGGCACGGGTGGCCATCGACGTGGCGGGCCATGACCGGCTGGCCATCACGGTGCGGTCGGAGATCCCCGTCGCCCGGGGGCTGGGCTCGTCGGCCGCCCTGGCCGTGGCCGCCGCCGCCGCCGCCGGGTCCAAGGATCCCCTCTCGGTGGCTGCCCGGGTGGAGGGCCACCCGGAGAACGCCGCCGCCTCGGTGGTGGGGGGACTGCTGGCCGCCACGACGGTGCGAGGGGCCGTGCGCGCCGTGCGCCTGCCCTTCGACGCCGGGCTGGGGCTCGTGGCGGTCGTGCCCGAGCGCCCTCTCGCCACGGCGAGGGCCCGCCAGGTCCTGCCGCAACGGCTGAGCCGGGCCGACGTCACGTTCAATCTGGGCCGGATGGCGCTCCTCCTGGCCGGGCTCGCCGACCGGGCGCTGCTGGTCAAGGAGGCCACCGAGGACCGGGTGCACCAGGACTACCGCATCCCGCTGTTCCCCGAGGCCCCGCAGCTGCTGGGGCGGTTCGTGGCCGCCGGGGCGCTGGCGTCGTGCTGGTCGGGAGCGGGGCCCACCCTCCTCGGCCTGTGCGACGGTGCCGACACGGGCAAGGTGTGCGCCGGCATGGAGCACGCCGTGGAGGAGCTCGGCATCACCGCCGAGGTGCGCGTCCTGCACCCCGATCTCGAAGGGCTGGTCGTCGACCGGCCGTAGACTCGCACCGCATGTCGCGCACGTTTCACATCCGCACTTTCGGGTGCCAGATGAACGAACACGACTCCGAGCGCATCGCCGGGCTCCTGGTGGCGGACGGCCTCGAGCCCGCCGTCAGCGCCGAGAGCGCGGACGTGATCGTGTTCAACACGTGCTGCATCCGGGAGAACGCCGACAACAAGCTCTACGGCGAGCTCGGCCGGTTGAAGCCCCACCTCCTGAGCCGACCGGGCACCACGGTCGCCGTCGCCGGCTGCCTGGCGCAGAAGGACGGCGAGCTGGTCAGGCGCAGAGCACCACACGTGGACGTGGTGTTCGGGACCCACAACCTGGAGCGGGCACCGGCGCTGCTCCGTCTCGCCGAGCGAAGCGGCCCGGTGGTCGAGATCCTCGACGCGCCGGCTCCGGCGGGTGCTGACGACGCTCCCGGCTCGGCGGGGGTTCCCGCCGACGCCGCCCTGCAGCCGCAGCGATCGAGCCGGCACTCGGCCTGGGTCACCGTCCAGGTGGGCTGCGACAACTCGTGTGCCTTCTGCATCGTGCCCAGTGTGCGCGGCAGGGAGGTGAGCCGGCCCTTCGAGGAGTTGGTGGCCGAGGTGACGGCGCTGGCGCACAGGGGAGTGAGCGAGGTCACGCTGCTCGGCCA
>DMNK01000123.1:31463-44638 GCA_003453695.1 Acidimicrobiaceae bacterium | reverse complement strand
CAGAACGTCAACTCCTACGGACGCGACCTGACCCGTCGCCGTCCCCTGTTCGCCGAGCTGCTGCGGGCGGTGGGGTCCGTCGACGGCATTCGCCGGGTCCGCTACACGAGCCCGCATCCCAAGGACCTCCGGCCCGAGACGATGGCGGCCATGGCCGAGACCGCCGCGGTGTGCGAGCACCTGCACCTGCCCCTCCAGTCGGGCAGCAACCGCGTCCTCGCCTCCATGCGTCGGGGGTATACGGCCGAGCGCTATCTCGAGCGTCTTGCCGCCGCCCGTGCCCGGGTACCCGACCTGGCGGTGACCACCGATGTCATCGTCGGCTTCCCGGGCGAGACCGAGGACGACTTCGCCGAGACGCTGGCGGTGACCGCCGAAGCTGCCTACGACAGCGCCTACACCTTCATCTTCTCGCCCCGTCCGGGTACCCGGGCGGCCGAGATGGCCGACCGTTTCGTGGACCGCGAGGTCGTCGCCGAGCGGTTCGAACGCTTGCGGGTGGTGGTGGAACGCTCGGCCCTGGCTCGACACCGCGCCCGCGTGGGCCGGGTGGAGGAGGTGCTCGTCGAGGGACCGAGCAAACGCGACCCCGCTGTGCGCACCGGCCGCACCAGACAGAACAAGCTCGTGCACTTCCCGCCCGGCCCAGAGGGCGGACCGCCCGTCGGCGCCTACGTCGAGGTCGACGTCACCGGCGCGGCGCCGCATCACCTGATCGGTGAGCTCGTGACGGCGCGTCTCCCGGCGGCGGTGGGCCACGCCTGAGGTCCCCGGGCCGGCGCCGGCCGGCCACGTTGCTCTCGTGGGGGTCACCGCCTCGGGCAAGTCGCGTCTCGCCGCCCAGCTGGCGCGGGCCCGGCTCGATGCCGAACTGGTGTCGATCGACTCCATGGCCGTGTACCGGGGCATGGACATCGGCACGGCCAAGCCGTCGCCCGAGGAGCGCGCCGCCCTGCGCTACCACCTGATCGATCTGGTCGAGCCGGACGAGGAGTTCACCCTCCGGCAGTTCCAGGTGGCGGCCAAGGAGGCGTTGGCCGGGATCGAAGCCAGGAGCCACCGGGCCCTTCTGGTGGGCGGCACCGCCCTCTACCTGCGTGCTGTGGTCGACGAGCTCGAGCTGCCCGGCCGGTGGCCCCAGCTGTCCGCTCAGCTGGAGCGTGAAGCCGACGGTCCCGGCGGTGTGGCGGCGCTGCACGAGCGGCTGGCCGCCCTCGACCCCGCAGCCGCCTCCCGGATGACGGCGTCCAACCGCCGGCGGGTCGTGCGCGCCATGGAGGTCACCTTGGGTTCGGGCCGGCCCTTCTCCTCCTTCGGGCCCGGGCTCGACGTGCACGGGTCGTCGCCGGTGCGCCTGGTCGGCCTCCCCTTCGACCCGAAGGCCACCGACCGCGCCATCGCCGAGCGCTTCGTGGCCCTGCTCGATGCCGGCCTGCTCGACGAGGTGCGGCGTCTGGCCGTTCGGCCCGCCGGGCTGTCACGGACCGCCCGCCAGGCCCTCGGCTACCGGGAGCTGCTGGCCCATGTGGAGGACGGCCTGGCCCTCGACCGCGCCGTGGACGAGGCGGTGCGACGCACCCGGAGCTTCGCCCGACGGCAGTGGGCGTGGTTCCGGCGCGACCCCCGGATCCACTGGCTCGACCCGAGCGGCGAGCTCCTCCCGCAGCTGCTCGAGCACTGGGACGAGGCCGTCCACGAAGGGCGGGCCCGGACGGCTGTGGTGGGAGACTTGGGTTGATGGTTGGCCCGCCACTGCTGGTCCTCACCAAGCACCACGGAGCCGGCAACGACTTCCTGGTGCATCTGGACGACTCGGGCCGGCGCGCCTTCACGGCGGCCGAAGCCTCGGCCCTGTGCGACCGGCACCGCGGCGTGGGCGCCGACGGCCTGCTCCGTGCCACCCGCTCGGGACGGGTCCTCACCATGGAGCTGCTCAACGCCGACGGATCGAGCGCCGAGATGAGCGGCAACGGCATCCGCTGTCTCGTCCAGGCCGCCGTGGACGCCGGGTGGGTGGCGCCCGGACTGGTCGAGGTCGACACGGCGGCGGGAAGGCGACGCGTGCACTACGAGACCGGCCCGGGCGCGGGGGAGGGGTACGCCCGGGTCGACATGGGGGCCGTGGTGCTCGGCGCCGACCTCGTGCTCGACGAGCCATCGGGGCTCGAGGCAGGACGAGCTGTGGACACCGGCAACCCCCACCTGGTGCTGCTCCTCGACGGCCCCCCCACAGACGGGGTGGTCGAGGGCACGGGAGGGCGGCTGTCGCGTTCGGTCCCCGGTGAAGCCAACGTGGAGTTCGTGTGGCGCGCCGACGGCCCCGGCGTGCTCGCCATGCGGGTGTTCGAGCGCGGCGTGGGGCAGACACTGGCCTGTGGGACCGGCACGTGCGCCGTCGCTGCCGCTGCGGCGGCGTGGGGGATCGCCGGGCGCAGCGTCCTGGTGCGCAACCCCGGCGGGACGCTCGAGGTGGAGCTGCGTGACGACGGCGGTGCCACACTGGGCGGCCCCACCGTGTCGGTGGCGCGCCTGGAGGTCGACGAGGACGTGCTGGCCGCCTTGGTGGCAGATGTCGCCGGGAGCGAGGTGACGGCGACCCGGTGACGCTCATCGAACGCAGGTTCCGCGAGCGCATCGTGCTCGTGGGTGTGGCGTTCCCGTGGACGTCGCTCGACCGCGTCGAGTCGGACCTCGACGAGCTCGCCGAGCTGGTCGACACGGCCGGCGCCGACGTGGCCGCTCGCGTCGTCCAGCGCCGGGACCGCCCCGACCCGGCCACCTTCGTGGGGAGCGGCAAGGCCGAGGAGCTGCACCGCATGTCGGAATCCGTGGACGCCGACACCGTGGTGTTCGACGACGAGCTGACGCCGGCGCAGCAGCGCAACCTGGAGAAGATCCTCGGGCGCACCGCCATCGACCGCACGGCGGTGATCCTCGACATCTTCGCTCAGAACGCCCGCAGTCAGGAGGGCAAGGCCCAGGTGGAGCTGGCCCTGCTGCGCTACCGGCTGCCCCGCTTGCGGGGACGGGGCCTCAGCCTGTCCCAGCAGGCAGGTGGCATCGGGACCCGCGGTCCGGGTGAGACCCAGCTCGAAGTCGACCGCCGGCGCCTCCTGCGGCGCATGGGGCGCCTCGAGGCAGACCTCAAGCAGCTGTCGGAGACGCGCCACACCCAGCGCCGCGCCCGCCAGCGCTCCCGCCAGCGGGCCGTGTCGTTGGTGGGGTACACCAACGCCGGCAAGTCCACCTTGCTCAACCGGTTGACCGACGCCGGTGTCGTCGTGGAGGACCGGCTCTTCTCGACCCTCGACCCCCGCACCCGGCGGTTGGCCCTCCCCGGGGGTGAGGTCGTGTTCGTCTCCGACACGGTGGGCTTCGTCCGCAAGCTCCCGCACCAACTCGTCGAGGCGTTCCGCTCCACCCTCGAGGTGGTGCGGGAAGCCGACCTCCTGCTGCACGTGGTGGACGGCTCGGCCCACGACCCCGAGGCGCAGGTCGACGCCGTGCGCAGCGTGCTGGCCGAGATCGACGCCGCCGACGTCCCCGAATTGGTGGTGGTGAACAAGGCGGACGAGGATCCCGTGGCGGCGAGGCGCCTGGCACAGCGCACCGACGGCGCCGTCATCATCTCGGCGCGCACCGGCGAAGGGATCGACCAGTTGCTGCTGTCCATGGCGGCCCGGCTCCGCAGCGCCGACCGCGTCATGCGGCTGCGGGTCCCCTTCGACCGTGGCGACGTGCTGGCCGCCTTGCACCGAGAGGGTGAGGTGGTGGAGGAGACACACGGCGAAGGGGCCACCGTGGTGGCGGTCGTCCTCGACGCCGCCGGGCGGGCCCGCTTCTCGGAGTTCGTGGCGTCGTGACCGCCCCGGTGGGCTTCACCCCGCCCCCGTACCCCTACGAGCGGCTGCGATGGCTGGCCGACGTGGCCGCCGCGTCGCCGGGCGGCCTGGTCGACCTGTCGGTCGGCACGCCGGGCGACCCGCCCCCGCCCGAGGTGGTCGAGGCGCTGTCGCGCTCGGGCGCCGAGCGCGGCTATCCGTCGTCGGTGGGCTCACCGGCGTACCGCCGAGCGGCGGCCGACTATCTGGGTCGTCGGTTCGGCGTGGGGATCGAGCCCGAACACGTCGCCGCCTGTGTGGGCACCAAGGAGCTCGTGGCGTCGACGGCGTGGTACCTGCGCCTGCGGCGCCCCGAACGCGACACCGTGCTGGGCCCGGCCCTCGCCTACCCGACCTATGCCATGGGCGCCACCCTGGCGGGGTGCCGATACGTCGGGCTGCCGCCCGGCCCGGGCGGCGCTCCCGAGCTCGCTGCCGTCTCGGACGACGACGCCCGCCGGGCCGTGGTGCTGTGGGCGAACAGTCCGGCAAACCCGAGCGGCGCCGTGTTCGACCTGGAGCCGCTGGCCGCCTGGGGCCGCAGCCACGGCGTGCCGGTGTGCTCCGACGAGTGCTACGCCGAGTTCACCTGGAAGGGCGCGCCGGCGTCGATGCTCCAGCACGGTGCACAAGGTGTTCTCGCCCTCCACTCGCTCTCCAAGCGGTCCAACCTGGCCGGGGTCCGGGCCGGCTTCTACGCCGGCGACCCCGAGCTGACCGCCTACCTGGCCTCGGTGCGCACCCACGCCGGGCTCATGGTGCCCGGCCCCGTGCAGGGTGCCGCCGTGGCCGCCTTGGCCGACGACGCCCACGTCGAGCTGCAGCGCCGTCGCTATCTCGGCCGCCTCGAGCACACGGCGGCCGCCTTCCAGGCGGTTGGCCTCGATGCCACCGTTCCCGACGGGGGCTTCTACCTGTGGGTGCCGGTGCCCGTTTGGGCCGATGCGCAGGGTGGCGCCGAAGGCCGCCACGGAGCCTGGGTACTGGCCGAAGCCATGGCGCGCTGCGCCGGCATCCTCGTCAGCCCCGGCGAGTTCTACGGGCCGCCCGGTGCCGGCTTCGTCCGGGTGGCGGTGGTGGTGCCCGACGAACGGCTCGACCGGGCGCTCGAGCTGCTCGTGCAGGCGGGGGACGGGCTGGCCGGGGCGGTACCGGGCCGCCGCGAAGCCGCCCGCTAGCCTCGGCTGATGGCCGACCTGCAGGCTGGCATCGAGGAGCTGTGGGAGCGCGCCGGCGAGCTCCGTGCCGGCGACCACGACGCTCTGGCCGTGGTCACCGAGGCGGTGGGACTGCTCGACAGCGGTGATGCCCGGGTGGCCGAGGTCGACCCGGGAACCGACCGGGTCGTGGTGCATCAGTGGCTCAAGTACGCCATCTTGTTGCTGTTCCGGTTGCGGGCCATGGAGACCCAGGAGCTCGGGCCGTTCGAGTACCACGACAAGCTTCCTCTGAAGCGGGGCTTTTCGGCGGCCGGGGTGCGCGTGCTCCCCGGCGCCTCGGCCCGGTGGGGGTCGTTCCTGGACCGGGGCGTGGTGCTCATGCCCAGCTACGTGAACATCGGGGCCCGGGTCGGCGCCGAGACGATGGTCGACACGTGGGCGACCGTCGGGTCCTGCGCGCAGGTAGGCGCTCGCGTGCATCTGTCCGGCGGAGTCGGCATCGGGGGCGTGCTGGAGCCGCCCAACGCCGTCCCGGTGGTGATCGGAGACGACGCCTTCGTCGGCAGCCGCTGCATGGTGACCGAAGGGGCGCGCCTCGGCGACGGCGTGGTGCTCGGATCGGGCACCATCCTCAACCCGTCCATCCCGGTGATCGACGCCGACAGCGGTGAGGAGCTGGGGCGCGGGGTGGTGCCGCCCTGGTGCGTGGCGGTGAGCGCCTCCCGGCGACGGGAGTTCCCGGGCGGGGAGTTCTTCCTTCCCTGTGTGCTCGTGATCAGGCGCCTCGAACCGGGGCAGCGCCACGACAAAGCCGTGCTCGAAGCGGTGTTGCGCCAGCACGGCGCCGCCGGCTGACCACCCGGCACGGACGGTCGTCGTGACCGGGCTCTTGGAGCTCGCCGCCGAGCTGGTGGACATCCCTTCGGTGAGCCGGCAGGAGGCGGCCATCTGCGACCGTGTCGAGCGTGACCTGCGGGCCCGGCCCTTCCTGGAGGTGGAGCGCACCGGCGACACGGTGGTGGCCCGCACCGGCTTCGGCCGCTCCCGGCGGCTGCTGTTGGCCGGCCACCTCGACACCGTCCCGCCCTTCTCGGCGGACGGGGCCCGCCTCGAAGGTGACGCCCTCTCCGGACTGGGGGCGGTCGACATGAAGGGCGGCCTGGCCGTCCTGCTCTCGCTCGTGCCGGCCGTGGAGCAGGCGGCCGTGGACGTGACGTTCGTCTTCTATGCCTGTGAGGAGATCGAGCGCGACGCCGATGCCCTGGCCGCGCTGGCGCGCGCCCGTCCCGAGGTGTTGGCGGCCGACGCAGCTGTGCTCGGTGAGCCGACGGGCGGGGTGGTCGAGGCCGGGTGCCAGGGGACGCTGCGAGCCCTGATCCACGTGGCCGGCAGGCGCGCCCACGCGGCGCGGCCCTGGCAGGGGGTGAACGCCGTGCACCGGTTGGCCCCCGCCCTCGAGGTCCTGAGCGGCTACCGCCCTCGTCAGGTGGTGATGGACGGCTGCGTGTATGCAGAGCAGCTCCAAGCCGTGGGGGTGAGCGGCGGCGTGGCCGGGAACGTCGTGCCGGACGCCGCCGAGCTCACGGTCAACTTCCGGTTCGCCCCCGACCGCAGCGTCGAGGAAGCCGAGCGAGAGCTGCGCGCCATGTTCGCCGGTGCCGTGCGCACCGAGGACGGGGACCGCCTGGAGGTGGTGGACGCCGCTCCCGGTGCCCCACCTGGTCTCGACCATCCCGTCCTCGAGGCCCTGGTGCGCTCTTCGGGGGCGCCACCGCGCGCCAAGGTGGGATGGACCGACGTCGCCACGCTGGCGGCCATCGGTGTCCCGGCCGCCAACTTCGGGCCGGGCGACCCTCTGCTGGCACACACGCCGGACGAGACGGTGACCGCAGCCGAGCTCGAGCACGCCCGGGGCGTCCTGGCTGCTGTCCTCGACGGTGGCGCAGTCGCCGACGCCGTCTCCCGTTAGGGTCGGACCAAGCGGCGGGATGCCGGTTCCCGCACAGCACGCACCGACACCAGGAGGTTTGCCGTGGCCGTAGCCGTCGGAGACCAGGCACCCGACTTCGACCTTCCCTCTTCCACCGGAGGGACGGTCAAGCTGTCGGATCTGCGGGGCAAAGAGAACGTCGTGCTCGTCTTCTACCCGTTCACCTTCACCGGTGTGTGCCGGGGCGAGCTGTGTGAGCTGCGCGACGACCTGCGGTCGTTCGAGTCGGCCGGTGTGCAGGTGCTGGCCGTGTCCTGCGACTCGGTGCACGCTCAGCGCAAATGGGCCGAGGAGGAGGGGTTCGGATTCCCGGTGCTGTCGGACTTCTGGCCGCATGGTGCCGCGTCCCAGGCCTACGGCGTCTTCAACGAGCAGCTCGGGTGCGCCAACCGGCACACCTTCGTCATCGACAAGTCGGGGACCGTGGTCGCCACGTTCGCGTCGGCCGACCTGCGCACCCCCCGTCAGAAAGAGGAGTATCAGGCGGCGCTGAGCCTCCTGGCCGCCTGACCGGCCGGCTCGGCGTCCCGACAGCCGTCCGAGCAGGGACTCAGAGCCGGCGCAGCACGGTGACCACCTTGCCGTAGACGGTCACGTCGGCGGCATCGAGCTCCATCGGCTCCATGGCCGGGTTGGCCGGTGTCAGGACGACCTTGCCGCGTCGGCGCGAGAAGGTCTTCACGGTTGCCTCCTCACCGGGCAAGCCCGCCACGACGACCTCACCGTTCTCGGCGACCGGCTGCTGGCGGATCACCACGTAGTCGCCGTCGAGGATGCCCGCCTCGATCATGGAGTCGCCCCGCACCCGGAGCATGAACAGCGACCCTGTGCCGGTGAAGTCCTCGGGGAGCGGCAGCAGTTCCTCCACGTTCTCGGTGGCGAGCACGCCGGCACCAGCGGCCACGTCGCCGACCAGGGGAACGGCGCGCGCCGGACGCGCCGCCAGGGCGGCCTTGGACGTGGGGTCGTAGCGGACCTCGATGGCGCGGGGCTTGGTCGGATCTCGTCGGAGGTACCCCTCACGCTGGAGCACGGCCAGGTGGGCGTGCACGGTGGAGGAAGAGGTGAGCCCGACGGCTTCGCCGATCTCCCGCACCGACGGCGGATATCCCCGCTCCCGCAGGCTGGTGGCGATGCACTCGAGGATCTGCTGGCGCTTTCCCGTCAACGCCTCGGCCATGGTGAGCCCTCCTTCGGCCGCCGGTCACCGGCACTCGTGACCGGTGTCCCGGCCCGAACACCAGTTCGATAAGGCTAGCCGCCCCCGGCCCCGCAGGCAAACACCTGTTCCCCACGGGCCGGGTCCGGGGGCGGGGCCCGGCGTCGGTGTTACACCCCCGTGCCACGCTCCGGTCATGGACCTCGCCGAGTGTGTCGAAGCCGGAGACGAGGCGCACGGGGCGCCCGGGTGGCCGCCGCCGGTCCCGGGCCAGACGTCCCTTGACACGAACAGGTGTTCGTGGTGTGATGGCGTCGATGGCGAACACACGTTCGTTCCGGTGGGGGCGCAGGCGATGAGCCTCGGCGCGTTGGCGCTCGCCCCGGAGACACACCGGCGGTCGCCGGCACACCAGTGGCGGCCGCTGCCCGGAGCCGGCGGCCCGGACTCGCCGCCCTCGGGCCGCAGACGGTGTCCCGACCTCACGGCAGGCCGCGGCGCGCCGGTGGTGAGCGATCGTCATCCCGCCGTCATGGCCCGCCGCCGCCGAGCGCGCGCCCGCCGGCGGCGCATCCTTCTGGGCGTCTCGAGCGGCGCCGTCCTCGTCGCCCTCGCCCTGCCATGGGGCGGAGCCGGGAGGCATCCCCTCGCCACCCCCGGCCCCGTCCTGGCGGGGGCGACAGCTTCGAAGACGCTGTACGTCGTGCAGCCCGGCGACACCATGTGGACCATCGCCGAGCGGCTGGACCCGGGCGGTGATCCTCGTCCTGTCGTGCTGAGGCTGGAACAGGAGGTCGGGTCCGACTCGTTGCAACCGGGTCAGCACCTGCATCTTCCCTGACCGAAGCGCCGACCCGCGGCACTAGGTTGAACGTGTGCGCTGCCCCTGGTGCCAGAGTCTCGACGATCGAGTCGTCGACTCGCGCCTGGCCGAGGATGGAGGCGCCATTCGGCGGCGACGTGAGTGCACGGTGTGCGGTGGCCGGTTCACCACCTATGAACGCCTGGAAGGGGCGCCCTTGTGGGTGCTCAAGCGCGGTGGCCTGCGTGAGCCGTTCGACCGGTCGAAGGTCGTGGCGGGCGTACGCGCCGCCACCAAGAACCGACCCGTCACCGAGGACCAGCTCGATGCCCTGGCCCAGGACGTGGAGGACGCTCTGCGAGAGGTGGGTGCCGAGGTGACGAGTGAACAGGTCGGCCTGGCCGTGCTCGAGCGACTGCAGGACGTCGACGAGGTGGCGTACCTGCGGTTCGCTTCGGTGTACAAGGGCTTCGAGGACGTGGGCGACTTCCAGAGAGAGGTCGGCCTGCTCACCAAGACCACCGCCCCCAAGCGCAAGGGCTGAGGAGCTGTGCCGGCCGAGGTCTTCACCGAGGACCCCGGACGTGTCCTGGCCGTCTATGCCCATCCCGACGATCCCGACGTGTCGTGTGGCGGCACCCTCGCCCGATGGGCCCGCCACGGTGCCGAGGTGCACGTGGCCATCTGCACCACAGGGGACAAGGGCACCACCGACCCCGACCTGGCCCCGTCGGCCCTCGCCGAGCTGCGCCGGGCCGAGGCTGCGGAGGCGGCCAACGTGCTCGGGGTGACCAAGCAGTACGCGCTCGGGCACGCTGACGGAGAGCTCGAAGACGACGACGCGCTGCGTGCCCAGTTGGTCTCGCTCATCCGCACCGTCAAGCCCGGCACGGTGCTGTGTCCCGATCCCACGGCGGTGTTCTTCGGCCAGGACTACTTCAATCATCGCGACCACCGCATGATCGGCTTCGCCATGCTGGACGCCATGGCCCCGGCGGCGGCCTTGCCGCACTACTTTCCCGAGGCGGGCCCTCCCCATCGAGTGGACACCGCCCTCCTGTCGGGCACGCTCGAGGCCGACGTCTGGGTCGACATCACCGCCACCATCGACGACAAGGTGGCGGCGGTGGCGTGTCATCGCAGCCAGTTCACCGGCGACAGCGACTGGGCCGGGCGGGCCGTGCGCCTGCGGGCGGAGGAGGACGGCCGGCGGGTCGGGCTCGCTTACGCCGAAGGGTTCCGCCGGCTGCGCCTCGGCGGCTGATGCCCGACGCCGCAGGCAGCCAGGGGAGCGGCACCGCTCTCGACGAGCTCGGCCCCGCCAGCGCGGCCTGCACCGTCCTGCACGTCGACATGGATGCCTTCTTCGCGGCCGTTGAGGTGCTGGACGACCCCGCTCTGGCGGGCTTGCCCGTCATCGTGGGCGGGTCGGGGACCCGGGGTGTGGTGGCCTCGTGCAGCTACGAAGCACGCGCCTACGGGGTCCGCTCGGCCATGTCGTCGGTGGAGGCGCGGCGACGCTGTCCCGATGCCCTCTTCGTGTCGGGCCGCTACTGGCGCTACTCCGAGGTGAGCGCCCAGCTGCACGAGGTACTGCGCCGCTACACACCGGTGGTGGAGGCCATCGGCTTGGACGAGGCCTTCCTGGACGTCGCCGGTGCCGTTCGCCTGCTCGGGCATCCACTGCGCATCGCTCGCGACCTGCGAGGGGAGGTCGAGCGGGAGCTGCATCTGCGGTGCTCGGTCGGAGTGGCGCGCACCAAGCTGCTGGCCAAGTTGGCCTCCGAAGCGGCCAAGCCCCGCGCCAGTCCCACCGGCACGATCCCCGGCCCCGGGGTTGTCGCAGTGGAGCCCGACGACGAGCTCGCCTTCTTGCATCCGTTGCCCATTCGCGCCCTGTGGGGCGTCGGGCCGGCCACCGCCGCACGCTTGGCAGGCCTCGGCGTCCAAACCGTCGGAGAGCTGGCCGCCGTCCCCCAGGACGCCCTGTGCCGGTTGCTGGGCAATTCCCACGGCCGGCACCTCGCCTTGCTGGCGATGGGACAGGACGAGCGCGTCGTCGAAGCCGACCGTGGGGCCAAGTCGATCGGCCACGAGGAGACGTTCTCCGTCGACTTCCACGACCACGGCGCGCTGCACCCTCAGGTCGTGCGAATGGCCGACGCCGTGTGTCAGCGGCTCCGCGAAGCCGACGTGCGGGCCCGCACCATCACCGTAAAGGTGCGCTTCGCCGACCGGACCACCATCACGCGTGCGCACACGGTGGGGGAGGCGTCGGCGTCGCCGCGACTGGTGCGCGCCGTGGCGCTGGCCCTCGTGTCGGCGGTGGAGGTGGGACAGGGGGTGCGCCTTCTCGGAGTGTCGGCTTCGGGGCTGACGAGCGCACCGGCCGCGCAGCAACTCAGCTTCGGCGACATGGGCGAGCCGGCGACGCCGGCACGAGGGGCGGGCGGAGAACGGCCGGACCTCGCTGCCGAAACGGCATGGGAGGACGTGGAGGCGGCCCTGGCCGCCATTCGGGCCCGATACGGGCCGGCGGCCGTGGCGCCGGCGGCCTTGATCGGACGCCGAGGCCTGTCGGTGAAGACGCGTGGCGACACGCAGTGGGGCCCCGGCGCCGAACCGCCGAGCGGACCCGGGCCGGCGCAGGCTTCGTCCGCCCACCCTGGGGACACGCGGCCACCTGGGTGACGGTTGGCTCGACCGACCTGGTGGTCCGGGCCTCGAGGTGGGCGCGCCGCCGTTCGACAGCGGGCGAACGACCATCGGGGAGGGGCCGGAGTACCGTTGTCACCCACAGGGGGGTGCGCGAAGATTACGACTGGCCTGGTGGGGGGAACAGGAGGAGAAAGGGGGTCGGGTGCCGCTCTCTGAGCACGAGCAACGAGTGCTTCACGAGCTCGAGCAGGCCCTGTACCAGCACGACCCCGCTTTCGCCCACCGCGTACGCCGGGAGAACGTCTACCGCTACGCCGGGCGGTACATGAAATGGTCCGTGGTCGGCTTCGTGGTCGGCCTGGCCGTGATGATCGCGTTCTTCACCCAATCGGTCGTCGTGGGTTTCTTCGGCGTGCTGATCATGTTCGCGTCACTCGTGACGTTCTGGACGAACCTCCAGCGCATGGGCAAAGCCGGGCTGGAGGACATCGGGCGCTCGCTGCGTGCCGAGGGGATCGGCAACGCGCTGCACGACGGCCGGAACTGGGTGCGCGAGAAGTTCCGCCGCAAGCGCTGAGCGCCGAGAAGCCGCCGGCCCGGGAGCACAGGCCGGGCCCCCTCGAGCTGTGCCTCGCCGTCGACGTCGGCGGCTCGAAGCTCGCCGCCGGGCTGGTGGACGGCGAAGGGACGGTCCTCGTGCACCGTCGCACCCCCACTCCGGCCGGCGCCGACGCCGAGACGTTGTTCGGAGCCCTGTCGGGGCTGGCCGACGAGGTGCGGTCGCTCCCCGACGCTGGCGGGTCAGCCGTGGTGTGCGGCGTCGGCTGCGGCGGTCCCATGAGTCCAGGGGGCGAGCTGGTGTCGCCGCTCAACATCCCGGGATGGCGGGACTTTCCCCTCCGGGCCCGGCTGGCCGCCTACTCCGGTCTCCCCACCGCCGTCGACAACGACGCCAAGGCCTTGGCCCTGGGGGAGCGATGGAGGGGGGCGGCCCGGGGGGCATCGGACTTTCTGGCCATGGTGGTCTCCACGGGTGTGGGCGGCGGCATCGTGCTCGACGGCAGGCTGCTCGAGGGCGCGGCGGGCAACGCCGGGCACATCGGGCACGTCGTCGTGGAGCCCGACGGGCGTCGGTGCCCGTGCGGGGGACGGGGCTGTCTGGAAGCGGAGGCGTCGGGGTCGGCCATCGCCGCCATCACGGGCCGGCCCCCCGAGGAGGCGCCCCCCGAGGTCGTGGTCCGCTCCGGTCGGTTGGTGGGCCGGGCGGTGGCGTCGGTTGCCAACCTCCTCGACCTCCCCCTGGCGGTGGTGGCCGGCTCGGTGGCCCTCGGATTCGGTCCGCCCTTCTTCGCCGCCGCTGCGCAGGAGCTCGCCGAGCGGGCCCGGCTGTCGTTCTCGGCCAACACCCGCATCGTGCCGGCCGGCCTCGGCGCCGGCGCGCCGTTGGTCGGGGCCGCCCTGGTCGGGTGGCGGGCGGCGGGGTTCGACGTGGACGGCGACTCGAGGGCCGCGCCGTGAACGCCGC
>DMNK01000123.1:30661-31308 GCA_003453695.1 Acidimicrobiaceae bacterium | reverse complement strand
AGGGCCGCGCCGTGAACGCCGCAGCTTCGGGCGCCGGGGCCCGCCGAGCGGCGCCGGTTGTCCTGAGCGCGCTGGTGCGTCATCCCGGCCTCGCGGTGGCAGCAGCCGGGGCGGTGCTGCGGCTGGCCGCCCCGAGATGGTGGCGGCGGATGCCCCCGCTGCCCGTTCCGACCGAGAATTTGTGGCGATTCCGCATGGAGACGGCCTACGGGGGAACCGGCGACGCGCTTCCCGAGACGGAAGAGATCGTCTCGTTCCTCCGGTGGTCGAGAGACATGCGCCGGTGGCGCCGGCGCTGACGTGGGCGCGCCGCGCCGCTCGACGACGGGCCGGTGTGCCGGAGTGCGGCGGGACGACGGGATAGCCTCTGGGCCGATGTCAGCGGTGATAGGGAGAGTAGGAGCGAACCGGGCCCTCGTCCTGAACGCCACGTTCGAGCCCCTTGGCATCGTCTCCACCCGCCGGGCGCTGCTCCTCGTGCTCGCCACCAGAGCCGAGCTGCTGCACGCCACCGAGGCCATGTTCCACTCGGAGCGGCTGACGCTCCCCGAGCCCTCGGTGGTCCGGCTGGCCCGCTACGTCCGGGTGCCCCACAACCGCACCGTGGCCGTGAACCGGCGGACGGTCTTCGCCCGCGATGGGCACCG
>DMNK01000123.1:30007-30541 GCA_003453695.1 Acidimicrobiaceae bacterium | reverse complement strand
GGCACTACGTGAAGGTGCCGTACCAAAGCAGGGTGGCGTTGAACCGCCGGGCTGTGTTCGCCCGCGACGGGCACCGCTGCCAGTACTGCGGCTCCACTGCGGAGAGCATCGACCACGTGGTGCCCCGAAGCCGTGGTGGCCTGCACGCCTGGGACAACGTCGTGGCCGCGTGCCGCAGATGCAACACCCGGAAGGAGGACCGGCTGCCGCACGAAGCGGGCTTGGTCCTCCGCCGCCTTCCCGCTGCGCCCCGCCAGCGCGTGTGGCTGCTCGCCATGAGCGGAGGCGCTCGCGACGAATGGGCGCCGTACCTCGGCGAGCAGTCCCTCACTGCCTGATCCCTCGCCGGTGAACCACACCGGCGGCTGGCAGATCGAACTGCGGACCGGAAGCGCTCGAGCGTTGCACCTGCCCTGGCCCGAGGCCGGCCACCAAGGCAGTCGCAGGCTGGCCCGGTGCGAGGTGACGGGCGGTCCGGCCCTGGTGCTGGGCAGCTCCCAGCGGGAAGGTGTCGTCGACGCCGACGCCGCCCGC
>DMNK01000123.1:22097-29803 GCA_003453695.1 Acidimicrobiaceae bacterium | reverse complement strand
TGCACCGCCGAAGTGGCGGGGGAGCGGTGATGGTGGGGCCGGGCGCACAGCTCTGGCTGGAGGCGTGGATCCCGAGGGGCGACGCCCTGTGGGACGACGACGTCGTACGCGGCGCCTATTGGCTCGGCGAGCTGTGGGCGACGGCGTTGACGACGTTGGGCGCCGACCCGGTGGTGCACCGCGCCCGGGCCACCCGCACCGAGTGGTCGCCGCTCGTGTGCTTCGCGGGGATCGGGCCGGGCGAAGTGACCGTGGCCGCCAAGAAGGTGGTCGGCCTGTCCCAGCGCCGCACCAGCGCCGGGGCCCGCCTGCAGACGGTGGCCGCCCTCCGCTGGGATCTCGATCAGCTCCTGGCGCTCTTCGACCTCTCCGCCACCGACAGAGATCGCGCCCGAGCCGATCTCGCCCACAGGGCTGCGGGACTGTCGGCTCTCGGCACCGTCGAAGTCCTGTGGGCCGCCGTGGTCGACAACCTGCCTCGTCCGTAGGCGGGGCCGGCCCGCCCCACCCGCCTCTCCCCGCCCCCGGCGCCCCGGCCGGGCCCCGGAGCTCGTCCGACGCGTCCTGTTGCGGAGCCCCGTGGGGCCCGGGCCCGAATTTGTGGCTGTTCGTGGTGGTCATGGTTGACAGGGTGGTGAATTGGGGCTTAAAGTGGTGCGAAGTGGTGCGAAGGGGAGGTTCCCGCCACATGTCGGGAAACGTGAGGGGAGCACCGATTCGTGGTGGCACGGTTCTTTGGGACCTACGAGCACACGCTCGACGCCAAGGGGAGGGTCATCCTCCCCGTGCGCTTCCGCGCCGCTTTCGACCAGGGGGGCTATCTCACGCAGAACCACGACGGGTGCCTGGCGTTGTGGACCCCCGAACAGTTCGAGCGTCAGATGCGAGACAGGGAGGAGCGAGAGTCGGCAGGTCGCCCGGAGCGCAATCAAGCGCGCATGTGGGCGTCCACGTCCCACGAGGTGGAGCTGGACCGGCAGGGGCGGATGCCCATCCCGTCGCGTCTCCGGGAGTTCGCCGGCCTACGGGAGAACGTGCTCGTGACCGGGATCATCAATCGGGTCGAGCTCTGGGATCCCACCCGCTGGGAGGAGAAGGTCGGCCCCGAGGAGCAGAGGCTGGCCGACGGCCTCGCCGACGGCCTCGCCGACGGCAACGAAGGCTGATCGATTCGACACCCTGGCGCCCACCGGCGCCGGCACGCCCATCCATTCATTCCCACGCCCACACTCACAGCAACACCCACACATCCACGAAACAGACGGATAGGAGTACCGACAACTGGAGCAGTGGCACCGTCGCCCGGCGCGGACTCGGCGGGCGACGGTGCCGACCTCGGCCCATGCGCAGCCCCTCGATCGGTCCGGTGGAAGAATCCTCCTCCGCCCACTTCCAACCGAGTCGCTGGAGCACCCCTCCCAACGGCTTTCGTCCGGTCGAGGGGCTGCGGATGTGCCCGGTCTTCGACCACCAGCCCGTCATGCTCGAGGAGGTGGTGGCGCTCTTCGCCCCGGTGCCGCCGGGTGTCGTCGTCGACGCCACTGTGGGCGGGGGCGGGCACGCCGCTGCGATCCTGGGCGCCCACCCGCACCTGAGCGTCGTCGCCGTCGATCAAGACCCCCTCGCCGTGGCTGCCGCCCGAGAGGCGCTCGCTCCGTTCGCCGGCCGGGCCCAGGTGGTTCGAGCGCGCTTCGACACACTCTCCGACGTGGTGGCGTCGCACGCCGCCGGTTCGCCGCTGAGCGGGGTGCTGTTCGACCTCGGTGTCAGTTCTCCGCAATTCGACGAGGCGGCCCGCGGCTTCTCCTATCGCCACGACGCGCCGCTCGACATGCGCATGGACCCTTCCCGGCCGGTCACCGCCGCCGAGCTGGTCAACACCATCGACGAGGATGACCTCGTCCGGCTCCTGTCCGAGCACGGCGAGGGCCGCTTCGGACGGCGCGTCGCCCGGGCCATCGTGGCCGCCCGGCCCCTGCGCACCACCGGCGAGCTGGCCGAGATCGTGCGCAGCGCCATCCCGGCCCCGGCCCGGCGCACCGGTGGTCACCCGGCTCGCCGCACGTTCCAGGCGCTGCGAGTGGCGGTGAACGACGAGCTCGAGGTACTGGCGCGGGCGCTGCCGGCGGCCATCGGCATGCTGGCCCCGGGCGGTCGCTGCGTCGCCATCGCCTACCACTCGGGTGAGGACCGCCTCGTCAAGGCGGCGTTCACCGAGGCCGTCACCGGGGGCTGCGTGTGCCCGCCGGGACTGCCCTGCACCTGCGGAGCGACGCCGCTCGGTCGTCTCGTGTTCCGCGGTGCCCGCCGGCCCTCGCCGGCGGAGGTCGCCCGCAACCACCGGGCCGAGAGCGCCCGGCTGCGCGCCTTCGAGCGCCTGGACCAAATCGGCGGGACCAGGCCCTGATGGCAGTGGCGTCCGCCCCAGCGCGCCTTCGTCGCGCCCCGGCGCCGTCGACGCCGACAGGTCGGCGTCCACCGCTGCGTGTCGTCGGGCCCCGGAGGCGTCGGCCGGCGGCGAAGCGGCGGCCCCTGGTGCTCGCCGTCGGCTGCGCCGCGTGCAGCCTGCTGGCGGTCGGCGGCGCACACGCCTATCTCGTCCAGGGCCAGGTGCGTCTGGCCCACCTCCAGCACGAGCTGACCACCGCCCAGACCGAGCAGCGCGCCCTCGAGGTGCAAGTGGCACAGCTCGAGAACCCCTCCAACGTCGTGTCTCAAGCGGAGCAGCACGGGCTGAACGTGCCGTCGCAGGTCACCGACCTCCCGCTCGTCGCAAACGGTGGAAGCGGCGCGGCACCGAACACCGCCTCGGGGCGGTGAGCGCCGGCGGCACCACCCGAGCGCCGGCACGTCGTCGCGGTTTCGAACGCCGTCACCAGCCGCCACCCCGCCAAGCTCGGCAACCGAAACCCGTCACGGGCGCCGCCCCGAAGAAGCGGGTCGGCATCATGCGCGTGGTCGTGCTTCTGTGCTTCGCCGGCCTCGCCCTGCGCCTGGTCGTCGTCCAAGGCCTGTCGGGGGGCAGGTACTCGGCGTTCGGTGCGGCGGAGGTCACGACGACGGTGAGCGTGCCCGCGCCGCGGGGCACCGTCTACGACCGCAACGGCGCCGTCCTGGCCGTGTCGGTACCCACCTCCACCGTGGTGGGGGACCCCGAGCTCATCACCCACCCGGCCCGCGAGGCGGCCGCCCTGGCCCCCTTGCTCGGCGTGGACGGCGGCACGCTCAGCGCGCAACTCTCCAAGCACAGCGGCTATGTCGTCTTGGCCCGGCAGGTGGACGACGCCACCACCAAGAAGGTGGAGGCGCTGCGCCTGGCCGGCATCAACACGCTCCCGTCGAGCAAGCGCGTGGACCCGGCCGACGGGCTGGCCAGCGCGGTGATCGGCGCCACCAACGCCGCCGGTGCCGGGGACTCGGGCCTCGAGTACCGGTACAACACCATGCTGGCGGGGCGCTCGGGCACCGAGCAGATCCAGCGCACGCCTGACGACGTCCCGCTCCCCGGCGGAGGATCGGGCCGGCCGTCGACGCCGGGCACGGGGTTGGAGCTCACGTTGGACGAGCCCTTGCAGTACGTGACCGAACAGTCGCTCGCCGCCGAGGTGGTCGCCTCCCACGCCAAGAGCGGAGTGGCGGTGGTCATGGACAGCCACAGCGGCGACATCCTGGCCATGGCCAACCTCGTGGCCGACCCGAGCACGGGCAAGGTGGCCCAGGCGCCCTCGAACTATGCCGTGACGAAGGTCTACGAGCCAGGGTCGGTCTTCAAGCTCGTCACGTTCTCTGCCGCACTGCAGAACGGGCTCGTCACGCCCGATCAGGCCTTCACGGTTCCCAACTCGCTCACCATCGACGGCTGGGTGTTCCACGACGCCGAGAACCATCCCACCGAGCGGCTCACCGCCACCCAGATCCTGGCCCAGTCCTCCAACCTCGGCACCATCGAGATCGCCGGCTTGGTGGGCCGGGACCGGCTGGCGGCGCAGATCGGCGCCTTCGGCTTCGGCCAGCCCACCGGCCTCGGGTTCCCGGGCGAGTCACCCGGCCTCGTCAACGTGAACCCCTCGTCGTGGCCCGGCTCGGCCATGGGGTCGACGCCCATCGGCCAGAACGACTCGGTGACCGCCCAGCAGGTGCTCGACATGGTGAACACCGTCGCCACGGGCGGGACGTTCGTCTCACCCCACTTGGTGCGGGCCACCGTCGCCTCCGACGGATCGGTGCACGCCGCCCGTGCCTCCTCGACCCACCGTGTGCTCACGCCGGGGATCACGACGGAGCTCACCACGATGATGGAGCAGGTAGTCCAGGACGGCACCGCCGTGACGGCCGGCATCCCCGGCTACACCGTGGCCGGCAAGACGGGCACGGCCCAGGTGCCCGACACCGCCCACGGGGGCTACATCCCGGGGGCGTACATGGCCACCTTCGCCGGTTTCGCCCCCGCCCAGAACCCCGTGCTCTCCGCCGTGGTGGTCCTGGAGCAACCCACGCCCATCTTCGGCGGCACCGTGGCCGCCCCGGTGTTCGCCCAGGTCATGGGGTATGCCCTGCACCGCTACGGCGTCCCCACCTCGGGTGGTCCGGCGGCGGCGGCGGGCACGGCCACACCCCTGCCCCTCGGTGGTGGCCCGTCGGGGCCGGGCACGGGCACCGCTACGATCGGCGCCACCGCCGGCACCTCCACGGGCACGCCGTGACCAGGACGGTGGACCCCCCACTGTGCGCATGGACCGGTTGCTCGAAGGCGTCGAACTGCTCGACACCTCTGGAGCTCTCTCCGACACCGAGGTGACCTCGGTCGAGCTGGACAGCGGCCGGGTGGCCCCTGGCGCGCTGTTCTTCTGTGTCCCGGGCCGCCGTCACGACGGGCACGACTTCGCCCCTGCCGCCGTGGAGGCCGGAGCTGTGGGACTGCTGGTGGAGCGGTCCCTCGCCCTGGACGTCCCCCAGGCCCGAGTGCCGCCGGGCTCCATGCGGCCCGCCATGGCCCGAGTCTCGTCCGCCTTCTACGGCCATCCCGCACGCTCGCTCCTCACCGTGGGCGTGACGGGCACCAACGGCAAGACGACGGTCACCCACCTCCTGGGATCGATCTTCGAGGCGCACGGCCTGCCCACCTCGGTGATCGGGACCCTGAGCGGGCAGCGCACCACCCCGGAGGCGCCGGAGCTGCAGCGCCAGCTGGCGGCGGCCCGCGACGAAGGGATGCAGGCGCTGTCGATGGAGGTCTCGTCGCATGCGCTGACCGAGGCGCGGGTCGACGGCATCACCTTCTCGGCGGCGGTGTTCACCAACCTGAGCCACGAGCACCTCGATCACCACGGCTCGATGGAGGCGTACTTCGAGGCCAAGGCCTCGCTGTTTCGACCGGACCGCGCCCTCGTCGGCGTGGTGAACGCCGACGATGCGTGGGGTCGCCGCCTGCTCGAGCTGGCGACGATCCCCACGGCGTCGTTCACGGCGGCCGAGGTGTCCGACGTGGAGGCCACTCGAGACGAGACCGCGTTCACCTGGCACGGGCGGCGAGTACGCCTGCAGCTGCGCGGTGACTACCACGTCGCCAACGCCTTGGCGGCCGCCACGACCGCCCACGTGCTCGACGTCCCCGACGACGCCGTGGTGGCCGGGCTCGAGACGGCCGGGCCCGTTCCCGGGCGCTTCGAGGTGGTGGACGCCGACGCCCCGTTCACAGTGGTCGTCGACTACGCCCACACCCCTGACGGCCTCGAAACCGCCTTGCGCAGCGCCCGGCGGTTGGCGCAAGGGGGAAGAGTGGTGTGCGTGTTCGGCTGCGGCGGGGAGCGCGACACCGCCAAGCGCCCCGCCATGGGGGCGGTGGCCGAGACGGGCGCCGACGTGGTGGTGCTCACCTCCGACAATCCCCGCTCCGAGGACCCGACGGCCATCATCGAAGCGGTGGTGTCGGGCATGTCGCCGGGTGCGCCGGTCACGCTCGAGCCGGACCGGCGCGCCGCCATCGCCCTGGCGGTAGAGGCGGCCCGTCCCGGCGACGTGGTGGTGATCGCCGGCAAGGGACACGAGGACAGCATCGAGATCGCCGGGCGCCATCTTCCCTTCGACGACCGGGCGGAGGCGGCGGCGGCCGTCGTCGCTCGACGAGGCGCCGGCCACAGAAGGGCCCGCCCGTGATCGGCCTCATGTCGGCCGGCGGCCTGGCCTTGCTGATCGCCGGCGTGAGCACCCCTCTGCTCATCCGCTGGCTGCGCCGCATGCGCTTCGGCCAGCAGATCCGGGCCGACGGGCCCCACATGCACCTCGCGAAGGCCGGGACGCCCACCATGGGTGGCGTCGCCCTGGTGGTGGCGGCCGTGGCGGGCTGGCTGCTCGCCCACGCCGTGGCCAAGGTGACCTTCACCCGCAGCGGGGCGCTCGTGATCCTCGTCACCGTGGCGGCGGCCGCTGTCGGCCTCGTCGACGACTGGATCAAGGTGCGGCACCGGCGCAGCCTGGGGCTCAACAAGCGCGGGAAGTTCGGGGCCCTGGTGGTCATCGCCATCGGCTACGCCGTCGCCTTGGAGCAGTGGGCGGGCGTGGACACCCACCTGTCGTTCACTCGGTGGAACTCGATCGGGTTCGAGCTCGGTGCCGCGTTCTGGGTGGTGTGGGCCACGCTCGTCGTGGTGGGCACGGCCAACGCCGTCAACCTCACCGACGGGCTCGACGGGCTGGCGTCGGGGTCAGCCACCTTCTGCTTCGCCGTCTTGGCCATCATCGGGTACTGGCAGTACCGGCACTACTCCATCTACCACGTGGCCTCGTCGCTCGACCTCGCCCTGGTGGCGGTGGCCCTGGCCGGGGGCTGTCTGGGCTTTCTGTGGTGGAACGCCGCTCCGGCGCGCATCTTCATGGGCGACACGGGGTCACTGGCCATCGGCACCGGCCTGGCTGCGTTGTGCCTCCAGATGAACCTCGACCTGTTGCTGCCGATCATCGGCGGCTTGTTCGTCATCGTGACCATGTCGGTGGTGATCCAGGTGGTGGCCTTCTGGGTCTTCCACCGCCGGGTGTTCCGCATGGCGCCCCTGCACCATCACTTCGAGCTGGCGGGCTGGCCCGAGACCACGGTCATCGTGCGCTTCTGGATCCTGGGCGGGCTCTTCGCCGCGCTTGGGCTCGGCATCTTCTATGCCGACTTCCTCCAAGTCAGCAACCTGCACTGAAGCCGACGTGCGACGGCACCGGGTGCTCGTGTACGGGCTGGGGGTATCGGGACGTGCCGTGACCTCGCGCCTGCAGGCAGAGGGCACGGAGGTGGTGGTGGCCGACGACGATCCCGGCGACCGGCCGCGTCGTAGCGCCGCCGAAGCGGGAGTGCGCCTGTTGCAGTGCCCGGACGAGGCCACCCTGGCGGCGGTCGCCGCCCAAGTCGACGAAGTGGTGGTGAGCCCGGGAGTGCCCGCCGCCCACCCGGTCTTCGCCCTCGCCGGGCGGGTGCCCGTCGTGGGTGAGGTGGAGCTGGCCTGGCGCCGAGCAGGCATGCCGGTCGTGGCGGTGACCGGGACGAACGGCAAGACGACGGTGGTGACCCTGGCAGCACGCATGCTCGTCGCATCGGGGAGGCGAGCCCTGGCGGCCGGGAACATCGGGCTGCCGCTGCTCGAGGCGGTCCACAGCGACGCCGAGGTGGTGGTGGCCGAGGTGTCCTCGTTCCAGCTCGCCTTGACGACGACGTTCCGGCC
>DMNK01000123.1:16241-21860 GCA_003453695.1 Acidimicrobiaceae bacterium | reverse complement strand
GACATCGACCACTACCGGGCCGCCAAGGCCCGCCTGTGGGCCAATGTCGGGCCCGGCGACGTGACCGTGGCCAACGCCGAAGACCCGGTGGTCCTCGACGAGAGCGCGGAGGCGCGACGGCGCGGCGCCCGTGTCGTCACCTTCGGGCTCTCGAGCGGGGACTACGCCGTCGATGACGGCGCGCTGGTCGGTCCGGAGGGTCAGATCGTGGGCGTCGACGCCATGGCCCGGCGCTATCCGCACGAGATCGCCGACGCGCTGTGCGCGTCGGCCGTGGCGCTGGCCGCCGGCGCCGAGCTCGAGGGGTGTCGCCGGACGCTCGAGCGATTCGAGGGGCTCCCCCATCGGCTGCAGCTGGTGGGGGAGGCTAATGGGGTGCGGTTCTACGACGATTCCAAGGCCACGACTCCTGCTGCCGTGCTGGCCGACATGGCGAGCTTCCCGTCGGCGGTCCTGGTGGCGGGCGGCCGCAACAAAGGGCTCGACCTGACGCCTCTGCGGGCCTTGGCACCGCAGTTGAAGGCGGTGGTGGCCATCGGTGAGGCGAGCGAGGAGCTCCTCCAGGTCTTCGGCGGAGCCTGTCCCGTGCAGGCGGCGTCGAGCATGGACCAGGCCGTGCACGCCGCCGCGGCGCTGGCCGGTCCCGGCGACGCCGTGGTGCTGTCGCCGGCGTGCAGCTCCTTCGACTGGTACAGCTCCTACTCCCAACGCGGTGACGACTTCGCCAGGGTGGTGCGGGGGTTGCCGGCGGCGCCGCCGGGGCGGCCGTGAGCCCGGCGCACCCCGCCGCCGGCGGGCGCCATCCGGGCCGCCGAGGTCCTGTGCTCACCTTGGTGGCGGGCGGCGACGCCGTCCGATCGAAGCAGGCACGGCCCGACGTCGGCACCCGCGCCGCCCTGCTGTGGGTGATCGGCGCCCTGTGCGTCGTCGGACTGGCCATGGTGCTGTGCGCCTCGGCGTACACATCGCTCGTCGACTACGGCTCGGTGTGGACCATCTTCGAACGCCAGGTGCTGTGGATGGCGCTCGGGCTCATGGCGTTCTACGTCGCCAGCCGGATGCCCTACGACCGGTGGCGGCGCCTGCGCGTGCCGCTCCTTGTGGGGAGCCTGGCCCTGCTCTTGGCGGTCCTGGTGCCGGGGGTCGGCGTGTCGGCGGGGGGCTCGAGCCGGTGGATCGGGGTCGGCCTGTTGCGGGTGCAGCCGTCGGAGCTCATGAAGCTCGCTCTGGCCGTGTTCGCCGCCGACCTGCTCACCCGGCGCGCCGACCAGGTGGCCGTCACCAGGAGGGTGGTGGCGCCGCTGTTGATCGTGCTGGCCGCCGCCGCCCTGCTCGTGCTCGAGCAGCCGGACATGGGCACCGCCATCGTGCTGGTGTGCATCGGTTTCGGGGTGCTCTTCGCCGGCGGGGTACCGCTGCGTCCCGTGCTCAAGGCCATGGCGGTCACCGCCGGGTTGGCGCTCGTGGTGGGACTGGCCGAGCCCTACCGCCGGGCCCGGCTGCTGTCGTTCGTCAACCCCTTCGCCCACGCCCAAGGATCTGGATACCAAGTGGTGCAGTCGCTCGTCGGGTTGGGCTCGGGTCGCTTCTTCGGGCTGGGCCTGGGAGGCGGGCACGCCCAATGGGGACTGTTGCCCAACGCCCACACCGACTTCATCTTCTCCGTGGTGGGCGAGGACGGCGGGCTGCTCGGCGCCCTCGCCGTGCTGGGGCTGTTCACGGCGTTGGCGTGGTTGGGACTGCGCGCCGCCGTCCGGGCGCCCGACCGTTTCGGCGCCTTGCTGGCCGTCGCCGCCACGTGCTGGATGAGCAGCCAGGCCGTGATCAACATCGGCGCCGTCATCGGGGTCCTGCCCGTCACCGGCATCCCGCTGCCCTTCGTGTCCTTCGGCGGCTCGTCGCTCGTCATCACCATGGTGGCCGCCGGCATCCTCGTGAACGTGGCCGGGCACGAGCATCCCAAGCCCGCCTCCTCGGCGTTGTCCCGGCCCCGAGCCGGACGGCGGCAGTGAGCCGGACACGCTTCGCGCTGGTGGCGGGGGGCGGCACCGGCGGCCATCTGGTTCCGGCGCTGGCGGTGGCCCGGGCGCTCGCCGCCGGCCGGCCCCCGGGTTCGGTGGAGCTGGTGGGCTCTCGCCGGGGCCTCGACCGCGACCTCCTGGCGGAGGCGGGCGTGCCGGTGACCCTGCTGCCCGGCCGCGGCATCGTGCGCCGGGCCGATCCCGCCTCGCTGCTCGCCAATGCCGCCGCCCTGTGCGCCCTGTCGTGGGCGGTGGTGCTCGCCCTCGGTGTCGTGGCCCGGCGTCGCCCCGGGGTGGTGGTGGCCATGGGTGGCTACGCCTCAGTGCCTGTGGCCCTGGCCGCCGCCGTGCTCGCCGTTCCCGTGGTGCTGGTGAACGTGGACGCCCGCCCCGGCGCCGCCAACCGGCTCGTGGGCCGGTTCGCCAAAGCGGCAGCGGTGGCCTTCCCGGACACGCCGCTTCCCCGGGCGGTGGTGACCGGTGCACCGGTGCGAGCAGAGATCGTGGCGGCGGCCCGTCCTTCCGAAGCCGACCGCCTGGCGGCGCGTCGACAGCTGGGACTCCCCGAGGAACGGCGGGTGGTGGCCGCCGTGGGAGGGTCGCTGGGCGCACGCCGCATCAACACTGCCGTCCTCGAACTGGCCCGGCTGTGGTCGGGCCGCCCCGATGCGGCCCTTTACCACGTGGTGGGATCGCGCGACTACGAGTGGGCCGCCGCCACGGCACCCGAGGGCCCGGCGGCGTTGTGGTACCGCCAGGTCGAGTACGAGCGGCACATGGCCTCCTTCTACCAAGCCGCCGACGTCGTCGTGTGCCGTGCCGGGGCCAACACCGTGGCCGAGCTGGCCGTGGTGGGGGTGGCGTCGCTGCTGGTGCCGCTGCCGGGCGCCCCCGGCGACCATCAACGGGCCAACGCCGCCGCCCTGGCCGGCGCCGGGGCGGCGGTGGTGATCGACGACGACCAGTGCGACGGGGCGCGGCTGGCTGCCGAGCTGGACGCATTGTGGAGCCGGCCTGGCGCCACCGGCTCCATGGCGAAGGCGGCGGCCGCGTTGGGGCGGCCCGAGGCGCTGGCGGCGGTGACCGAGGTGGTGGAGGCGCACGCCCGCCATCGTCGCGGCACGGACCGGGCCGCACAGCACGCCACCGCCGGCGCTGACGCGCGGGACGGGGCGCCGTGAGCGGAGTGGTCGACCTGTCGCGTCCCCGACGGGTCCACGTCGTGGGCGTGGGCGGGGCCGGGATGAGTGCCATCGCCGCCGTCCTGGCCGCCATGGGCCACCGGGTCACGGGGAGCGACCTCAAGTGGTCGGTGGCCCTGGAGCGCCTGCGTGCCGTCGGCGTCGAGGTACACGTCGGGCACGATCCGGCGCACGTGGGTGACGCCGACCTGGTGACGGCGTCGAGCGCCGTCGTCGAATCCAACCCGGAGCTGGTCGAGGCCAAGCGCCTGGGCCTGCCCGTGCTGTCACGAGCGAGCGTCCTCGCCGCGGTGTGCGCCTGTCGGCGCACGGTGGCAGTGTCGGGCACCCACGGCAAGACGACGACCACGTCGATGCTGGCGCTCACCCTCGTCGAGGCCGGGCTGCGGCCCAGCTTTCTCATCGGCGGCGACGTCAACGAGATCGGCACCAACGCCGTGTGGGACTCAGGTGATTGGCTGGTCGTGGAAGCCGACGAGAGCGACGGCACGTTCCTGGAGATCGACCCCGAGATCGCCGTCGTGACCAACATCGAGGCGGACCACCTCGACCACTACGGGAGCTTCGAGGCCCTCGTGGCCGCATTCGACCGGTTCTGTGCCAACCGGCCCGGCGGGGTGGTGGCCGGTGCCGACGACCTCAGGTCGGCCGAGATCGGACGCCGCCACGGTGCCGTCCTGGTGGGGACGGCGCACGACGCCACGTACCGCGTCGCCGACATCCGGCGCGACGTCTCTGGAGTGAGCTTCGGACTGGTGCACGACGGGACGTCACTGGGACGGATCGACCTTCCGGTCACCGGCGCCAAGATCGCCCAGAACGCGGCCATGGCCACCGTGGCGGCATTGACCATCGGTGCACCCGTGTCGGCGGCGGCCGGCGCCCTGGCCCGCTTCGCCGGAGTCGCCCGCCGGTACGAGCCACGCGGCGAGCGCAACGGCGTCCGGTTCGTCGACGACTACGCCCATCTGCCCACCGAGGTGCAGGCCGTGCTGGAGACGGCTGCCGGCGAGGGCAGGCGGCTGGTGGTCGTGTTCCAACCGCACCGCTACAGCCGGGTCGCCGCTCTGTCGGCCGAGTTCGCCGACGCCTTCGTCGGCGCCGACGTGGTCGTGGTGACCGACGTCTTCCCTGCCGGAGAGGCACCCGTCCCCGGGGTGACCGGCCGGCTGGTGTCCGACGCCGTGACCCGTGCCCATCCCGAGATCGACGTCCGCTACGTCGCCGGACGCGCCGAGCTCGGTGCGGCGGTGGCGGAGCTGCTGCGTCCCGGGGACCTGTGCCTCACGCTCGGAGCGGGCGATCTCACCTCCCTGCCCGAAGAGCTCCTGGGGGCGGCGGCGTGGTGAGCCGGACGCCCACCCCCGCCTCTGTGCTCGGCGCGCTGGCGGCGGCGCTGGGGGACAGGGTCCGCCGAGACGAGCCCTTGGGCCCGCGCACCACCTACCGGGTGGGGGGGACGGCCGCCCTGTGGGTCGAGGCGAGGGACGAGGCGGATCTCGACGCGCTGCACGTCGCGCTCGCCGGGGTGGGCCACCCCGTTCCGGTGCTGGTGGTGGGGAAGGGCTCGAACCTGCTGGTGGCCGATGCCGGCTTTCCGGGCCTGGCCCTGGCACTCGGCGGCGAATTCGAAGAGGTGGACGTGACGGCCCCGCTGGTGCGGGCGGGAGCGGCGGCCGGTCTTCCCGTGGTGGCGCGGCGCTCGGCCGCCGCCGGGCTGCGCGGCATGGAGTGGGCCGTCGGCGTGCCGGGATCCGTCGGGGGGGCGTTGCGCATGAACGCCGGCGGGCACGGCGCCGACACCGCCAGCGTGCTGCGGCGCTACGGGCTCTTCGACCTCGCCACGGGCCGGTCCGCCGAGCACGGTGCCGAGGAGTTCCTCCCCGGCTACCGGCGTTCTTCGCTCGCCGCCACGGACGTGGCGCTGTGGGCGGAGTTCGCCCTCGTGGCGGGCGACGCCGCCGAGGCCCGGGACCTCATCGCCGACATCGTGCGATGGCGCCGCCAGAACCAGCCGGGCGGCTCCAACGCCGGGTCGGTGTTCACCAACCCCCCGGACGTCTCGGCCGGCCAGTTGGTGGAGCAGTGCGGGTTGAAGGGCCGGCGCCTGGGCAGCGCCCAGGTGTCGCCCAAGCACGCCAACTTCATCCAGGCCGACGCCGGGGGGTCGGCCGACGACGTGCGCCGTCTCGTGGACCTGGTGGGAGAGACGGTGGCCCGCCACTGTGGGGTCCACCTCGTCCCCGAGCTGCACATGGTGGGTTTCGCCGACACCCCGCTCCCCATGGTCGACGCCCGCCGCCCCCAACCCTCACCCTCAACCTCTAGTAAAGGTCGAGCATGAGCTCAGCCGTCGCCCAGCGCATCCCGGTCGACCCGCGCATCGACCAGCGACG
>DMNK01000123.1:14269-16034 GCA_003453695.1 Acidimicrobiaceae bacterium | reverse complement strand
CCCGCGCATCGACCAGCGACGAGCCGAGGTGGCCCGGGCCCGGGGCCGACGTCGCCTGCGGCTGCTCGTGGTCCTGGGCACCGTGGTGGGCGTGGCGGTGACAGCGGTGTCGGTCGCCTACTACACGCCGCTGTTCGCCGCCCGCCACGTGCGGGTGGTGGGCACGGTGCACACCCCGGCGTCGCAGGTGGTGCGGGTGGCGGGCCNNCCGCCGGCCAGCGCCTCGAAGCCGAACGGGCCCGCCTCCAGGAGATCCGCCGGGGGTTCGAGGAGGAGCACCTGCGGTCCGAGTCGGAGCAGGAGAATCTCTCCGAGCTGTCCGCGTCCGCCCAGCACCAGGCCGACCTCGGGACAGAGACGTTCAACCGGGAGCGCGACCTGTCGATCCTCGAGCAGAGCGAGGCCGAGCTGTCCGACGTCGAGCACGCCCTCGACCGCCTGGCGGCCGGCACCTACGGCACCTGCGAGGCCTGCGGGCGCCCGATCGACGACGCCCGTCTCGAGGCCCTGCCCTGGATCGCCAGCGCCACCGTGCAGCGCCGGTGGCCGGACAGTGTCGTGGTGCGGGTGGTGGAGCGCGTGCCGGTCGCCGTCATGGCGCGCCCGGCCGGGTCGCAAGGGGCATGGGCCCTGGTGGACGGCACCGGCCGGGTCCTGGCGTGGACGCAGACGGCACCGCCGGGGTTCCTCCAACTGCGCTCGTCGGTCTCGGCCGGCCGCCCGGGGTCCACACTCGCCGCGTCGGCTCGTCCCGGGCTGGCTGTTGCGTCGGCGTTGGGCGCCCTCAGGGGTTCGGTCCATGAGGTGCGCGTGTCGTCTGATGGCGAAGTGACGCTCGTGCTCTCGGGCGGCGTCGTCGTCGTCCTCGGCACCGACGACGAGCTCGGGCCCAAGCTGGCGGCGTTGCGCAGTGTGCTGGCCGGGGCGCCACCGACCGGGCCGGAGACCATCGACGTGACCGTCCCCGGCGAAGCCAGCGTGGGGCCTGCGCAACCCTGACGCGGCCTTGACCGACCCAAAGGTCGGCCATAGGGTTTGATCGCCGGCACCGGATCAAGCTGTGGTCGAGGGTGAGGGCAGTTGGCCAAATCGGCGCCGGTGCCTCAGACCGACCGCCATCGGGGCAATCGGCGGCGTCCCGAAACAACGGAGGACGGACGAGGAGTGTGATGACAGGACCGGCACAGAGCAGCTACTTCGCCGTCATCAAGGTGGTCGGAGTCGGCGGCGGCGGCGTGAACGCCGTGAATCGGATGATCGAGGCCAACCTGCGCGGCGTGGAGTTCATCGCCATGAACACCGACGCCCAGGCGTTGCTCATGAGCGATGCCGACTTGAAGCTCGACATCGGCAGGGAGCTGACGCGCGGCCTGGGCGCCGGCAGCGACCCCGAGATCGGCAGGCAGGCGGCCGACGAGCACCGCCCCGAGGTCGAAGAGGCGCTGAAGGGCGCCGACATGGTGTTCATCACCGCCGGCAAGGGCGGCGGCACCGGCACCGGCGCCGCACCCGTGGTGGCCGAGGTGGCCCGAGGGGCCGGCGCCCTCACCATCGGCGTGGTGACGCGGCCGTTCTCCTTCGAAGGGCGCCGTCGTTCGGTGCAGGCCGACGCCGGCATCGAACGGCTCAAGGAGAAGGTCGACGCCATCATCATCATCCCCAACGACCGGCTGCTGAACGTGTCCACCGAGAAGACGTCGATGATGAACGCCTTCAAGCTGGCCGACGAGGTGCTGCTGCAAGGGGTCCAGGGCATCACCGATCT
>DMNK01000123.1:11862-14106 GCA_003453695.1 Acidimicrobiaceae bacterium | reverse complement strand
AGGGCATCACCGATCTGATCACCATCCCCGGACAGATCAACACCGACTTCGCCGACGTGCGCACGGTGCTCTCCAACGCCGGCACCGCCATCATGGGCATCGGGCAAGCCGACGGTGAGGGCCGCGCCGTCAACGCCGCTCGCGCCGCCATCACGAGCCCTCTGCTCGAGGCCTCCATCGAAGGGGCGCGCGGCATCCTCGTCAACATCGCCGGCGGTCCGGACCTGACCCTGTTCGAGGTCAACGAGGCCATGGAGATCATCCACGGCGTGGCACATCCCGACGCCAACATCATCTTCGGCAACGTGATCGACGAGGCGATGGGCGACGACGTCCGCGTCACGGTCATCGCCGCCGGCTTCGAGCGGTGGGAGGAGGGGCGGACAGGCGAGCCCCGCCCCGCTGAGCGCAGCCAGGTGTTGGGCCTCGAGCCCGTCCACGAGGACATCTTCTCGATGCCCGCCGAGGACGAGGACCTGGGCCTGGCCGACGACGAGTTCGACGTTCCGTCGTTCTTGCGCTGACGGCCGGCGACACGGCGACGCCCCGCGCCCTCGGGGGCAGCGGTGCCGTGGCGTGGTGGACGACCCGTAGCGACGGCGACCTACGCGCCGTGGGGCTCGGAGGGACACCGCCGCCGGCGTTGCCGCCCCGGGCGCGACTGCAGCGTCTGCGCCAGGTGCACGGTGCCGCCGTGGTGGTCGTGGACGCCGGGGTGCCCGAGGAGGACCCGGCTCCCGACGGCGACGCCCTCGTCGGCCGGGGCAGCGGCGACGTTCTCGCCGTGTTCACCGCCGACTGCGCCTCGGTGGCGCTGGGGTCGACGGCGGGGGTGCAGGCCGCGGTCCACGTGGGTTGGCGGGGCCTTTTGGCGGGCGTGGTGGAAGCGGCGATCTCCGCCATGGCGGCGATGGGCGCCGACGACGTCGAAGCCGGGCTGGGACCGTGCATCGGGCCGTGCTGCTACGAATTCACCGGAGGGCCGCTCGACCAGATGGCCGAGCGCTACGGCGAGGAGGTGCGTGGCCGGACGCGCACGGGCACGCCGGCGCTCGATCTCGCCGCCGGCGTCCGTCTCGCCCTCAGCGGCGCCGGGGCGCGCCTGGTGGTGGACGACGCCCGCTGCACGGGGTGCTCGGCGGACGCCTGGTCGCACCGGGTGCGGGGGGACGACGCCCGCCAGGCCCTGTTCGTGTGGCGGCCGGCAGGGTGAGCGGCCCTTCTCGCTCCGAGGCGGTCCCCGGGTCCGAGCTCAGCTCCGCCGAGGTGGCGGCTCGGGTGGCCGAGGTTCGGGGGCGCATCGCCGGGGCCGGGGGCGATCCTGCTGCGCTGTCCATCGTGGCCGTGACCAAGGGCTTCGGCCCCTGGGCGGTGCGGGCGGCCGCCGACAACGGGCTCGACCTCGTGGGGGAGAACTACGCCCAGGAGCTCCTGGCCAAGGCCGACGCCGTCGGTGACCTGCCCGTTTCCTGGCACTACCTGGGCGCCGTGCAGCGCCGCAAGGTGCCGTCGCTCGCCCCGGTGGTGAGTTGTTGGCAGAGCGTGTGCCGGATCGAGGAGGGCGAGGCCATCGCCGCCCGGGCGCCGGGGGCGTCGGTCCTGGTCGAGGTGGACGTGACCGCCGGCGGTGGCCGCCGCGGTGTCCGGCCTGGCGACGTGGCTGGCCTGGTGGAACGGCTGTCCGCCCTGGACCTGGCGGTGCAGGGCCTCATGGTGGTGGGGCCGCCCGGAGCTCCCGAAGGCGCTCGGCAGGCGTTCCGGGGGGTTGCCCGCCTCCGGGCGCAGCTGGGGCTCTCACAGCTTTCGGCAGGCATGAGCGACGATCTCGAAGTTGCGGTGTCGGAGGGTTCCACCATGGTGCGGGTGGGGCGCGCGCTGTTCGGGCCGCGCCCGGCGCGCCGTTGAGACAACGACGTGTCGGCCCGGTCGGTCGCACGTCGGATGGATCCACCCGCGCCAGGCCCCACGCATTAGGCTGGCGCGTCAGGAGGCAGTGATGGCGACTGGTCTTTTGAAGCGGACAATGGTCTATCTCGGTCTGGTCGACGACGAGTACGACTACGACGACGAGTACGACTCGGCGCGAGCCGTCACACCTCGCGTGGCCACGCGGCCCGTCGAGGAGGAGGTGGCTGAGCCGGCCCCCCTCGTCAGTGCCAGCGTGCGGCCGTTGCGCGAAGAGAACGGTGGTGGCGGTGCCCAGGTGCGTTCGTTGGTCCGGCCGCTCCCGGCGGACGCCGCCGC
>DMNK01000123.1:6701-11584 GCA_003453695.1 Acidimicrobiaceae bacterium | reverse complement strand
CAGCCCGTGATCGTGAACCTGCAGGTCGCCGACCGTGAGCTCATGCGGCGCATGATCGACTTCTGCTCGGGTGTCGCCTACGCCCTCAACGGCAAGATGGAGCGGGTGGCCGACAAGGTCTTCCTCGTGACGCCCTCCAACGTCAAAGTGTCGGCCGAGGAGCGCCAGCGCCTTCAGGAGAACGGCCTCCTCCAGCCGTAGGGCTGGGTCGGGGCTCACGCCGTTCTCTGCTAGCTCCGGTCGGGACACGTCACCATCCGGTCAACGGCCATGAGTGCCCTCGGTGCGGTCAGCGGCGTCCAACTCGTCCGCTACATCCTGCAGGCCTATGTCATCGTCCTCTTCGCCCGCGCCCTGCTCAGCTGGTTTCCGGTGCACGCCGGCAGTCCGCTGCTGCCGGTCATCCGGGTGCTCGACCGCCTGACCGAGCCGGTGCTGGGCCCCATCCGCCGGATCCTTCCGCCCATACGGGCCGGCGGCATGGCCATCGACCTGTCCATCATCGTGGCCATCATCGTGGTGGAGATCGTCGCCTCGCTGATCTGACGTCGTTGCGCCGACCAGCCCTCCCCCTGCCCCCGCCGGGGGCCTCCGGCGGGCGTCCCGCCATCCCTCTTCCGGGGGTGCCCCGTGGCTAGGATCGCCGTATGCCCAGTGCTCAGCCCATGTCCGCTCTCGAGAGCTTGCGGAGCGTCGAGTTCCGCCAGACCCTGCGGGGGTACCACATCGACGATGTGGACGAGTACCTCGAACGCGTGGCGGTCGAGGCGGAGGCCCTGCAGGAGCAGCTGCGTCAGTCGTCCGAGCGTCTCCGTCAGGCGGGCGAACGCATCAGCCACCTCGAGCGCGGTGGCGAGGGTCAACCCGCACCCAGTGCCGCGCCGTCGACGACGTCAGCCGAGGAGAGCCTGCAGCGCACGCTGCAACTGGCCCAGAAGTTCGTCGAGCAGACCGAGGCAGAAGCCCAGGCGCAGGCGCGCACCGTCCTCGAGGAGGCGCAGCAGCGGGCTCACCAATTGGTGGGGGAGGCCGAGGAGCGCGCCCGGACCATGGCGGAGGAGTCGGAGAAGCACCTGCGCGAAGAGGTGATCCGCCTCGAAGGCTTGCGCACCAAGCTCGCCGCCGACGTGGACACCATCTCCCGTCACTTGGAAAGCGAGCGGGCGCGGCTGCGCGGCGCCTTGGGCGAGATGCTGCACTGGATCGACGAGAACCTGCACGGGTCGGGGACCAAGCCGCCCGGCAACCCGTCCGCCGACAACCGTCCACGCGACGAGATACCGGCCGGGGTCGCCGCCGGGTCGGCGCGGGCCGGGTTGCACCCGGTCGGGCCTCCCAACGCCCCCAACGGCGCGCCACACTGACAGAGCCGGCGGCGCCGGCGGAAGTCAGCGGGTGCGGCGCAGGCGGATCTCGAGGGCGGCGCCGACTTCGACGACGAGCTCGTCGGCGAGGGTCTGCTCCATGACGTAGGCGCGGTGGCGCTCGACGGCGGCTGCCACCGGCCCAGGCGCCACCACGTGCACGGCGACGTGATCGGCCACATGGAGCCCGGCCTGGCGCCGTGCCGCCTGGATGTCGCGCACCACGTCCCGGGCCACGCCCTCCGCTTCGAGGTCGTCGTCGCTGTCGGTGTCGAGGACCACCACACCGGCGTCACCGGGGAGCGTGCGGCCCCGGGCGGGGTCCCGTGGCCGGAGGGCGAGCTGGTACTCACCGGGCTCGAGGGTGATGCCCTCGACCACCACGGCCTCGCCGTCTCGGCCCCAGCGGCCCTGGCGCACGGCGGCGATCACCTTTTGGGTGTCGGGACCGAGTCGGGGCCCGAGGGCGGCCGGCACCAGCGTGAGCACCCGGTCCGCCAGCTCCGCCACTTCGTCGCTCAGCACGACCTGCTTCACGTTCACCTCGTCGGCGATGAGCTCCAGATAGGGCTCGAGCCGTCCGGGATGGTCGGTGGCCACCGTGAGGGTCCGCAGGGGAAGGCGCACCCGGCGGCCCTCTGCCTTGCGGATGGCGTGGCCTGCCGAGCACACGTCGCGCACCAGGTCCATCGCCTCCACCAGCTCGGTATCGGGCCGCAGCTCGTCTGGTGCCGGCCAGTCGGCGAGGTGCACACTGCGCGCCCCGGTGAGGCCCCGGTACACCGACTCGGTGAGCAGCGGCAGCAGCGGGGCCGCCACCCGGCACAGGATCTCGAGCACGCCCGCCAAGGTGTCGTAGGCGTCGGCCTTGTCGGCTTCGACGGCAGGTGAGCCGTCGCGGCTGCGCCAGAATCGGTCGCGGCTGCGGCGGATGTACCAGTTGTTGAGGGCCTCCAGGAAGGCGGTGATGGCGGCGCAGGCGCCGTACAGGTCGTAGGCGTCCATGGCGCGCTCCACCTCGGTCACCATGGCGGCCGTCTTCGCCAGGGCGTAGCGATCGAGCGTGGAGACGACGTCGGTCCGGGGCCGGCCCTTGATGCCGTCGACGTTGGCGTACAACGACAGGAAGTACCAGGCGTTCCAGATCGGATTGAGGACCTGGCGGCGGACGTCCTCGAAGCCCTTGGCGTGGACCACGAGGTCCTGACCGCGCAGCACGGGGGAGGACAGCAGGAACCAGCGCATGGCGTCTGCGCCCCACATGTCGAAGACGACGTCGGGCTCGGGATAGTTGCCCAGGCGCTTCGACATCTTGCGCCCGTCGTCGCCGAGGACGATGCCGTGCGCCACGCAGTGCGAGAAGGGCGGGCGGTCGAACAACGCCGTGCCGAGCACGTGCAGTGTGTAGAACCAGCCCCTGGTCTGGCCCACGTACTCCACGATGAAGTCGGCGGGGAAATGGGACTCGAACCAGGAGGCGTGCTCGAACGGGTAGTGCACCTGGGCGAAGGGCATGGACCCCGACTCGAACCAGCAGTCGAGGACGTCGGTGACCCGGCGCATGGCGGACTTGCCGGTGGGGTCGTCGGGGTTGGGGCGCACCAGCTCGTCCACAGCGGGACGGTGCAGGTCGTCGGGACGCCGACCGAAGTCGCGCTCGATCTCGGCCAAGCTGCCGTAGACGTCCACCCGCGGGTAGTGAGGGTCGTCGCTCTTCCACACCGGGATGGGCGCGCCCCAGAAGCGGTTGCGGCTGATCGACCAGTCGCGGGCTCCCTCCAGCCATTTGCCGAAGGCCCCGTCGCGCACATGGGCCGGGACCCAGTCGATCTGCCCGTTGAGCTCGAGCATGCGCTCTTTGATCGCCGTGACCCGTACGAACCAGGAGCTCAATGCTTTGTAGATGAGAGGCGTGTCGGTGCGCCAGCAGTGCGGATAGCTGTGCACGTAGGGCGACGCCTCGACCAGCACGTCGCGCTGGCGCAGGTCCTCGATGATGGCCTCGTTGGCGGCGAAGACGTGGACACCGGCGTAGGCGGGCACCTCGGAGGTGAAGCGGGCCTGGTCGTCCACGGGGACCACCACGGCGATCCCGGCGTCGGTGCAGGCCTGGTGGTCCTCCTCGCCGAAGCCGGGGGCCAGGTGGACGATGCCCGTGCCCTCGTCGGTGGCGACGAAGTCGGCGCCGAGCACCACGAAGGCGTTGGGCCGGTCGGCGAAGAAGTCGAACAGGGGCCGGTAGTGCCGCCCCACGAGCTCGGTGCCCGTGACCACGGCGAGGGGGTGGCGGTCCTCGAAGAGCACGGGGTAGGCAGGCGCCCGGTCCTCGGCCACGGCGACGGGGCCGTGGTCCGAGGGGTAGACGGCGTAGCGCACTTCGGGGTTCACGGCGAGAGCCAGGTTGGAGGGCAGCGTCCACGGGGTCGTCGTCCACACGAGCAGGCTCAGCGATCCCGACGCCGGGTCGGCAGCGGCATCGGCCCCGTTGAGCGGTTCCAGCTCGAAGGCCACGGTGACGGCGGGGTCCTCACGGGGTCGATAGGCGTCGTCCTGGCGGGTCTCGAAATTGGACAGCGGGGTCTCGCACTCCCAGCAGTAGGGGAGCACCCGCTCTCCTTCGTAGAGCAGCCCCTTCTCCCACAGCGCCTTGAAGGCCCACAGCACGCTCTCCATGTAGGACAGGTCCATGGTCTTGTAGTCGTTGGCGAAGTCGACCCACCGGGCCTGGCGGGTCACGTAGCGCTCCCAGGCGTCGGTGGTGCGCTGGACCAGGGCGCGGCAGTAGTCGTTGAACTGGTCGATGCCGTAGTCGACGATGCGAGCACGCCCGTGGAGCTCGAGTTCCTTCTCGGCCTCCATCTCGGCCGGTAACCCGTGGCAGTCCCAGCCGAAGCGCCGTTCCACGCGGCGGCCCTGCATGGTCTGGTAACGCGGCACCGCGTCTTTCACGAACCCGGTGAGCAGGTGCCCGTAGTGGGGCAGGCCGTTGGCAAAGGGGGGCCCGTCGTAGAAGACGTATTCTTTCCCGCCTCCGGCACGGGCCGTCACCGAGGCGGCGAAGGTGCCGTCCTTGGCCCAGGAGTCGAGGATCTGCTCCTCGAGGCGCGGGTAGTCGGGTTGCTGGTCGACGTCCGGGTAGGGCGCGTCAGGGAGAGCAGCCTCCGACATGGGCCAAGCGTATTCGTCGCCCCATACCGACCCGGCCGGGAACAACGAGAGGGTGGCGGGTGTTGTTGCCGGTCGACTCGGGCGACGCTAGGGTCACCCGTCTTTTCTGACCAGCCCCTCCCTCGATCAGGTCGGAGTTCTCCCTACATGACCGACATCTCCGGCACCGCACACGCCGGCCCTTCTCCGGAGCCATTGCCGTGAGCCCCGCCAAGAAGACGGCGGCCAAGAAGGCGCCGGCCAAGAAGGCGCCGGCCAAGAAGGTCGTCGCCAGGAAACAGCCGGCGAGGACGGCCGCGGCCACGAGGAAGGCCCCGGCCAGGAAGGCCCCGGCGAAGAAGGCGCCGGCGA
>DMNK01000123.1:6258-6465 GCA_003453695.1 Acidimicrobiaceae bacterium | reverse complement strand
GAAGGCGCCGGCGAAGAAGGCGGCCGCCAGGAAGGCCCCGGCCAAGAAGGCCCCGCCCAAGAAGGCGGCCCCGAGCAGGGCCGCGACCAAGCCGGCACCGGTCAAGGGGGCCGGCAAGCAGGCCCCGGCCAAGAAGGCGCCGGCCAAGAAGGCGCCGGCCGCCTCCCATCCGGCCAAGGCGGCTGCCGGGAGCGCCGCCGCCCGCCC
>DMNK01000123.1:3654-6089 GCA_003453695.1 Acidimicrobiaceae bacterium | reverse complement strand
CCGCCGCCCGCCCGCCCTCGGTCCTGCCCCGGCCCAAGCCCACGCCGCCGCCGCCGGTGCTCCGCCCCTACGCATCGGACCAGAAGTTTCTCGACGAGCAGCGTCAACTGCTTCTCGAGGAGCGGGAGGTGTACAAGCACCAAGCCGAGGATCTCCGGGCCGAAGCCGAGTCACTGGCGCAGGAGCGCGAGCCGGGCGACGTGCAGTTCGACGAGGAATCCGGTGAAGGCGGCACCATCGCCGTCGACCGCGAGCGCGACCTGACGTTGTCGGCGCAGGCATTGGCCGCCATCGACGAGATCGACGTGGCTCTGGCCGCCATCGACGACAAGACTTACGGGACGTGCGAGAACTGCGGTCAGCCGATCCCGAAGGCACGCCTGCGGGCCCTGCCCTACGCCCGGCTGTGCGTGGCGTGCAAGAGCGGGGGGCTGCACCGGCGCTGACCGAGAGGCGCCCGCCGGGGGGTACCCGGCGACTGCTCGCTGCGCTGGGGACGGCCGCCCTGGTGGTGACGGCCGACCAGCTCACCAAGAGCTGGGCGGTGCACCGCCTGGCGCAAGGTCAGGTCCACGTCGCCTGGAAACTCGACCTGGCCCTGTCGTACAACTCGGGCAGCGCCTTCGGGCTGGCCCAGGGATGGGCCCCGGTGATCGGCGCGCTGGCCGCGCTCGTGGTGGTCGGCATCCTGGCGGCGGTGCGCGGGGTGCGCAGTGCCGTGGTAGCGGTCGCCTTGGGCCTGGTGCTGGGGGGAGCGGTCGGAAATCTGGCCGACCGGGCCTTCCGGGGCCATCACGGCGCCGTGGTCGACTTCATCGACTTCCACTTCTGGCCGACCTTCAACGTCGCCGACGCCTGCATCACGGTGGGGGTGATCCTGACCGTGGTGCTGCTGTGGCGCGACGACGCCGCTCACGTGTCGTCGTGAAGGAAGAAGCAGCGTCGTCCGCCATCGACGTGGTGGTCCCGGCCGCCCTGGACGGACAGCGGGCGGACCGAGTGGTGTCGTTGCTCACCGGTGCCCCCCGCCGGGTGGCGGCCGAAGCGGTGCGGTCCGGGGCGGTGCTCGTGGACGGCCGCCCCGTCGCCGATCGCAGCATGCCGCTGCGCAGCGGGCAGCGACTGCAGTGCGCCGTCTTCGACTGGAGCCCCTCGGCCCCCGGACCCGACCCCTCGGTCCGCTTCGGGGTGGTCTACGCCGACGACGACCTCCTGGTCGTCGACAAGCCGCCTGGTCTGGTCGTCCACCACGGCGCCGGCCGGCGCGGCGGCACCCTCGTCGACGGCCTGCTGGCGCGCTTTCCGGACCTGGGCGAGCTGGCCGGCGCCGGCGTGGGCGACCCCACCCGGCCCGGGATCGTGCACCGGCTCGACAAGGGCACCTCCGGGCTGCTCGTCGTGGCCCGCACCCCGCGGGCCTTCGAGTCGCTCTCGGCGCAGCTCCGCCACCACCGCACCCAGCGCCGGTATCTCGCCCTGGTGGCCGGCACCGTGGCGGTGGATCGCGGGCAGGTCGACGCCCCCATCGGACGTTCGACCCGCAGGCCCGACCGGATGGCCGTGACCCCTTCCGGGCGCGCCGCCCGCACCGATTACACCGTGCGACGCCGCTACGGCGGCCCCGTGCCGGTGACGTTGCTCGAGGCGGCGCTGGACACCGGACGCACCCATCAGGTGCGCGTCCATCTCGCCGCTCTGCACCACCCGGTCATCGGTGACGACCGCTACGGCGACGCCCGGGCCCGGCCGCCAGCGCTCTTGGAGGTGCTCGGCCGAGAGCGGCTCTTCCTCCACGCCTGGCGGCTCACGGTCGAACACCCGGCGGACGGGGAGATGACGTGGGAGTCCGAGCTGCCGGCGGACCTGGCCGCCACCTTGGCGCTGCTCAGCTGATCACGCCGCCCGGAGCGCCGCCTCGACCTCGGGGACGGTGGCCAGCTCCTGCAGGGCGCGGGCCTCGGCCTGCCGAGCACGGCGCACCCCGATACCGAGGCGCGACGCCGTGGCCTGCAGCGAGGCGGGGTCGCCCCCGTCGAGTCCGTACCGGATGCGCACCACGTCGCGGGCCAGGTCGTCGAGGCGGTCCACCGCCCGGCGTACCTGGTCCATGACGAGCTGGCGCTCCACTTCTTGCTCGAACTCCTGCTCGTCGACGCCGACCAGGTCTCCGAGCGGGGTGCCGGTGTCCGAACCGGCGGGCTGGTCGAGACTGGCCACCACGCGCGCCACCTCGGAGAGCGACTTCATGGCCGACTCGTCCACGGCGCTCGCTTCGGCGATCTCCTCCGGTGTCGGCTCACGGCGCAGCTCGGCCGCCAGCTCCCACGTGAGCCGCTCCACCCGCTGGGCCTGCTCGGCCACCTCCATGGGCACGCGGATGGTGTTGCCGTGCTGCTGCACGGCGCGCTGCAGTGCCTGGCGGATCCACCACGTGG
>DMNK01000123.1:0-3430 GCA_003453695.1 Acidimicrobiaceae bacterium | reverse complement strand
ACCCTCCTGCACCAGGTCGCCGAAGTCCACGCCGCGGTCCTGGTACCGGCGCGCCCAGTGCACCACCAGCCGCAGGTTGGCGGCGATCATCTGACGGCGCGCCTCGTCGTCCCCGGCCGCCACGCGCTTGGCCAACTCGACCTGCTGGTCGGGGTCGGGCAGGGGGTAGCGATCGAGGTCGTCGAGGAACAGCCGGATGCCGTCGTGGACACTGGCGCTTGCCATGCACTGCCTTTCCGGTACTTGGGCGCGTTCAGGGGGAACAACACCGGTGTGGTGCCAGGCATTCCAGTCATTCCTGACCCGGGACAGGGGATTCGAAACTCGAGTTGCAGCCCCCGCTGCCCGGTGATGCGCTACTCAGGGTGACCGCAGAACCTCCACGGAACCGGCTGGTGGTGGTGCGCCACGGGGCCACCGCCTGGTCCACGGCGGGGCGCCACACGGGCCGCACCGACGTCCCCCTCGACGCCGCTGGAGAAGATCAGGCCCGCCACCTGGGAGAACGCCTCAAAGGCCCGATCTTCTCCCGGGTCCTGTGCAGTCCGTTGGGGCGGGCCCGCCGCACCTGCCAGCTCGCCGGGTTCGGGGACCGGGCCCAGATCACCGACGACCTGGCCGAGTGGGACTACGGCGACTACGAGGGGCTGACGACCGACCAGATCCGACGAGACCGGCCGGGGTGGACGCTGTGGCACGACGGCGTGCAGGGCGGCGAGGCCATCGACCAGGTGGCGGCCCGGGCCGACCGCGTCGTGGCGCTGGTCCGGGGCGGGCGAGGAGACGTCCTCGCCTTCGCCCACGGCCACGTGCTGCGGGTGCTGGCGGCCAGGTGGCTGGGGCTGGCTCCGATGTGGGGAGGTGCCCTGCTGCTGGCCCCGGCCGGGCTGGGGGTGCTGGCCTGGGAACGAGAGGCCCCCGTCCTCGGCAGATGGGACGACGACGGGGGGCCGGCGCTGCCCCCGGACTGAGACGCCTCGAATCAGTGCAAGGCGGGCGCCGGGGCGGCGGTGTTGCGCGCCCGGCGGACCATGTCCTCGAGCGTGAAGGAGTCGAGATGCTCCCGCATGTGCTCGCCCACGTCCGCCCACACCGCCAGCAGCACGCACTGGCCTTCGTGCTCACAGGCGCCGTTCTCGTGCGGCTGTCCGAAGTCGCCGGCGACGATCGGCCCGTCCACGGCGCTCACGATCTCGCCCAGGGTGATGGCCGAGGGAGGACGGGCGAGGACGTAGCCGCCACCCACGCCGCGCTTGGAGCGGACCAGCCCGGCGCCCTTGAGGGCCAGGAGGATCTGCTCCAGGTAGGGCTGGGGGAGCCCGGTGCGCTCGGCGATGTCCCGCACCGACGTCGGGTTCTGGCTGCCGGCGTGCAGTGCGAGCGACAGCAGGGCGCGGCTGGCGTAGTCGCCCCGGGTCGAGACCTTCACGACCAGATGCTACCGGCCCCCGTCGGAGGCTCCCCGGAGCCTGGGTACAGTGCCGCGGTGGCGAGCAGCGATCCGGTCGTGCCCGACTACGGCGGGGCGTGCCTTTCGTCACTGGTGCCGGCGCTGCTGTCGCGCCGGGACGGCGTCGAGCCGTGGCTCCCTTCCGCAGTGGCCGGGGCGCGCCAGGTCCTTCTGCTCGTCCTGGACGGGCTGGGCTGGCAGCAGCTCCGGGCGTCGGCGACCCTCGCCCCCACCATGGCCGCCGGGGAGGGCGGGCCGATCACCTCGGTCGTCCCCACCACCACCGCTACGGCGCTGACGTCGATCACGACGGGACGCACTCCCGCCGAGCACGGCGTCGTGGGATATCGCATGGCGGTGGGCGACGGTTCGGGGCGCCGGCAGGTGCTGAACGTGCTCAAGTGGACCACTGCCGAGGGCGACGCTCGCCGGAGCATGCCGGCCACGGCGGTGCAGCCCCATCCGCCTTTCGGCGGGGCCGCCGTTCCCGCTGTCACGCGATCGGAGTTCGCGCCCACCGGTTTCACGGCCGTCCACCTGAGCGGTGCCCGCCTGGTGGGTTGGCGCACCACTTCGACGTTGGTGGTGGAGACGCTGCGGTTGCTGTCGGCGGGTGAGCCCTTCGTGTACGCCTACTACGACGGCCTCGACAAGGTCGCCCACGAGCACGGGCTCGGCGGCCACTACGGCGCCGAACTGCGCGTCGTCGACAGGCTCGTCGGGGACCTCGTGTCGGGCCTGCCCCCGGGCGCGGCATTGGTGGTGACGTCGGACCATGGACAGGTCGAAGTCGGTTCGATGGCCCGCATGCCGGGACCCGAGCTCATGAGCACGGTGGCCTTCATCTCCGGTGAGGGCCGCTTCCGCTGGCTGCACGCCAAGCCCGGTGCCTCCGAGGACCTCTACAAGGCGGCCGACGAGGCACACGGCGACGAGGCGTGGGTGCGGACGCGCCAGCAGCTGCTCGACGACGGGTGGTTCGGTGGTCCGCTCAGCGCCGAGGCGGCGGACCGCCTCGGGGACGTGGCGCTCGTGGCCCGGGAGCCGGTGGCGTTCCTGGACCCGGCCGACACGGGCGAGACCCTCCTTCTCGCTCGACACGGCTCGCTCACCTCGGCCGAGATGCTCGTGCCCCTCTTGGGATGGCCCGCTCCGTGAGCCCTGCCGGGGACGTGCCCCGGGCCGGGACGCCCCGTTGCGCACCGTTTTGGCGCTGTGCCGGTGCCGAGGGATGATCGGTCGATGAGTGAGGTTCCCCCCGCTCCCGGCCCCGAGCCGGCCCCGGCGGTGCTCGTCCAGCCGCCCGCCGGCGACGGCGCCCAAGGGGAGGATGCGCTGGTGGCGGAGTCGGTCGAGCAACCGGCCAAGGTCATGCGCATCGGGTCGATGGTGAAACAGCTGCTCGACGAGGTGCGCAACGCCCCCCTCGACGAGGCCAGCCGGGTCCGGTTGCGGGAGATCTACGAGCAGTCGGTACGCGAGCTGGCCGGCGCCCTGAGCCCGGACCTGGCGGCCGAGCTCGACCGCCTGTCGCTGGGCTTCGACGAGTCGGCACCTTCCGAGTCGCAGCTGCGGGTGGCCCAGGCCCAGCTGGTCGGCTGGCTGGAAGGCCTGTTCCACGGGATCCAGGCGACGCTCCTGGCCCAGCAGATGGCAGCCCGCGCCCAGCTCGACGAGATGCGCCAGCGTGGACTGCCTCCCGGGACCCGGGGCGAGGGGCCTCCGGCGCGGCCCGGCACCTACCTCTGAGCAGCGGTCGCCTCCGCCCCTTCAAGAGCCGGCCGGGCAGGGCCCGGAAGGCCCTCTGGGCGTCGCGGCGCCGCGCTAGTCTCGGCCCACGAATCACACTGCTGTAGTTCTTTCCACAGGTTCTGAACAGCCCCTGTGGACGGACGGCAGGGCCGCCGAGGAGGACGGGGGCACATGACCGCCACGGGGCGCTTCGCCCACCTGCACGCCCACACCGAGTACTCGATGCTC
>DMNK01000082.1:2869-5765 GCA_003453695.1 Acidimicrobiaceae bacterium | reverse complement strand
TACACCGTGCCTCGGATCGACGTCAGGGGCTGGTCAGCCCGGTCTGCTCCTTCTCGGACTTCGGGACCCACTGTAGAAGGGACCGCAAGGATAGGGGAGGCTTTTGGCGGTCTGGGTCTACAAAACGGAAGGCCCCGGTGCCGGGGCACCGGGGCCTTCCTCGAGGTGTGCGGGCTCGAGCGTGCAGCCTCAGCCCTTGAGCCAGACGTTGGTGATGTCGATGTTGTCGGTCCAGATGTTGAACAGCGCGTTCTGGACCCGCGTCGACTTGTAGACGGCGATCTTCTGCTCGCCGACGGGGACGATGGCGGCGTCCGCCATGACCTGCTTGGCGGCCTGCTGCCAGTACGTCGTGGCCTGGCTGAGCGAGGTGGCGGCGAGGGCCTTGTCCATCAGCGAGTTGGTGGTCGGGTTGTTGTAGTCGCCGTAGTCGTTGGTGGCTTTGCCGTAGGTCCTGCCGTCGAACAGGGGCTCGAGCAGCGCCCGCCCATTGTTCCCCAGCCAGTCGGGGTTCCAGCCCGGCTCGGCGATGTCCCACGCCCCCGCCTTGGAGGCGTCGGGGTTCTCCAGGTACTTCGTGTAGAAGGTGTTGGACGGGGTGACCGGGACCAGCTGCACGTTGAAGCCGGCCGCCTGCAGCGCCGCCTGGTCGTTCTGGGCCACCTGCGGGTGCACCGTGGTGAGCCGGTAGATCAACTTGAGCGTGATCTGGCCGGGCTGGTAGCCGGCCTGCGCCAGCAGGGCCTTGGCCTTGGCCGGGTCGCCGTTGTGCCCCGGCGTGGGGTAGGGATCGTACCCGGGGGTGTTGCCGATCTGGCCGTCGGGCACGGGCTGGTCCAAGGGCGCCGAGATGGCGGAGCCGCCGTAGATCTGCGAGTCCGCCGTCTTGTTGATGGCGTACTCCAACGCTTGGCGGACCGGCAGCTTTGACAGCGCCCCCCCGTTGTTCGGGCTTTGCATGTTGATGGAGATGTAGGGGTTCAACGAGTAGTAGCTCGGTCCGTTGGGGCCGATGATCAGGTTCGGGTCGTGGCTGGCGATCATGCCCGCCAAGGCGGCGGTGTCCACGTTCTGGTCCCACTCGATGTCAGCCGTGCCCGCCTGGATCTGCTGGACGGCGGCGGTGTTGCTGGAGGCCACCCCCTCGTCGATGTTGATCTGGTTCACGTAGGCGTGCCGTAGCGGGTCCGTCGAAGACTCCCAGGCCGGGTTCCGGACCAGGGTGATCGACCGGGTCGGCGTGTAGCTCTGCACCGTGTACGGCCCGTCCGACAGGAAGTGGGTGGCCAGGTCGGTGCTGGCCGGGAGGTAGTTCAGGTCCTCGACCGGAGCCGGCGACGAGAAGGTCATGGCCAGGATGTTGACGAAGTCGCTGGCCGGCTGGGTGAGGTCGAACTCCACGGTCGTCGGGTCGATGACCTTGATGCCGGAGATGTTGTTGCTCTGGATGTAGTTCTTGATGTCGGCGACGGTGGGGTTCACCTTGCCGAACCCGTCACAGTAGGTCTTGAAGCCGACGATGGTGGCGTCGAAGTAGATCGGTGCGCCCACCGGCGCCTGCGGGTTGCACAGCCGCTTGAAGCCGAGCAGCACGTCGCTGGCGCTGACCTGGCGGGGCGGGGAGCTGTTCCACTTGGCGCCCTGGCGGATGTGGATGGTGTAGGTCTTGCCGCCGTTGGTGATGGTGGGCAGGGCCGTGGCCAGGTCGGGGACCGGGTTGATCTCGGCCGCTGACGAAGAGGCGGAGGGGTACTGGTACAGCTGCCGGGTGATGGCGCGGAAGAGGGTGTACGTCACGTCGAAGTAGGCAGCGGCGGTGTCGAAGTAGTCGACGTCGCTGGCGCTGCCGACAAGCGTGAGGGTGCCGCCTTTGACGGCTCCGGTGCCCGCCGACGAGGCACCGCCGCTCGTGCTCGGCGTCGAGCTACAGGCGGCGAGGACCAACCCCCCGGAGAACAACACAGCCAGCACCTTGCCAAGGCTCTTCACTCGCACGTCCGTCTCCCCCTTCCCGGGCGTCCTGCCCGACGAATCGGCCGAACGTTACCGTTTCATGACAGCGCGTGGGGTGATGGTACGCCTCCGCCGAGTCGTACACTCGCCTCCATGCCCCGAGTTGGTCGTTCGGAGGGACGGCCGCGTCCCGAGCGGGGCCGCCATGACGGTCGGGGCAGCCGGGCGGGGTCCTCACCAGGGCGAGGAGCCGCGGGCTCCGGCAATGCCGGTGGCGCCCGTGCCCACGGCCGGAGCGGGCAGAGTCCCAGCTCACCGCCCCGGCGATGGGGGAGCGTGGCTCGGCGGGGCGCCTGGGCGCTCCAGCGCGACGGCTCGGATCGTCCGGGCTCGCCGTCCCCTCGAGAGGGGCGGGGAGGCGGCCCGAATTCCCCGCTCGAGCAGGAGCAATGGCGTGACGAGGGCCCCGTGGGGCTGGCTGCCACCACCCCCCGCCGTGGTGGGCCGGCACGGCGGGGTCCTGGTGACCGGGACTTCTCGTTGCCCCTCGAGGTGACCCGGGAGCTCGACACCGCCGTGGGCCGGGCCCGGGGCGCCAAGCTGGCCGACAGGCTGGCAGCGGCGTCGCGGGCGTACGCCCGTGACCGCTACCCCGAGGCGTTTCGCATCACAAAGACCTTGGTGGGCCAGGTCCCGGAGTCGGCGTCGGCTCGGGAGCTACACGGCCTGGTGTGCTACCGGATGGGGCGGTTCCGGGAGGCCATCCGTCACCTCGACGCCGCCCGTCGGCTCTCGGCCGACGACCCGTCCCAACTGCCGGTGATCATGGACTGCCATCGTGCCCTGGGCCATCACCGGCGCTTGGAGGAGCTGTGGCAGGAGCTGCGTGCCGCCTCCCCCGATGCCGATGTGCTCGCCGAGGGGCGCCTGGTGGTGGCGGCCG
>DMNK01000082.1:2442-2694 GCA_003453695.1 Acidimicrobiaceae bacterium | reverse complement strand
GGCGCCTGGTGGTGGCGGCCGATCACGCCGAGCGGGGTGACCTCGAGGGGGCCATCGACCTCCTGGTGCGTGCCGGGGCCGGGCGCAGCCTGCGCCACCCGGCCGACCGCCATCTCCGGCAGTGGTACGTGCTCGCTGATCTGTCCGAGCGGGCCGGGAACCTGCCCCAGGCACGAGAGTTGTTCCGCCGCGTGGCCGATGCCGATCCGAACCTGGCCGACGTCACGGTTCGACTGGCAGGGCTGGGCCGAG
>DMNK01000082.1:449-2112 GCA_003453695.1 Acidimicrobiaceae bacterium | reverse complement strand
GCCATGGCCGACGCCGAGGTGGGGGACGACGGGTACGGCGAGGATCCGACGGTGGCCGCCCTCGAAGCCGCCTACGCCGAGCGTGTCGGCAAGGAAGCGGCGTTGTTCGTCCCCTCGGGGACCATGGCCAACCAGATCGCGCTGCGCGTGCTCTGTCCCGCCGGCTCGTTGGTCGTGGTCGGCCGGCGCCAGCACGTGGTGCTGTACGAGGCGGGCGCGGCGGCGCAGAACGCCGGCGTCCAGTTGCACCCCGTCGACGACGAGGACGGGACCTTCCCGGGCGAGGCTGTGCTCTCGGTGCGACGCGCCGTCGCCCATCACCAGCCGGCACCCGGACTGGTGTGCGTGGAACAGACGCACATGCCCTCCGGAGGGCGGCTGTGGAGCCTCGACGCCCTGGAGGAGCTGGCGCGGGCCGCCGACGGGATCCCACTGCACATGGACGGGGCGAGGCTGTTCAACGCCGAGGTGGCGAGCGGTGTCCCTGCCGCCGCCTTGGCGGCGTCGGCGACGACGGTCATGTCGTGTCTGTCGAAGGGTCTGTGCGCCCCCGTGGGCTCGGTGCTGGCGGGTCCGGCCGCCGTCGTCGACGAGTCTCGCCTCGTGCGCCAGCGACTGGGCGGGGCCATGCGCCAAGCAGGCGTGGTGGCGGCCGCCGGCCTGGTGGCGCTGGGCACCATGGTCGAGCGCCTGGCCGAGGACCATGATCGAGCCCGGCGGCTGGCCGCCGTGGTGGCCGAGCGATGGCCCGACGCCGGCTGCGACCCCGGGGACGTCCCCACCAACATCGTCGTCTTCCGCCACGCCGACACCGACGCCTTGTTGGCACACCTGCGCCGTGAAGGGGTCCTGGCCGGGACCATCGCCCCGGGAGTGGTGCGCATCGTCACCCACCACGACGTGGACGACCGGGCTGTGGAACGGGCGGCCAAGGCACTGTCGGCCGCCCCCTGAACCGGCTGCGACGCCTCCTGCCTGGGCCCGAGGGGGCCGAGTCGCTCCCTCTAAGCTGGCAGGAGAACCACACAGACACGATCGCGGGAGGCAACCGTGGGCATCGACATCCAAGCCCTGCTCGGTGACGAAGCCGACTCTCTGCTCAATTATCAGTGCAAGGGCGTGACGGCAGACGAGCTCACGCTGCCCGGCCCCGACGTGGCCGACCGCATCATGCGCGACAGCGACCGGCCCGTGGCCGTGGTGCGCAATCTGGCCACGGTGTACCAGACGGGCCGTCTGGCCGGCACCGGGTACCTGTCGATCCTGCCCGTCGACCAGGGCATCGAGCACTCCGCCGGGGCGAGCTTCGCCAAGAACCCCGCCTACTTCGACCCGGCCAACCTGTGCGAGCTGGCGCTGGCAGCCGACTGCTCGGCCATCGCCACAACCCTGGGCGGGCTCGGGATCGTGGCTCGCCGCTACGTCCATCGCATCCCGTTCATCGTGAAGCTCAACCACAACGACTTCCTGCACTACCCGAACACCTACGACCAGGTCATGTTCGGTTCGGTGCGCCAAGCCGCCGATCTGGGCGCCATGGGGGTGGGGGCCACCATCTACTTCGGGAGCGAGGAGAGCGACCGCCAGCTGCACGAGGTCAGCGCCGCCTTCGCCGAGGCGCATCGCCTCGGGCTGTTCACCGTGCTGTGGTGCTACCTGCGCA
>DMNK01000082.1:0-171 GCA_003453695.1 Acidimicrobiaceae bacterium | reverse complement strand
AGAAGCAGCCGGAGAACAACGGTGGATACAACGCCCTCGGATTCGGCAAGACGGATCCGCTCGTCTACGACCAACTCACGGCCGACAACCCCATCGACTGGACCCGGTGGCAGGTCCTCAACTGCTACGCCGGGCGGATCGGGCTCATCAACTCGGGCGGCGAGTCGAAGG
>DMNK01000127.1:4229-4388 GCA_003453695.1 Acidimicrobiaceae bacterium | reverse complement strand
GGGTGGGGAGGTCGAAGGCGATGGACAGACCGGTCTGACCCTTGGCCAGGTTGGTGCGGTACAGGGTGTTGGAGGCGGCTGCCGAGGAGTGGCCCGAGTAGGTGCGCATCACCCACGGCTTGTCCCGCTCGTGCGCGGGAGGCTCGTGCGCCTGGTGCT
>DMNK01000127.1:560-4015 GCA_003453695.1 Acidimicrobiaceae bacterium | reverse complement strand
GGCGCCGGGGAGCCCCGGTCGTCGTTCACTGCGCCCACTGCACCATTCTCGCTCGTGGTCGGTCCTCCTCTGACCGGCCGCGCCGAATTCCTGGCTGGCGGCCGTGCCCGCCCCGATCGAGACGCGGGCCGACTGCGCTACTTCTTGTGGTAGTCGTAGAAGCCCTTCCCCGACTTCCGCCCCAGCAACTCGGCGGTCACCATGCGGCGCAGCAGCGGCACGGCGGCGTAGTTGGGGTCCCGGAACTCCTCGTACAGGGCGTCGAGGATGGCGAGGCTGGTGTCCAGGCCCACCAGGTCGAGCAGTGCGAATGGGCCCATGGGGAACCCGCACCCACCCTTCATGGCGGTGTCGATGTCCTCGCGGGACGCCACCCCCTGCTCGAGAAGGCGCACGGCGTTGTTCAGGTAGGGGAAGAGCAGGGCGTTGACGATGAAACCGGCCTGGTCCTTCACCTCGACGGGGCTCTTCCCGCAGGCCTCGGCGAAGGCGGTGGCCGCGGCGATGGTGTCGTCGGATGCGGTGATGGGCCGGACCACTTCCACGAGCGACATGACCGGGGCCGGGTTGAAGAAGTGGATCCCGCACACCTGCTCGGGCCGGCCCGTCTCCATGGCCAGTTCCACCACCGGCAAGGTCGAGGTGTTGGTGGCCAGGATGGCGCCCTCCTCGCAGATCCGGTCGAGCTCGTTGAAGAGGTGCTTCTTCACGGCCATGTCCTCGACGACCGACTCGACGACGAGGTCGCAGCCGGCCAGCTCGCCCAGGTCGGACACCGCCGTCACCCGCCCCAGGGCGGCGTCCCGGTCGGACTCGGAGAGCTTCCCCTTCTCGACCTGCTTGGCCAGAGACTTCTCCATCCCGGCCAGCATCCCGTCCGCCGTGGACTGCGAACGGGACCGCAGCACCACCTCGAAGCCGTGCACGGCCGCCGTCTCGGCGATGCCCGAGCCCATGATCCCCGAACCGACGATTCCCACCCGCTTTATGGACCTGGCGCTCATGGACATGGTGCTCCCACCCGCTCTTCGGATATTGGGGCGAATGTTACCGACGAGTAAACGAACCCGCCCATCCCCGGCCGCCATGGCCATCCCACGCATACCCAACTCCGGCGCCGACGCCCCGGCCCCGTAGTGTGGGCGCCGATGTCGAGCACGCACGCGGTCGGTCCCCTGGCACTGGTGGGAGGCGACGAATGGCACCCGGGCTGCGATTTCGACGCCGAGCTGCTGGCCGCCTCGGGCGGTGACGACGTGCTCGTGCTGCCGACCGCCGCTGCCTATGAGCACCCCGAGAAGGCCGTCGACTTCGCCACGGCCTGGTTCGCGTCACTCGGGGCGACCGTGCGGGGCCTCATGGTGCTCGGCCGCACCGACGCCCAGGACCCCGAGAGCGCCGACGTGGTGCGCGCCAGCCGCTTCGTCTACCTCGGCGGTGGGTCCCCCATGCACCTGCGCTCGGTGCTCAAGGGCTCAGCGGTGTGGGAGGCGTTGCTCCAGACCTGGCGGGAAGGGGCGGTGGTGGCCGGGTCGTCAGCCGGGGCCATGGTGCTCACCGACCCCATGGTCGATCCCCGGGGAGGGGCGCTCACCGTGGGCCTCGGCATGGTCGAGCAACTCGCCGTCATCCCCCACTTCGGCCACGAGAACGCCGAGAAGGTGCACCGCTCCATCGCCCTGGCCGCCCCGGGCATCGCCGTGGCCGGCGTGCCCGAGCGCACCGCCCTCATCCGCGACCCGGACGGGTCGTGGCGACAAGCCGGTGAAGGCACGGTCGAAGTGTTCGTGAGCGGGAAGCCGGCCGGCTTCGATGCCCTCCCCGGCTGAGGACCTGAGCCTCTGAGACCGCGGCTTTGGGCGAGAGCCGGTCAGTCCGTCTCGATGACGGTGACGGACTGGATGGTCACCTGCTCCTTGGGCTTGCCCGAGGACGTGCCCACGGCGTCGATGGCCGCCACCACGTCGAGGCCGCCCACCACCTTGCCGAACAGTGAGTAGTTGGGCGGGAGCCGGACACCGTCGGGACCGGAGATGACGAAGAACTGCGAGCCGTTGGTGTCTGGCCCGGCGTTGGCCATGGCCAGCGAGCCGAGCTCGTAGCGGCCGGGGGCGGGCAGCTCGTCGGCGAACTTGTAGCCGGGCCCGCCCGTGCCCGTGCCCGTCGGATCGCCTCCCTGGAGCACGAAGCCCGGGATGATGCGGTGGAAGACGATGCCGTCGAAGTAGTGGTAGCGGGCCAGGAACACGAAGCTGTTCACTGCCCTCGGTGCGGCGAGCGGGTCGAGAGCGATGCGCATGGTGCCCTTGGAGGTCACCATCTCGGCCGTGTAGCGCTTCTTCGGGTCGATGCCCATCGAAGGCTCGGCGTCGAACTTGCGCTTCTGGGGGCTTGAACCATCGGGCGCGGGCCAGGAGACGGTCATGGTTTGCTCCTCATTCGGAATCGTGGTCTCGAGAGGCGGTGGTTGTTCAGCTGGATGAGATCGTGACCGAGATCATCCGATGCAGCTTCGTCGGTTTGCCATTCCCGGTCGGATCGTTGGAGGGCGCCCCGTCGGCGTCGATCTTCTGGATGACGCTCGTGCCGGCGGTCACCTGTCCGAGAAAGGCGTACTGCGCAGGCAGGCTGGTGCCCTGGTTTCCCGACACCACGTAGAACTGGCTCCCCACGGTGCCGTTGGGGTCGGACCCGGTCTTCGCCATCGCCACTGAGTACAGGGGGTAGGAGCCCGTCTTGGGCAGCTCGCCCTGGACCTTGTAGCTCACCCCGCCAGTGCCCGTCCCGGTGGGATCGCCCCCCTGGACGACGAAGCCCTGGATGACGCGGTGGAACACCACGCAGTCGTAGTAGTGGTTCTCGGCCAGGAAGACGAAGCTGTTCACCGTCTTGGGCGAGTCCTTGGCGTCGAGGGAGATGGTGAAGGTGCCCACGTCGGTCCGCACCGTGGCCGTGTAGGACTTGGCGGCGTCGATGACCATCGGCGGGGCGGACGAGAAGGCGGGCTTCTTGAGCGGTGTCGTGGCCGTGAACGAGGTCGGGCAATTGGCCGCCGTGGTGTCGCCGGCCAGGGAGACCGTGGTCGTCGTCGAGTCCGGCACCGAGGTCGCCGTCACGCTGCCGGCCACGGTCGTGGTCGTGCCGTGCTTGGCGGTGTTGGCCTTCTTGCCGGGCCGGGTGAGTGCGTAGATCCCGGCGCCGACGGCGACGATCACGATCACGACGATGGTCCGGCGCAGCGCCGAACGCCGGCGGTTGCGGCGCTCGAGCGCCTGGAGCCGAGCTTCTCGGGCGGCGCGCTTGCGCTCTCGCTTCGGGTTGGGCACGGCGGGTCACCATATCGTCCGGCCCGTGGGGCGCCCGGGGCCCTGCCATCACCCCAGCGTGCCCGGGCCCAATGTCCGCCCAAGTAGCGTCTGCTCGATGTCCCTCGTGGTCCAGAAGTTCGGCGGCAC
>DMNK01000127.1:0-364 GCA_003453695.1 Acidimicrobiaceae bacterium | reverse complement strand
GACGACGTGATCGTGGTGGTGAGCGCCATGGGCAAGACCACTGACGACCTGCTGCGGCTGGCCGGGGACGTGAGCGAGGCGAAGCCGCCCCGGGAGCTCGACATGCTGCTCACCGCCGGCGAGCGGGTGTCGATGGCGCTGCTCGTGATGGCCCTCGCCGACCAGGGGGTGGATGCCGTGTCGTTCACCGGGAGCCAAGCCGGCATCATCACCGACAGCACCCACACCAGGGCGAAGATCGTCGAGGTGCGCGGGGACCGGCTCCGCGACGCGCTCGGCGAGGGCCGGGTCCCGGTGGTGGCCGGCTTCCAGGGTGTGTCGACCGGCCGCGACGTGACCACCCTCGGCCGGGGCGGCTCGGACA
>DMNK01000060.1:22799-23196 GCA_003453695.1 Acidimicrobiaceae bacterium | reverse complement strand
CACTAAAACAACGCACGCCCGACGAATCGATCGGGTAACTCCGTGGCCCGACACCCAGGGCCGCAGCCGGGCGAAGAAGAAAGGTTGTCCTGTCATTGGTCCTTAGCAGCGTGCAAGGAACCGATCGGCGCCGCCCCGGCGATGTCGAGAGCCAGCCACCCCATCCGCCAGAACCGGATGGACTGCCCAGGGCAATTCGGGTTAGCCCCACCTTGCGCTGGTGCTAACCCCACGCGAAAGACGCCGACTGGCGGCATTCCGTCGAGCGCGCACGACTCTTAACGTGCGTCTTGATGATCACGGCACACTCTCTGACAAAGCACTACGGGATGCAGACGGCGGTGGATAACCTCACCTTCGAGGTCCCACCCGGTGAGGTCACCGGGTTCCTCGGGCC
>DMNK01000060.1:20186-22634 GCA_003453695.1 Acidimicrobiaceae bacterium | reverse complement strand
ACCGGGTTCCTCGGGCCGAACGGGTCGGGCAAGTCCACGACGATGCGCATGATCATGGGTCTCGACGCCCCAGACTCGGGGTCGGCTCTGATCAACGGCAAGTCCTTCTCCCAGTTGGCCTGGCCCCTGCGGGAGGTTGGCGGCCTTCTCGACGCCAAGGCGTTCCACCCCGCTCGCCGGGCTCGTAACCACCTGCGCTGGCTTGCGGCAACCAACGACATCCCGCTCCGCCGGGTCGACGAGGTCCTCGACCAGGTCGGGTTGAGCTCCGTCGCCGAACGGCGAGCCGGGAAGTTCTCGCTGGGCATGGGCCAGCGCCTCGGCATGGCCGCCACTCTTCTCGGCGATCCCGGGGTGTTGCTCTTCGACGAGCCCGTGAACGGTCTCGATCCTGAGGGCATCCGTTGGGTCCGTCTGTTCCTCCGCGCTCTCGCTGCGGAAGGTCGCACCGTGTTCGTCTCGAGCCACCTCATAAGCGAGATGTCTCTTACCGCCGATCGACTGGTGGTGATCGGTCGGGGTCGGTTGATCGCCGAAACCAGTGTGGCCGACTTCGTAGGCCGGAGTGGACGCTCTGCGGTCAAGCTGGTGACGCCCGACCCGGCCGCATTCACCGCAGCGCTCATTTCTGTTGGGGCCAACGTCCAAGAGGCGGACGGCGACTCCCTCACCGTCGAGGGACTCACAGCAGCGCAGATCGGCGACCTGGCGACACGCCAGGGCCTCCGGATATACGAGCTCGCACCCATCACAGCGTCGTTGGAGGACGCCTTCATGGAACTGACCCAGGACGAGGTGGAGTACCGCCCGTCGACGATGGCCAGGGCGGGCGCTACCGGCCAGGAGGAGTAATCGAGATGTCTCAGGTCATCCAGACTGTCCCGATGGGGCACTACCGCCTCAGGCACGTGGTCCGGGCCGAGATCATGAAGGCCATGACCTTGCCGTCGACAGCCATCACCGTCGCCCTGACCGTCGTCGCCGGATTACTGGTGACGGCACTGGTCACCGCCAACGCCCACCCCGTGTTCAACGGCATCGGTTTCGACGCCACCCAAGAAGCCCTGACCGGCATGGTCGCCGCCGGCCTGACAGCCGGCGTGTTCGGAGCGTTGCTCATCACCGCCGAGTACTCCAGTGGAACCATGCGCGCCACCCTGTCAGCTACGCCGAGACGCCCAATACTCCTGGCGGCCAAGATCGGCGTCACCGCCGTGGCCACGGTGGTCTTCTGCGAGCTCCTCAGCTTCGCTTCGTTCCTGCTCGGGGAGGCAATCCTTTCCGGGCGGGGACTTCCCTCGGCGAATCTGGGATCGCCAGGTGCATTTCGGGCCGTCTTCATGACCGGGTTGTTCATCTCGCTTCTGGCCCTGCTGGCGTTCGGTTTCGGGCTGATCTGTCGGAACACCGCCGCCGCTATCGCCACCTTCGCCGGCGTCGTCTTCGTGCTCCCCCTCGTGATGCACGCCATCTCCCAACCCGATGTTCGCTACCTCCCGACGATGATCCTCACCAACTCGGTTATGGCGACGGTCAGTCAGGGCGGGCCGGGAGGGGTTAGCCCGTTGTCACCAGGCGTAGGGTTGTTGCTGATGGCCGTCTACGCCGCTATCGCCCTGGTCGCCGGCGCCGCGCTGTTCGTGAGACGGGACGCTTGAAGCGGGGCCGTTGAGGGGGCTGAGTGCAGATTCAGATCCCCCAGGAGCGAGCTGACCAGACCAAGCTCCTGCTCAACCGCATCGGGCACGAGCCGTTCCACCGACGCAGCTGGGCGGAGTTGGGATACTTCTTCGTCAGTTCCGTCCTGGCCGGTGCGGCGGCTTTCGTCCTCGGTGCGCTGGGCATCGTCGGACTCGTCCTCACCGTTGGATTCGTCGGTGTCCTGGTCCTCGCCGGTGGCCTGCGGGCCGCCCGAGGGCTGGGCCGGTGGCAGCGGGCGCTCGCCTGGGCGCTGCTCGGTGAGGACATCTCCGATCCCGAGCCCTTCGCCCCCCGGCCGGGGTTCTTCGGGTGGTTGCGGGCGGCGCTCGTCGACCCGGCCGCCTGGAGGGCGGTGGGCTACTTCGTGGCCAAGGTGCCACTCACCTTCTTGGGAGTGTGGTTTGCGCTGAGCATCTGGGTGGAAGCGCTCTTCGCAATCACCTCGCCGTTGACCGGTGCCACCGCCTCGACGAGGTTCGGCGCCTTCGGCCGCTTCTTCCTCCATCCCGGCGGACCTGGACCCAACCAGGCGGCCCGAGCGGGAGTGTTTCTCACCGGGGTGGTGTTGCTCTTCGTCGCCCCGTGGACGATGAGGCTGGTCGTCTACCTCGATCGGTGGATGATGCACCTCCTGCTCGGCCCCGGCGCATCGGCGTCACGGGTGAGAAGCCTCGAGGAGTCGAGATCGAAGACCCTCGACGCGGCGACCGAAACCCTCCGGCGCATCGAACGCGACCTGCACGACGG
>DMNK01000060.1:19478-20014 GCA_003453695.1 Acidimicrobiaceae bacterium | reverse complement strand
ACCCAGGCTCAGCTCGTCGCCGTGGCCATGCGCCTCGGCCAGGCCAGGGAGAAGCTCGACCACCTTCCCGACAAGGACCAGACCACCGATCTTGCGGCTGTCCGCCGACTCCTCGACGAAGCGCACCGTGGGGCCAAGGAAGCCATCACCGACCTGCGGGACCTGGCTCGGGGCATCCACCCGCCGGCACTCGACACCGGGCTCGAGAACGCCCTCGCCACGCTGGCGGCGCGCAGCCCGGTCCCCACCGAGGTGACGGTGGACATCCAGACTCGGCCGAGCGGCGTCATCGAAGCCATCAGCTACTTCTGCGCCGCCGAACTGCTCGCCAACGTGGCCCAGCACGCTCATGCATCGCGGGCCTCGTTGACCTGCGCGCAGCACGGTCCGTGGCTACGGGTCGTGGTCCGCGACAACGGCCGAGGTGGAGCCGCCCTCATCCGGGACGGCTCGTCCTCGAGCGGCCTGGCCGGGCTGTGCGACCGGGTCGGCGCCGTCGACGGGCACCTCAGCATCGCCAGCCCCCCTGGTGGTCC
>DMNK01000060.1:11685-19261 GCA_003453695.1 Acidimicrobiaceae bacterium | reverse complement strand
CAGCTTCTCGCCGACAGGGGCTTCACCGTGACCCATGCGGTGAGCGATGCCGTCGGGTTGGAACAGGCAGTGACCGACGATCCCCCCGACGTGGCGGTCGTCGACATCCGCATGCCTCCGACATTCACCGACGAGGGGCTCCGAGCCGCCCTGGCGCTGCGCCGGAGCCACCCCGAGGTGGGGATTCTCGTGTTCTCCCAATACGTCGAAACCCGCTACGCAGCCGAGCTGCTGGCCGGAGGCGCCGCCGGAATCGGCTACCTGCTCAAAGACAGAGTCGCCGACGTCACGGACTTCGTGGAAGCGCTCGTGCGGGTGGCATCGGGAGGCACGGCCCTTGACCCCGAGGTGGTGACCCAGCTGATGGGTGCCTCTCGTCGCACCGACACACTGGCCGACTTGAGCGCCCGGGAGCGGGAGGTCTTGGCACTCATGGCTGAGGGCCGGAGCAACTCGGCCGTCGCCATGAGTCTGGTCATCTCGGAAGGTGCCGTAGAGAAGCACGTGGCCAACATCTTCTCGAAGCTGAACCTACCGGCCACATCTACCGACCACCGACGAGTGCTCGCTGTCCTGCGATACCTCGAAGGATGACGATCTCTCTCTTCTAGAGCCTGGAGGATCCCGCAAGCGACCGTCAAAGGCGGCCGCGATCCGTGCAAGGCGCATCAACCTCTGACGAGCCGGAGTGCTCCTCGCCTCGGATGGTGCGACGGTGGGCCGAGGCCGTGGAGGGCGGCTCCGGCCTGGTCGGCGATGCCAACAGCCAGCTGGAGTTGCGCCACTCCGAGGGTCGTTCGAGGGCTGAGGACCATGCGGAAGCGGCCCATGATCTCACCCGAGGACCAAACGGGGAGATCGAGCGAATCTAGGGGCTCGCCGGGTGATGCGTCGTCGAGATGGACGATCGTCGCATCACGGCCGACGAACGGGACGTCGCCATTCGGCGGGCCGGATTCGAAGGTGCATTGGCGAAGCGAGAGACCGGAGCTCAGCTCCGTGGCAAGCGCCTCGATGACGAGCCCGACCTCGCTCCCGAGCGCAACCAGCCCGGCGGCGTCGGTGACGAGGGCGAAGGCGTCCGCCTCGGCCTCAGCTCGCCTCCGATAGCGGCCCAGGCGAAACGCCACCTCTCCCATGAGGAGCCCAGCCAACACGAGGAAGGCCGTCGTGAGGACGTCCCTTCCGGAATGGATGGCGAGCCGCCCATAGGGCGTGGTGTGCAGCAGGTCGAAGCTCAGGCCCGATCCCATGGCGCCGACGGCAACCGCCTCCCGACCCCCGAGGAACCCGACACCGGCCACTACGACGACCAACACCAGGGCCACATCTGTGTTCGGCAGGTGGGACCGAAGTGGCAACCACGCCACCGCCACCACGACCGGAACCAGGCCGGCGAGCAGCCGCAGTGACCTGCTCCCGATGGCCGGTTTGTCCTCGATGGCAAAGAGCGTACCGCCAGCCGCTCCACCCGGGCCGGGGCACTCGCATCTCCGGCGCCCAACGGCTTAAATCCAGTCCGACATGCCCGATCCGGAGCTGATCGACGAAAGAACCGAGGCCGGCCCCGGGGTCGGGCCGGAACGGGCGCCCTCCCGTAGCGACACCACGATCGGCACCACACTTCCGGAGTCGCTCCCGTACCGGGTCAAGCGGATCCTTCTCGGCCCCCCACTCGTGAGCGAACACCTGAGCGGTCAGCGCCTTGGAAAACCCACCGCGCTCGCCGTGCTCTCCTCCGACGTGATGTCGTCATCGGCATATGCGACCGAGCAGATCCTCCGCATCCTGATCCCTGTCGCCGGCCTGGCTGCCTTCGCCCTCGTCACACCCATCACCGGCATCATCCTCGCCGTGCTAGCCGTGGTGACGATCTGCTACCGAGATGTTGTGCGGGCCTATCCCAAGGCCGGGGGCTCCTATGTCGTGAGCCGCGACAACTTCGGACCCAACATCGCACAGATCGCTGGTGCCGCCCTCCTCATCAGCTACACGATCACCGTCGCTGTGTCCGTGGCTGCCGGAGCCGATGCCATCATCTCGGCCGTTCCCAAACTCGGAGGCGAGGCCGTACCGTTGTCGGTGGCGTTCGTCGTGCTCCTGGCCTACGGCAACCTGCGTGGCATCCGGGAAGCCGGGAGGGTGTTTGCCGGCCCCACCTATTTCTTCATCTTGAACATGGCCCTTCTCATCGGCCTGGGGCTGGTCAAGGTCGGGCTCGGTACACTCGGTCACGCCCATCCGGGCTCAGGCACGCTGAGCGTGGGGCGAGAAGGCAGCGGACTGTTGCTCGGCGTGTCGGTCTTCTACTTCCTGCGGGCCTTCGCCAACGGCGGCTCGGCCATGACCGGAACCGAGGCCATCTCGAACGGGGTGAGCGTCTTCCGGGATCCGCAGGCCAAGAACGCCCGGACGACCCTCGTGCTCATGAGCACGATCCTTGGAACGATGTTCCTCGGAATCTCGGTGCTGGCCGGTTTCGCCCATGCCGTCCCCTTTACCTCCGGGACGCCGACGGTGGTATCGGAGCTCGGCAGCCTGGTCTACGGCAACAGCACGGTCGGAAGCCTCGCCTACTACCTGTTGCAGTCCGCCACTGCCCTCATCCTCGTCCTCGCCGCCAACACCAGTTTCACCGGCTTTCCATTCCTCGTGAGCTTCGTGGCCGAGGACGCCTTCTTACCGAGAATGCTCACCGTGCGCGGCCACCGGCTGGTCTTCTCGAACGGAATCCTGGTGTTGGCCGCCGCCTCGATCGCCCTGCTGGTGGCGACGGGGGCCAAGGTGGCCTCGCTGATCCCCATGTACGCCATCGGCGTCTTCACGGGATTCACGATGGCCGGTGCCGGGATGGCCAAGCATCACCTGACCCATCGGGAGTCGCACTGGCGCAAGGGAATCGCCGTCAACAGCGCTGCCGCCGTGGTGTGTCTCATCGTTGTCGTGGTCTTCGCCGTGACAGAGTTCACCCGGGGTGCGTGGGTCGTCGTCGTGATCATGCCCATCCTCGTCTACATCCTGATCAGGACCAACCGGGAGTATCGCACCGAGGATGCGGTGCTGGAGGAGGGTGCCGCCATCGAGGCCGCTCAGGTCCCCATCCTGCGCCGGCACGCAGTGGTCATCCTCGTCGACCGCATCGACCTGGCGACGGCCCGGGCGATTCAGTACGCCCGCTCCCTCATGCCGCAGGACCTCCGGGCCGTGCATTTCAACATCGACGACCACCGGGCGCAGATGCTCATCGCACGCTGGCAGCAACTCGGCCTTTCGCAGCTGCCGCTCGATGTGATCGACACTCCAGACCGACGCCTCACCAGAGCCGCTCTCGAACTCGCTGCCGAGGTGGCCGACGGAGAGACGGAGGTGAGCATCCTGCTCCCCCGACGCTCCTACGGCCGTGCCTGGCGGCGGGTACTCCACGACCAGACTGCCGACCGAATCGTCGACGCCGTGAGCCAGCTGTCCCACGTCAACGCCACCATCGTCCCCTTCCTCGTCGCACCGAGCCTCGAGTCTCGCCGGCCGGTCCCCTCCATCGAGGAGTTGGGCCTGGGCCTCCGCGATGCAGGGGGACCAAAGTCCGAGCGGCTCAAGACGCCGGTCTCCACCATTCCTGGTGCGACGCCCATCTCGGATCTGAAGTGGCGTCGACGAGCCCGTGTCGCCGGGCGCGTCAGGGCGGTCCGGGTCCAGCCCCTGTCCGGCCTTCCCTCCCTGGAGTGCACGCTGGTAGACGGGAGCGGTGAAGCCTTGGTCGTGGTCTTCCTGGGCAGGCGCTCGATCGCCGGCATCGAGACCGGGACGAAGATGATCGTGGATGGAATGGTCGGTAAGCATCACGACAAGCTCGCCATGATCAATCCCGTCTACGAGCTGTTGTCGGCGGCCGACAGCCAATTGGCATGAGGCGGCCACGCCTCAATCAGTACATTCCTCGTCGTGGAGAGCCTTCCGAGAGAACCCAACCGGCCGCCCGTGGTAGCCATGGGCACTGCGCTCGACGCCGCCCCAGTCGACTGTCGAGAGATCTCGCTCGAGGACGTTTCTTGGGACGGTGAGGTGTCCGAGTCCGTAGAGTTGGACGATGACAAGCACCGCCGGATCCATAACGGTCTACGGGGCACCGTGGTGTCCTCATTGCAAACGGGTGAAGAAGTTTCTGGCCGGCCATCGCGTGCCCTACGAGAACATCGACGTCGACGACAACCCCGATGCCGTCGAGGTGCTCAAAGGTGTTCAGGGGGGCGGGCAGATCATCCCCACCGTCGTCTACGGCGACGGTACCCACGAGGTGAATCCAACCGACGAGGCTCTTGCCCGCCGAATCGGCCTCACCCTCGCTGCTGAACGGTCCGTCTATGACCTCGTGATCGTCGGCGGCGGTCCTGCCGGCTTGGCGGCGGCCATCTACGCCGCCCGCGAGGGCATCGACGCCATCGTCGTGGACGCCAGTGCCCTGGGAGGACAGGCCGGGATCAGCGACCGGATCGACAATTACCCGGGGTTCCCCGACGGGATCTCCGGTGCCGAGCTGACCGATCGGTTTGTCCAGCAGGCTCGAAGGTACGGGGTGGAGCTCCTGTCGGCCGTATCGGTGAGGGCAGTGGAGCTCGACGGTGAGGACCTGGTCATCTCGCTGGCGACTGGATCCCAGCTCACCTCGCACGCCGTCATTGTGGCCACAGGGTCGACGTACAGGCGCTTGGAAGTGCCGGGGGAAGAGGAGCTCATAGGGGCGGGCGTCCATTTCTGCGCCACCTGCGATGGCCCCTTTTACAAGGGGGCGAACGAAGTCACTGTCATCGGCGGGGGCAACTCTGCACTCGAGGAAGGCCTGCACCTGTCCGAGTTCGCCGACCACGTCCGGGTGCTGGCCCGTTCTGGAATCACCGCTTCGCCCCTTCTCGAGGAGAGGGTGCGGTCGGATCCCCGATTCATCATCCACACTGGCTTCGACATCGTCGAGCTAGAAGGTGACCGTGGCCGCTTCGCAGCCGCGGTGGCCCGCGATCGCGCCACCGGCGAGACGCACCGTTTCCCCGCTGCCGCCGCCTTCGTGTTCATCGGCCTGACGCCGAACACCTCATTCCTCGGCGAAACCCTCGAGCGTGATGAAGGTGGCTTCCTCGTCACCGACGCCACCATGCAGACATCGATGCCCGGGGTCTTTGCCGCTGGCGACGTCCGGTCTGGGTCAACAAAGCAACTTGGATCCGCCGTCGGTGATGGCATCGCCGCCCTCCTGATGACCCGTCGGCACCTCGAGGCACACCACCACAAGGCCGCCGTACTTGTAGATGCCTGACCTCTTAGTCGGACCTGACGGCTGCCCAGCACACGAACCGGCAAGGTTTCGAGCAAAGCAGGCCAGTTACAAGGGGCCATGGGCCCGGCACCGACGAGATCGGCCCCCACTGCCCGGGGTGCACGCCCGAGCCGGCCCGCGCCGATGCAGCTGGCGACGGCCATTCCCCTGTGGGAAGCCTCGCTGCGGGCCCGCAATCGCAGCCCGAGGACCATCCGTTCCTATCGCGACACAGCCCGGCTCCTCGTCCAGTTCCTCGAGGAGCATGGTCTGCCCACGGGGGCCCAGGAGGTCGCCGCCGAGAACATCGAGGCCTTCATCAGCGACCAGCTCGACCGGTGGCGGCCGGGGACGGCAGCGGTGCGGTACCGGTCCCTCAAGCCGTTCTTCGGCTGGCTGGCCGAGCGGGGGACGATCTCGTCGTCGCCCATGGCTCAGGTACGGACGCCCAAGATCCCCGAGCGGCCCGTTCCGGTGGTGGCCGACGAAGACCTGCGGGAGCTGATGCGGGCGTGTCGGGGCGAGCAGTTCGAGGACATCCGGGACCGGGCCCTGCTCCGGCTCATGATCGACTCGGGTGCCCGGCTGTCGGCTGATGGCGATTCGAGACAAACTCGCTCGGGCCCTTCGGGAGGAGTCATGAGCTACACCGAAGATGAAGTCGTCGCTGCGACCGCCGCTATGGACACGTACAGAGGTGGCGAACAAGGCGAACTTGGTGCCGCTCTGGTGGTCGTGGGCCTCAGCGCCGACCGGGCTGCCAAGGAAGTGCGCATCCGTGACGACATGATTCTGGTTGCCCATCGCGCCGGCGCCTCCCTCCGCCAGCTCGCCGATGTCTCGGGCCTCGGCCGCAAGACGGTCACGGCCATCGTCTCAGGGGGTAGGCGGTCTCGGCGATGACCGGAAGCCCCATCCCCGACAGCGCCACTGCCGCCGTCCGGCGATTTTGCGACGCCAACAGTCCTTCCGAGCACGCCCACGACCTGAGGGTGGAGTATGGCGTCCGAGGCAAGGCAATCACCATCTTCGAATGCCGGCCACCCTGGGACCAAGGCCGTGCATCGGAGTGGAGTCGCCAACCAATCGCCCAACTTCGCTTCGACCCCGGCGACCACCGCTGGACGCTGTTCTACGCAGATCGCAACGACCGCTGGCATCCCTATGAGATGGCCGAACCAACCACCAAGGTCGATGAGCTGCTCGCTGAGATCGATCACGACCCAACCTGCATCTTTTGGGGTTGATGCTCTAGCGCATCCACATGGGCGGTGGCTCGGGTGGATGATCGATTGAAGCGCCGCCCACGGTGAGAGCACCTGATGTTGAATCACATCGCCAATGAGAGGTAACCGCAGTTCAGAGGCGGAAAACGTCGAGAGAGCGACGAGCAATTTCTGACGAAGTTGGGTTCAGAACTGCTCAGCGCGCTCGGAGGTGCTCGGAGGGACTCGAACCGCCAACCTTCTGATCCGTAGGGGCTGAAACAGGTTCTAGTTTCGTCCGCCATGGTCCGTGACCTGGTGATTCTGTCCACGGAAGTCCGGTGAAATCCGCACGAATCCGCCGGTTAGGGGGTCAGTTTGGTGGTCAGTTTGCACGCGCCAACGCGCTCGCCGTCCTTACTGTCGCGACACCATCGTCGCGCGTCGAAGGCATCGAAGCAGGGCGACGATCATCGCGTCTTCTCCCGAAGATCCTTGCAACAGCAATCGGGATCACCGCAGCGCTCCACGACCAGACCGGCATCGACAAGGCAGCCGCACTCCGCACATCGCATCTCGGTCATCGGCCCACCGTCGCGGGCTTGCGGGCGCGGACGAAGGCACTCATCACTGCCCCATCGAGTGTGTCCAGGGTGGCCTCGACGTCCAAGGAGGGCGGCAGCTCCCCCGATGCCAGGAGGTCTCGGGCCATCCGGGCGATGGCGGCCCGGTCATAGACCTGTGTGGGCTCGATGTCGATGTCCTCGAAGCCTGCGCGAGCCAGCTGCTCTCGGTAGACGCCATCGACGAGCGCCCCTGCCACGCAGCCCGTCCATAGGCCGATGGCACGTTGTACCTCCTCGGGGAGCGCCTTTCGCAACACGATGTCGGAAATCGCCAGGCGCCCACCCGGTTTGAGCACCCGGAAGGCCTCTTGGAACACAGCGGGCTTGTTGGGCGAGAGGTTCACCACGCAGTTCGAGATGATCACGTCGACCGACCCGTCGGGAAGCGGCACCGACTCCATCGTCCCCTCCAGGAACTCGGCGTTGGTCACCTGCGC
>DMNK01000060.1:865-11452 GCA_003453695.1 Acidimicrobiaceae bacterium | reverse complement strand
TAGGCCTTGCCCGACGGGGCGACCCGACGGGCGGAGAGGAGCACGTCGATGCCGCCTCCCGAGCCCAGGTCGAGTACCACCTCACCGGGCCGCAGCTCGGCCAGGACAGTCGGGTTCCCACATCCGAGCGAGGCGGCCAGTGCCCCTTCGGGCAGTGCGGTCGCTTCCTTTTCGTCATACAGCGTGCGGCCGATGAGGTCTTCTGCGGACCCTGTCGGCCCACAGCAGCTCTCCACGGCCTGGGCCGCCTTGGCGTAGTGCTCGCGCACGGCGCTGCGGATCTCGCTGTCGGGATCGTCCATATCGACCTCCTCTTTGCGCCGGTCGACGAGGGTCAGCTGGCGCCGATGGAATTCAAAGTGCTGCGTCGGGTAGTGGTAGACGTCCAGCAGGGTCATCACCGGTTTGAAGAACGGGTCCCACCGCACGGGAAAAGCCACCGGCCGGGCCAATTCGGCCTGGCTCTCCGTAGCCAGACGCTCTCCGAGACGAGAGACCGCTGCGTCGAACTTGCCCGTCATCCGACGGTCGCCGTAGAGGCGGGCACCGGCGACCGAGCCCCAGTAGTTGATGACGTTGAACGGACCGGTGGCCGCGTTGAGCCCGGCAGCGAAGCCACGTCCCATCGCTTCCGGCAGCCGGCCGACCACCTTGACCATGGGCAAGAGTGTTCGCACGATCAGATAACCGAACATCATGTGGAAGAGCAGTTGCCGATTGGTCCAGCGGGTGCCGTTGCTGGGTCGAGCGAAGTCTTCCTCAATCGCGCTCGAGACCAGGTCGCGGAACGACAGGCGCGCTTGCTCGAGCTCGAGGCGGATGGCCGTTCGCTCAGGCGGACCACCGCTCATTCCCTGAGCTCCTTCCTCGGCATTCGTCACCGGGCAACCCCCGTTCGCGAACGACCGCGGGGACGGTCTTGGGGGTGGCCGTCCTGCCACGGCGCGACGCAGCTCGAGGGGGTGGGGTCGTAGCGAGGAAGCACACCCATGATCAGCTCGGCCGCCGAGGGAAAGCGCTCGAGGCAACGCTCGTTCACCCGGAACAACGTGGTGTTGGCCCGACGTTCGGAGTGCACGAAGCCGGTCTCGGCGAGGACCTTCAGGTGGTGCGAGACCGTCGACTGTCCGATGTCGACCCGGCCGACGAGCTCGCCCACGGTCATCGGCGACTCGGCGGTGGCCAGGCAGTTGAGCAGGAGGACCCGAGAGGGGTCCCCGAGGCATCGGAACCACGATGCCCAGACCTCGGCCGAGTTCCTGTCCACCTCCATCGACTATCGATGATAATCGATGATCATGGCCCCTGTCGAGGGCAGGCAGCCGATCACAGGGCACGGGCGCCGGGCGGGGACTACGTGCTCGCTGCGGGCCGGGAGTCAGCTTCTAATCGCTGCTTGAGTCTCCGAATGTTGACTGGCATCTCTTTGCGGGCCCGGGGGCGGACGACGAGAGGGACCAGGAGGATCCCGATCCCATGGCCGGCGAATTCAAGTTCGATCGTCACTCGTGATCGCTGGTCGCTCTCGAGCGTCTCGACGGTGACGTTCACCTCGGCGCGAATGGGGCCGTCGATTCCTCGCACTCCCCACTTCCGTGGTGGCTCGATGTGGGTGACTTCCGAGGTCACCGGCCGCTCGGCAAACCCAATGCGACGGGTCGTGACGCACCGATCGCCGACCGACTGTGGCCCCCCGTTCGCCATGCGCCCACCGACGACGCCGTTCTGCCACTCGGCGAAACGGCCGGGATCGGTGACGTAGGCGAAGACCTCGCTGGGTGGACGATCCACGTCGATGCTGGTCGAGATCGACATCAGTCAGCCTCCACCTTCAGCAGCCCGGCAAACCGACCCAGGTAAAGCGGCCAACCCTGGTCCCCGTCCACTCCGGCTCGGACACCTTCCCAACCTTCGCCGTGGCGGTCGAGATAACGATGCTCCAGCTCCACCTTTGTCCGCCCGGGCGTCTCAACCGTGAAGCGCACCTCGAACTCGCTGGTCTTGTCGAGGTCGGTCTCGATCTGCCAAGTGGGGCTGATGTCCCAGCTGACCACCACACGATGAGGAGGTTCGTAGGCCAGGACGCGACCCCAGCGACATTCGCTGCCGTCTACACCACGGTCGTAGAGGCTGCCACCGGCGCGAGGCTCGAAGATGGTCTCGGCGATGTCCACGCCGAGCATGTTGTGCTCGGGCGGCTTGAAGCGGCCGAAGTCCTCGGTGAACACCTTGAAGGCCGTGTCGATGGGAGCCTCCACCACGACAGAATGGCGAACGCTGGTCGACGGTGCCGATTGACTCATCGGTCCTCCTTCGTGGTTTCTTCCACGGTCGTCTTGTACGCGGCCATGGCCTTCCCCCAGAACCGGTCGAGCTGATCTCGCAGCGCGGCCAGCGCGTCGGGATCGACGCGGTAGATGCGGCGGTTGCCCACGGCCTCGTCGACGACGAGGCCGGCGTCTTTGAGCACGCGCAGGTGCTGCGACACCGCCGGGCGGCTGACCGGCAGCCCTCGCGTGAGGTCGACCACTGCGAGGGGGCTCTCCGTTAGCCGCTCCAAGATGGCCAGGCGGGTGGGGTCACCCAGCGCCAGGAGGGCCGAAGAACGGTAAGCTGCCACCGACCGTCACTCTACACTTACGAAAATCCTTGTCAACAGAGGGGCTTTCTGGGTGTCTTGCCTGGGAGGACGAGGCTGCCGAGAGTCGGGGCGCTCCCTTACGGGCCAACCGCTCAGATGTCGCTCATCTGTTCGACGAGTGCCGCGGCAGCACCGGAATCGACCACGGCGATGCAGCTCTGATCGATTTCACCGTGTGGCGGCAGTGGCTTCTTGCGAGCTTCGAGAGCTCGGTTCCAGCGGGCTGACGAAGACGCGTCCGACGGCGAACATGCCCCGTTGGGGGAAGTAGAAGTCGGCCATGTGGGCCTGCTCGGCCAACGCCCCGATCGGGCCGAGGTCTTCTCCCTCGACGACGGCATGGCTGTCGGCGACGTACCAAATGCGCAGCGGGTTGGCTTCAAAGTGCTGACGGTTGGAGGTGGTGCCGGTGAGCTGGACCTTGCCCACGCCGAGGAACGGCCCTGCCATCGCTCCCATGGCACGCAGCACCGGGCCCGAACGCCAGGCCGCCATGGGGAGCGCCGAGCTGGCGGCACTCATCGCCCGGGTTCTGGCGGTCGCCTCCATCTCGACCGTCCAATCCACCGCGCCGTCGGCGGTGCGAATGCGAAGGCGCGCCGACGCCTCCCAGTCGAGATCGATTGGGCCCTCGAAGAAACGTTCGACCCCGTCTCCGAAGTAGCGGCTGCACGCAACCTCGCAAGGTGCGGACTCGTAGAACGTCCATTGCCCGGTCGGATTCCGGTGCCAGATCGACGTGAATCGGTCGCCGACGGACGAGGCTGTCCACCGCCGCAAGCCAAGGACGTGGCCCGAGGCGAAGGGGAGCCCCATGACGCCGTAGCCGGAGACGCGCTCGCAGTCTCCTTTCGGCAGCGTCGGGTGGTCTTCGACGGCTTGGGCGTACTCGGCGGGTTTCTTCATTGTGAAGCCTCCTCCAATAGCCGTGTGAGGCGCGGGTATTCGACCTCGATCTCTTCGTTGAAACGGGCCGCCACCCGCACGAACATCCAGTCGTCCAGACGAGCCAGGTCATGCCCCGCACTTCGGCGATAGACGGCGAGGTAGCGCCGCGTGAGCAGTCCCCTCCCGACAGCGGTGAGCGCCCGCATGGCTACGGGGGTGTCGGGCGGGAGTTCCCCTGCCCGAAGGAGCAGCAATGTGCGCGCCACATCCGCCACGGGTGCGCCCCGCGAGGCATCGCCCCAATCGATGATCACAGGCGCCTTCAGCGTCCCGAGGATGTTGGCCGGGTGGTAATCCCCGTGACAGAGGCGATCTCCGCTCGGGAGGGTCCGGAGCCGGATGAGCGCCTCCGACGCGAGATTCGGTGGCAGGGCACTGGCTGACTCGATTCGCCGGGCCAGTTCGTCGTTGAGCTCGGGCAGGGAAACCGGTGCCCGGTGCTCATGCATAGCGGCGTGGGCACGGCCCAGGCTGCCGGCCACGCCGAGCACGAGCCACGGCTTTCTCGACAGCACTGCCAGGAAGTCGGCACCGGTCACCCGCTCGCTCACCAGCGCGGGCCGACCAGCAACGTTGGTGACCTCCCTGAACGCCGGCGCCAGATGCTCCTTCCCAGCGAGCGCCTGGAGCGCGGCCGCTTCGCGCTGGACCCTCGGTGCCTGAGCGGCGCTGCGCATGATCTTCACGACGCTTCCGTCGTCGCGAAGGAAGACTTCAGCCTCGCGCCCCTCAGCGAGATGCACCAGGCCGGGTGGCGCTGTCAGCTCATCGGTCATGGTCGGACCTCGGAGGACGACACCGCCGCCATCTAGCTTTCAGCTCCGACGGCGACCGGCAGGCCGGCGCGTCGCCATTCCGGGAATCCGTCGGCCAGGCGGCGGGCACGGAAACCCTTCTTCGTGAGCTCGCGCACCGCCTCGTCCGCGTAGGCGCAGTAGGGGCCCCGGCAGTAGGCGACGACCTCGACTTCCTTGGGCAGTGCCCGCAGGTGCTTGCGCAGCTCTCCGATGGGCACAGAACGAGACCCCACGATGTGGCCGGCCGCGAACTCCGCTACGGGCCGGACGTCGAGGACGACCAGCTCGCCTGACTCGAGTCGCCGGGCCAGTTCGTCGCGGCCGACTTCCTCGATGCCGTCGCGTTCGCCGAGGTAGGCAGCGGCCAAGCGCTCGAGCCCGGCGACGTGCTCGCCGGCCACGTCACACAGCGCCGACCACAGCTCGGCCACTCTCTCGCTGGATAGCGCGTAGTAGATGCGGGTGCCTTCGCGCCGGGTCGTGACCAGCCCGGCTCGGGCCAGGGCGCGGAGGTGGTGGGAGGTATTGGCGACGCTCTGGTCGATCTCGACGGCGATCTCTTCGACCGAGCGCGCCCCCTGGGCCAGGACGTCGACGATCTCCGCCCGGCGGCCACTAGAGAGGGCCTTGGCCACCTCGGCGAAGCCGTCGTAGAGGTTGTCCTTGGCGGCGCGCTCTCCCACGAGGGACATCCTGCTCACCGTCCATTCTCATTGTCAAGTGATCAAATAACTGCTTGACAATAGCGTAAACCCTGGGTGAAGATGAGGCCCGCACGTGACAACGGGGAGGGATCGGTGACCAAGCTGGCCTCGAGGGAGATGGCGGCGCTCGACCCCCACAAGTTCATGGCCGTTATCGGCAAGCGGGTGATCCACCCAGGAGGACGAGCCTCGACCGCCGTTCCCTATCTGGGCTACATCGTCATCGCCGGCACCAAGCCGCAATGAGCGTCTCGGACATCATCGTCCCGGTGGTCGATGAGGGACTCGGTAACTCGTCCTACGTCGTCGACCTCGGCGACAGACGGGCGCTCGCCATCGACCCCGAGCGTGACCCCAGCCCCTACCTGCGGGCCGCCTCGCAGAGCAGAGATCGCATCGTCTACAGCGCCGAGACCCACCTTCACGCTGACTTCGTCTCGGGGAGCCGGGAGCTCGCCGCCCAGGGCGCCCAGGTCTTGGCGCCAGCCGCCGGCCACAGCGAGTTCCCCCACCGCGGTCTCGACGACGGTGAGGAGGTGGACCTGGGGGGCCTCACACTGCGGGCGCTGGCCACGCCGGGGCACACCCCCGAACACCTCTCCTACCTGCTGCTCGACGGCGCAGCTCCAATGGCCTTGTTCTCGGGCGGGTCGCTTCTCGTCGGCTCGGTGGCCCGCACCGATCTGATCGCGCCGGAGCAGACCGAGAACCTGGCACGAAGCCTGTGGCGCTCGCTGCACGAGCGGATCCTGACGCTCCCCGACGATCTGCCCGTCTACCCCACCCATGGAGCAGGCTCGTTCTGCTCGGCGCCGGCTGGTGGCGAACGGACCACCACCATTGGGGCGGAGAAGGCGGGCAACGCCCTTTTGGGCGCGCCCGACGAGGACGCCTTCGTCAAGCTTCTCTTCAAGGGTCTCGGCACGTATCCGCCCTACTTCACCCGCCTGCGTGAGGTGAACCGACGAGGCCCCGCTGTGTTCGGCACCGATCCGCCCGCGCTGGCGCGTCTCGACGCGATCGACGTGCGGCGCCGTATCGACGACGGCGCAGTGGTGGTCGACGTGCGACCCATCACGGCATATGCCGAGACCCACATCCCCGGGGCACTCTCGATCGAGCTGCGCGACCAGTTCGGCACCTGGCTCGGGTGGCTGGTCGAAGACGGCCGCCCCATCGTCTTCGTGCTCGATCGCGAGCAGGACCGGGGCGAGGTGGTGCGCCAGGCGCTGAAGGTCGGATACGAGCACCTCGTAGGCGAGCTCGAGGGCGGGATGGGGGCGTGGCGGCGGGCCGGGTTCGAGGACAGCCGTGTCGCCCTCGTTCCGGCCGCCGAGGCCACAGGCACGATTCTCGACATCCGCCAGGCAGCCGAATTCGTCGCAGGCCATATCCCCGGCGCCCTGCATGCCGAGCTGGGCTCGGTCGACCGGGCCGAGCTGCCCAGTGAGCACCTCACGATCATGTGCGGTCACGGCGAGCGGGCCATGAGCGCCGCCAGCATCTTGGAGGCACGCGGCAACCGGGACCGTACGGTGGTCCTCGGCGGGCCGGCCGACTGGGCGAAGGCGACGGGCCGGCCACTGGACACTGGCCGATGAACAACGCAGCTGCGCCTACGCGCCTTGGTCTGCGACAGAACCTGGCCCAGTTCTCGCTCCTCGTCGGGGTCAACGCCCTCGTCGGCGCCTTCCTCGGCCAGGAGCGCACCGTCCTGCCGCTTCTCGGCGTGCGGGTCTTCCACCTCCACGCCTTCACCGCCGCGCTCACCTTCATCGTCGCCTTCGGGGCCACCAAGGCGGCCACCAACTTCGTGGCCGGGACGCTCTCTGACCGGGTCGGTCGCAAGCCGGTGCTCGTGGCGGGGTGGCTGGTTGGCCTCCCCGTGCCGTTCCTGCTCGCCTACGGGCCGAGTTGGGGGTGGATCATCTTCGCCAACGTGCTCCTCGGGGTGAATCAGGGGCTCACCTGGAGCACCACCGTCATTATGAAGATCGACCTGGTCGGTCCGCGCCGCCGTGGACTGGCCATGGGCCTCAACGAGGCGGCCGGCTACGGCGCGCTGGCCCTTGCCGCCCTGGCCACCGGGTTCATCGCCGCCCACGCTGGACTGCGTCCTCAGCCCTTCTTCCTCGGGATGGCCGTGGTCGGCCTCGGGTTGGGGCTCTCGTCCTTGTTTGTGCGCGAGACCCATGGCCATGCCCGCCTCGAGGCGGCCAGCCACGTCGATGCCTCGCCGGATGCTCATGGTGGGTTGTCCACCAGGGAGGTGTTCTGGCTGACGAGCTTGAAGGAGCGCGCATTGTCGGCGGCCAGCCAGGCTGGACTGGTGAACAACTTGAACGACGGGCTCGCCTGGGGGATCTTCCCCCTCTTCTTTGCGCGGGCGGGGTTGTCGGTGTCGAGGATCGGCATCCTGGCCGCCCTGTACCCGGCGGTGTGGGGACTGGGACAACTCGTTACCGGCGCGCTCTCCGATCGGATCGGTCGCAAGTGGCTCATCGCCGGTGGCATGTGGCTCCAAGCGCTTGCCATCGGGTTGATCGCTGCGGTGCACAACTTCTGGCCGTGGGCGCTCGGGGCGCTGCTGCTCGGGGCCGGCACGGCCATGGTGTACCCGACGCTGCTGGCCGCCATCGGTGATGTGGCCCACCCGACGTGGCGGGCCCGCTCCGTCGGCGTCTACCGCCTCTGGCGCGACGCGGGGTTCGCCATCGGGGCCCTGGTGGCCGGGGTCGTGGCCGACGCCTTTGGGCTTCGAGCCGCCATCTGGTTCGTAGCCGGCTTGACCGGGCTGTCGGGACTGGTTGTCGCCGTACGGATGTACGAGACACACCGTCGAGGTGTCCCGGCGTCTGATGCGGTCGGGGCCGCCGCCTTGGTGGAGGAAATGAGCGATCTGTAGTTGAGAGACGAGACCGGCACTGCCCGGCTCACAACCCAGGACAGGAGGAACCAGAAATGGCAACAGATGACAAGGTCGTGGTGGGCCAGACCCACGGTGCCGATGACGCCGAGTCCGTGTTGATCGGCTATCTCCTCGGCGTCGAAGCACTCCGTGCCGGGAAGGAAGCGGTCATGTGGCTCACAAAGGACGGAGTGCACATCGCCACCGAGGGCTACAGCGAGAAGCTTTCGGTGCCCAACGCGCCCTCCATTGCCGATCTGCACAATGAGTACATCGAGAAGGGTGGGCGATTCTTCGCATGTCCCGTGTGCGTGAAGACCCGCCAGCTCGAGGAGGCCTCCTGGGTTAAGGGCGCTGAAGTCAAAGGGGCCCCCTCGCTCTACGAGTTCACACAGGGTGGCGCCCTCACGTTCAACTACTAGTTGATCCGTAATGCCATTCGAAACCGACTGAGTGCGTGCGCGCACTCGGACAAGGAAAGTCGACGCATGAATACCGTGGATGTGGAACAGCTCAGGTCCAATCCGTCCCCGTGACTCATCTGTCGAACGCGTCCACACGGCCACAATGGTTCGATTCCTCGGCCGACGCCTACGACGCCTGGTATGAGAGCGCCACGGACAAGCCAATCATGTTGATCGAACTCGATGCCCTCCGTCCGCTGGTCGACACCCTGCCCTCGCCGCGAATCGAGGTCGGCGTGGGGACGGGTCGATTCGCCGAAGCCCTCGGCTTCGGTTTCGGTCTCGACCCATCCCAACCTGCCTTGACCCTCGCCCGGCGGCGTGGAGTCGCAGCCATCCTCGGGCAGGGCGAGGCGCTCCCGCTCGGCGAGAGCTCCTTTGGCACCGTCGTCTTGGCTTTTACCCTTTGCTTCCTTGCCAATCCAACTGCGGCTCTCGTCGAAGCTCACCGGATTCTCGCCGATGGTGGTGGCGTGGTTGTTGGCTTCCTCCCAGCCGGAAGTGCCTGGGCAGATCCGTACGCGAAGTGTGGACGAGATGGTCATCACGTCTACCGGTACGCTCGCTTCTACACCGTGGCCGAGGTCGAGAGAATCCTTTTGGATGCTGGATTTGCCCTGGCGGCTCGACGCTCAACCCTTCGGCAACCTCCCGGTCTTTCTCGATACCGAGTCGAGTCCGCAGATGACGACGTCACCTCGGGTGCTGGGTTTGTCGCGATCTCGGCTGTGAAGCTCCACGAAGAGTCAGGCCGGAAGCTGGAGCAGGTGAAGCACCGTTACGCCCTTACTGGTCACGCGATCGCCTAGCGACGGTCAGCCCGCACCTCCCTGACCTGGCGGTTCAACGGCGGTTCAACGGCCGACCTTCTAATCCGTAGGCCTTGCTGGGCCTCTCAGGAACTCCACAGAACGCTCTGACCAGGAGAAATACTCTCACGTAATCTGTGGATATCTCCGAAACTCTCTCCCGTAGTCAGTCAGTTAGTCAGTCAATAATTGACAGATGGATCAGTCAAGACTGACAGTCATGTCAGGTAATTGATCCCTGGAGTCGTGATCGACAATGCGCATTTGATCGACAATACGATATGGTGCCTTCGTGGTCGATGCCAGGGCCGGATCGCTGCTTCGCGAAGCGAGAGGACGCGCCCGCCTTTCTCAGGCCGAGCTCGCGAAGCGCGCCGGCGTCGCCCAGAGCGTGATCAGTGCTTACGAGTCCTCCGCACGCCAACCCTCGCTTCCGACGCTCCAGCGCCTCGTGGCGGCCACAGGTCTGGAGCTCGAAGTGCGCGTGCGCGCCCGCACCTCACCACTGCGCGGCCCGGTCGGGGCGAGAGTCTGGAAATGTCGCGGCCAGGTGCGAGAAGTGGCGGCCCACCACGGGCTTTCGAACCCCAGGGTCTTTGGCAGCGTGGCCAGGGGGGAGGAATCCGAAGGCAGCGACATGGATCTGCTCGTGGACGTCGCGACGAACATAGGTCTGATCGGGCTTGCCCGGGCCCAATGTGAACTCGAACGTCTTCTCGGAGTGCACGTCGATCTCGTACCGGCGCGCGATCTCAAACCTGGTGTGGCTGAGTCGGTACTGTCGGAGGCGGTCGCGCTTTGAGCCGCTTCGATCGTCAGCCCCTCGAAGACATCCTCGCGGCCATCGACGCGATCCGCGAGCACGTGAAGCGAGGGAACCTCAGCGATGGGCTCGTCTTCGATGCCGTCCGCGTGCGCCTGATCGAGATTGGTGAAGCGGTTAAGGCATTGCCCACGGACTTGGTGGAAACTCAGCCCGACATTCCCTGGAACCAAATAGCCCAAATGCGCGACCGTCTGGCCCATCGGTATTTCGACACCTCGCATGCCATCATCGCTGCAACCATCGAGCGCGACGTTCCTGAGCTTGAATCTGCCGTCAGACAACTGTTGGATCGACCAGGCGCAGGCTGAAGCTGGCCAGAGCTCCTGATGGACATCCGGCCTAAGCCGATGAGCGCGCCCTCGCTGCCCCGCCGACGGCTCTCGCCCGGGCACGACCTGACGGCAGACTGATCCCTTTTAAGGTATCATAGACCGGTGAACTGGGAGCAACTGGCGTCGGAGGCGCTGAAGGAGGCCAGGCGCCGCCGAGG
>DMNK01000060.1:0-591 GCA_003453695.1 Acidimicrobiaceae bacterium | reverse complement strand
GTTCTGGGTCGAATCCTCGATCGGATGGGCCGACCTGTAGACCTACTACTCGTAGCCGAGGAACGCTTCTCTGCCACCTCTGTCGTTCGACGGGCTGCTCGTGTCCTGGCGGGAGAGCTACCGGCCGGGGTCGGGGACTCCAAAGCGGCGCGGGAAGACGCGGCATTCCGCGAGGTCCTCGATCTCAGGGATTCTCTGCTGCGCTCGAGCCAGGCCGGGGCGCTCGCCCTGGTGGCGGATCGGCCTGGATCAACCGGGGAGAAGCGGTTCGACGCACTCGTTGCCGCCGTCGTTGAAGACGCGTGCGCTCGCCTGGGCGTAACCCCTCCCTCCTGGACGGAAGAACCCGAACGATTCGTGAAGCCGTTCTGGTACCTATCCGACGTGGACGGGCTCCACTGGTGGGAGTTCTCGACGGCACCGGGTGCATTCGTTCGCCACGGGGTCCTGGCGGGCGAGGAAGAACTCCGGAGCGCTTGATGGATGCGAGCGAAATGGTCCAGGCGCTCGAAGCCCTCGCCGCCGAGCTTGCTCGAAGAAGGGTCACGGCCAAGCTGTACCTGGTCGGTGGGGCCGTAATGGTCCTCGCCT
>DMNK01000151.1:11646-13746 GCA_003453695.1 Acidimicrobiaceae bacterium | reverse complement strand
CGAGGAGGTCGATGACCTTGATGCCGGTCTCGAACATCTGCGCCCGGGGCTCGAGCTCGTCGAAGGGCGGCGCCTCCCGGTGGATCTCCCACCGGTCCTCGACGGCACCGATGTCGGCGGTGTCGAGCGACTCGCCCAGCACGTTGAAGACGTGTCCCAGCACGGTGTTGCCCACCGGGACCGACAGCCCGTGCCCCAGGTTGCGCACGGCCGTGCCCCGGTGCAGCCCGTCGGTGGGGCGCAGGCACACGCAGCGCACCCGGCCTTCGCCGATCTGCTGGGCCACCTCGGCGGTGACGGTGACCGTCCGGCCCTCGAGCTCGAGGTCCATCTCCACGGCCATGTTGATCTCGGGCAGGGAGTGCGGGGGGAACTCGACGTCGACCACGGGGCCGGCGATGGCGACGACGCGGCCCTCGGTCAGCTCCCCGGTGCCCGTGCCGGGAGGGGCGGCGGTGGTGGTGGTCATGCGGTGCTCCGTTTCATCGGTGGCTTCATTCGGCGTGCTCGGCTTGGCGCAGCGCCTCGGCGCCGCCCACGATCTCCATGATCTCGGTGGTGATGGCGTCCTGGCGGGCCCGGTTCATGACCCGGGTCAGCGTCTTCACGAGCTCCTCGGCATTGTCGGTGGCGGCAGCCATGGCCCGCTGGCGAGCGGTGTGCTCGCTGGCCGCCGCCTCGAGCAAGGCGCCGAACACGGCGGCCTCGACGTAGCGCGGCACCAGCTCGCCGAGCAGGTCGGCAGACTCGGGCTCGAACTCGGTGTACCCAGAACGTCCCCCGCCCGGCGCCTGGTGCGGATCGTCGACCGGCGCCCGCTCGGAGCCGTCCTCGGGCCCGGCACCGGCCGTCGGCTCGGGCATGGGCAGGAGCTGGCGGGTCTCCACCACTTGGGTCCCCGCCGAGAGGAACCTCGTCGACACCACGAGCACCTGGTCGACTTCCTCGTCCACGAAGGGTGCCGTCACCGCGGCCGCCACCTCGCGGGCGGATGAGAAGGTGGGGCGGTCGGAGAACCCGGTGAAGGCGAGCGCCACCTCGAAGCCCCGGAAGCGCAGGAAGGACTGGCCCTTCTTGCCCACCGTCACGATGCGGTGCTCGACGTCGCTCTGGCGTCCGCTGCGCACCAGGCGCTCCACGGTGCGCAGCACGTTGGCGTTGTAGCCGCCGGCCAGCCCCCGGTCGGCCACGAGCCCCAGCACGAGCACCCGGCGGGGGTCGTCGGGGACACCCACCAGCCGCCCGGCGTGCTCGCCGGCGTCGGCGACCGCCTCGGCCAGTACCTCGGCGATGCCCTTCAGGTAGGGGGCGGCACCGGCGATGCGCTGCTGGGCGCGCACGATCTGCGAGGCGGCGATGAGCTCCATGGCGCGCGTGATCTTCTGCGTCGCCTGGACGCTTCGGATACGGCGCCGCAGGACGCGTTCTTGGCCGCTCGCCATGGGCTCCTCAGTCCGATCCCGTGTCGAAGCCGCTCTTGAACGCCTCGAAGGCCTTGGCGAGCGCCGCCTCTTCGGGCAGCTGCCCGGAGGAGCGGATCTGCTCCAGGAGCTCAGGGTGGTTCGAGCGCATGAACTCGAGCATCTCGGCCTCGAACCGCCGCACCTCCGGCACCGGCACGTCGTCCACGAACCCGTTGGACCCGGCGTAGATGACGAGCACCTGCTCTTCCACGGGCATGGGGGCGTGCTGGCCCTGCTTCAAGAGCTCGGCCAGCCGGTAGCCCCGGTCCAGCTGGGCCTGGGACACCTTGTCCAGCTCGGAGCCGAAGGTGGCGAACGCCTCGAGCTCGCGGAACTGGGCCAGGTCGATCTTGAGCGTGCCCGCCACCGAACGCATGGCCTTCACCTGGGCGGCGCCGCCCACCCGGGACACCGAGATGCCCACGTTCATGGCGGGCCGCACCCCGGCGTAGAACAGCTCGGACTCCAGGTAGATCTGGCCGTCGGTGATGGAGATCACGTTGGTCGGGATGTAGGCGGACACGTCACCACCCTTGGTCTCGATGACGGGCAGGGCGGTGAGCGAACCGCCGCCGCGGTCGTCGCTCAGCTTGGCGGCCCGTTCGAGCAGCCGGCTGTGCAGGTAGAAGACGTCGCC
>DMNK01000151.1:11103-11435 GCA_003453695.1 Acidimicrobiaceae bacterium | reverse complement strand
GGCCGGCGCAGCAGCAGCGACAGCTGCCGGTACGCCTCGGCCTGCTTGGAGAGGTCGTCGTAGACGATGAGGGCGTGCTCACCCTTCTCCATCCAGTGCTGGCCCATGGCACAGCCGGCGTAGGGAGCCAGGTACTTGAAGGGGGCGGACTCAGACGCCGGTGCCGCCACCACCACCGTGTAGTCGAGCGCTCCCGCCTCGGTGAGGGTGGCCACCGTCTGGGCGATGGACGAGCCCTTCTGCCCGATGGCCACGTAGATGCACTTCACCCCCTGACCCTTCTGGTTGAGGATGGTGTCGATGGCGACCGTGGTCTTGCCGGTCTTGCGGTC
>DMNK01000151.1:1125-10888 GCA_003453695.1 Acidimicrobiaceae bacterium | reverse complement strand
CGATCGCCTTGATGCCGGTCTGGAGCGGCTCCTTCACCGGCTGGCGGGCCACGATGCCGGGCGCCTGCACCTCGAGGCGCCGGGTGGTCTCCGAGGAGATGGTGCCCTTGCCGTCGAGCGGCTCGCCGAGGGGGTTCACCACCCGGCCCAGCAGCCCGTCGCCCACCGGCACCGACAGGATGCGCCCCGTCGAACGGACGAGCTGCTCCTCCTCGAGGTGGTTGTCGGCACCGAGCACCACGGCACCGATGGTGTCCTCGTCCAGGTTGAGCGCCAGGCCCAGGGTGCCGTCTTCGAACTCGAGCAGCTCGTTCACCGCCGCGCCGGGCAGCCCCGAGACGCGGGCGATGCCGTCGCCGACCTCGGTGATGCGTCCCACCTGTTCGGTGGTGACCTCGGGGGTGTACTCGGAGACGTGTCGCGCCAGGGCGGCGGAGATCTCGCCGGCGTCGATGGTCAGCTCTGCCATGAACCCTCAACTCCCGTCGTTGTCCTCGTCGTGGCCGTGGTCACGTCCCTATTCCTCGCGTCGTCCCCTCGGCGCCGAGGAGATGCTCTTCCAGTTGCGCAATCCGGTGCTCGGCACTGGCGTCGACGAGCAGGTCCCCCACCTGCACGACGGCCCCGCCGAGCAGCGACGGGTCCTCGGTGATCTGCAGCTCGACCGGCTGCCGGGTGAGCCGCTCCAGGGCGCCCGCCAGGGCCTGTTGCTCGCCGTCGTCGATGGGACGCGCGGCGCGCACGCGGGCCACCCGCCACCCCCGGGCCCGCGCCGCCTGCTCCACCAGCCAGTCGAGCGCCGCCACCAGGTCGCGGACATGTCCTTCCAGGACCACCTTGGCCAGCTGCAAGGTGGCGAGCCGGACCTTGCCGCCGAGAAGGTTGTCGAGCAGCGCCTGGCGGCCCGCCGGCGACACCGTGGGGTCGGCGAGGGCCGAGCGCAGCTCGGGGTTGGCTTCCACGATCCGGGTGAAACGGAACAGCTCGTCCTCCATGTCCTCGATCTCGGCGGTCTGGGCGACTGCTTCGAACACTCCTGCCGCGTAGCCCGAGGCGTAGTGGCGCCAGGCCGTCCTCCCGTACACGGGCTCCTCGGCGCGCACCTGGTCCGGGCCGAGGGCTTGCAGGTGATGGGCGTACTCGAACAGCTCGTGCAGGACGGTGGGCAGGTCGTCGGCCCGCTCGCTCTGCACCGCCCACAACACCACCCGGAGGACGAGGGGGTGCACCCGGGAGCTCAAGAGGTCGCTCAGCACGGCTTGGCGGGCCGGCACCGGAACGCCGAAGTCGGTGAGCGTCACGGCCAGGTCGTTGGTGCGCGACACCAGGTGGGCGACGGCGTTGAGCTCGTCGGCCAGCTGGGCGCCGCCGTCCTGTGCGACGGCGTCGCCGATCACGGCGGTGACGTACCCGCGCAGTGAGGGGTGCACGGCGGTCCGTCTCCTCGCTGCCCGCTCAGCCCCGGGCCGCGCCGGCCGAGGAGTCCGGCGCCGCCTGCAGGGCGGCCACGGCCTCGTCGATCAGCCCGCGGTGCGCCTCGGCGTCGATCTCCCGTCCGACGACCTGGCGAGCCACCGACAGCACCAGGGTCCCGACGCGCCTGCTCACCTCGTCGACGGCCCGCTGGCGGGCGAGGGCGATCTCGGCCTCGGCGCTCGAGACGATCCGTTCGTACTCCTGCTGGCCGCGCTGCACCGCCTCGCCGCGCACCCGCTCGGCTGTGGTGTTGGCGTTGGCCACGATCTCGCGGGCCTGCTGGCGGGCCTGCTCGAGGATGCCGGCCCGCTCGGCCCGGGTCTCGTCGGCCTCCGCCTTGGCGCGGTTAGCGGCTTCGAGGGACTCCTTGATCTCGGCTTGGCGCTTCTCCATGGCTCGGTTGAGCGGGGGGAGGATCCATTTGCCGATGATGCCGACGATGATCAGAAAGGCGACCAGCTCGGCGATAAAGGTCCCGTCGGGGACGAGGAAGTTTCCTCCGGTGGCAGCGACCATGACGCCTACTTCTTGTAGAGGACGAACACGAAGAACGCCATGAAGGCGAGATTGATGAAGTACATGGCCTCGACCAGGCCTACGGTGATGAACAGGTACAGTCGGGCCTTGGCTTCGATCTCGGGCTGACGGGCAATGGCGGCGATGGTCTGGCTACCGGCAAGTCCGTCGCCGACGGCGGCGCCGATGGCGCCACCTCCTAACGCCATGCCCCCGCCGATCATGGCGCCGGCAAGCTGTACCGCCTGTCCAGTAACTGGTCCTGCTGCCATCACTCCTCCTTGGTGGTCAACAAATCTGGTCCGGCGCCGGGGCAAATGGCTCCGGTGTACGCGGTCAATGAGCCTCTTCCACACTGGTCGCCATTCCGTAGTAGACGATGAACAGCAGTGCGAAGATGAATGCTTGGATGAATCCGATGAACATGTCGAAGAGTTTCCAGAGGATGTCCCCAAACGGGACGATGTAAACGGGAAGTAAAGCGGCAATCAGTAACAACATCAGCGTTCCCGCGAACAGGTTGCCGAAGAGCCGGAGAGCGAGCGTTACCGGCTTGGTGATCTCCTCGATGATGTTAATGGGGAGGAAGACCATAAACGGCCGCGTGTAGTGCCGGAAGTATCCCCGAAGTCCTCTTGCGCGAATGGATGCGGCGTGCACGATGATGATCGCCACGAGTGCCATCGCATAAGTCAGGTTCACGTTGTTGGTGGGTGCGGGCAGGTACTCTGTGGAACCCTTCGGAGCGCTGGGTATCACCTCGAGCCAGTTCGCAGTGAGGATGAACAGGAAGAGGGCGACCGCCATGGGGACTATCCGCGTGCCGCTCGGCCCGACCGTGGACTCCACCAAATGGTTGACCTGATCGACCACGGTCTCGAAGAAGAGCTGCAACTTTCCTGGTACTCCGGGGGTAGCCCGACGGGCCATCACGAGACCGAGTACGAGGACGATGAAGCCGGCGATCACCGTCGACCAGATGATGTCGAGTTCGAAGTTGAGCCCGCCCACCTTCCGATAGACGTGGTTGCCGATCTCGATGTTGCCGGAGGCAAGGAACCTCGACCCGACCTGGTGCGCCGCTCCGAGCGCAGTAACGAGGCCGTCGGTCATGATGACGCCCCGCTGCGAAGGACGGCGCCCAACATGCTGGCCAAGAAGAGGGCCTGGTACACGATGAGGCCAACCAGCATGCCGAGTCCGATCGGCGCCTCGACAATCAGCATTGTGATGACTACGGCCGTGACCACTCCCAGACGGCCAATGGTCCGAGTAATGAGAGGGCGTCTCGTGGCCTTCACATCGGGGCCAACGTTCCGCAGCCGAGCCACGGCTGCGTCTACGGAACGGGTGTTGAGAGCGCCGGCGACGAGGCCAAGGACCATACCCAAGCCTCCGAGCGGCTGGCCCACCACGCCACCGATAGCCAGGGCGAGGACACCGGCGACGAAGGCGCCGACCCGAGTCCGCCGCAGGGCGCGCCCGAGTCGGGAGGCGTCCAAGTCAGGAAGGCGGTCGGAAGGGATCATTGATAGCTCCTGAGCAGGGATGAGGGGCAGCTCAGAGGAAGGGCCGGATTTCCCGGTAGGCGACCATAACTGCCGACACGATGCCCACGGCGACACCGACCAGGGCGAAAAGCGGAGACCGGTGCGTCACCGAATCCAGCCAAATTCCACCTCCTACGAAGATGGCGAGGCAGACGCCGGCGGTGAGCCCGAGTGTCGCCAGAGACCACAGGCCCGGCCCGGACGGCTCCGGCGCCCGGTCCCCACCACTCCCCGACGCCGGCTGGTCCTCGTCCACCGGCTGGTGCCGCTCCGCCGACGGTCAGTCGGCCCGCGCGGGCAGACTGCAAGGGATCGCACATCGCCGTTCGCCTCTGCTCACGCGAAGCGGCAGGGCGTCGCCACCGGGGCTTCGTGAGTCTGGCAGTGGCGCACACCACCAATATCGCATCCCGCGCTTGTGAACGGCAAAACGAGCGGCGTCCCCGCCGGTCACAGGGGTTTGCCCAGGGGAACGAACCGGCGCGCCCGATCCGGGTCGCTCACGACGGCCCGCCGTCACCCCCCCCGGGGCGGAAGCGTGACGGCGTCGTCAGGATCCTCGCCGTCCTTCCAGCGGGCGACCATGCGGCGGTGCGGTCCCCCACCGCGGGAGGCCGACGCCATGACGGCGCGGCGCGCCTGCTCCGTTCCGCCGAGCGTCGGAGCACCGGGTTGCGTCGCCGGGCGGGGGACCGGGTTGGCGCCTGCGGGCGGTGCGCCTGGGAGTTGCCTGGCGGCAGGCTCGGGGCCGTTGGCCCGGGAGCCGGCACGCGCAGAGACGCCCACGAGCTGCCGGGCGGCCTCGTCCGCGTCCGCCCCGTCGAGGGCGACCGGGTCGACGGGATCGGCGACGTCGGAGGCAGCACCCTTGCGCAGACCGGGGTGGAACAGGGTGTAGAGCGCCAGCCCGGCCGCCAGCACCAAGAAGGGGATCACCGCGTTCCCGGCCCCACCGAAGAGGGGGTAGAGGACCAAGCCGGACAGCAGCGCCGTCCACGCCCACAAGATGAGCACCGTGCGCCGGGGCCCGTGGCCGAGGCGCAGCAAGCGGTGATGGAGATGGTCCTTGTCGGGGGTGTCGAAGCTCTGACCCCGGGCGGTGCGGCGCACGAAGGCGAAGGCCATGTCGGCGATGGGGACACCCAGGATGAACAGCGGGATGAACAGCGGGGCGAAGAAGAAGTAGGACTGGCCGCTGTACTCGGGGGTGCGCCCTCCGATGACCATGGTGGCCGCCGCCATGAGCAGCCCCAGGAAGAGCGCGCCGGCATCGCCCATGAAGGCGCGCGCCGGGGAGAAGTTGTGGGGCAGGAACCCGAGGCACACCCCGCAGGCGATGACGGCGATGAGGGGCCCGATGTTGTCGGCGGGGAGTATGCCCAGGTCCTGCAGGCGCAAGCCGTACACGGCGAGGGCCCCCGCGGCGATGGCCACCACTCCGCCGGCCAGGCCGTCGAGCCCGTCGATCAGATTCACGGCGTTGGTGATCACCACCACCCACACCGCGGTCAGAAGGGGCGTGACCTGCGGGGAGAGCACGAGGAAGCCGATGAAGGGGATCTTGAACTGGAACATGGTGACGCCGCTGAACACGAGCACCATGGCGGCCAGCACCTGGCCGGCCATCTTGGCCGGCGGTGACATCTCCCGGCGGTCGTCGACGAGCCCCACGGTGAAGATCACCGCCGCGCCGATCACCAACCCGAGCGGCTCGGACGACCCGGCGAAGAGCCCCTGGAGCGGATGGAGGAGGAAGGCCACGAGCATCGCCACCAGGAAGGCGCCGAACATGGCCGCACCGCCGCCGAGCGGCGTCACCCGGGCGTGGATGCGTCGCTCGTCCGGCTCGGCGACGAAACCGATGCGCGTGGCGACGCGGCGGATGGGGAAGAGCAGCAGGTAGGTACAGAGGGCGGCTACCGCAGCGACGGCGGCGTACGCCCCCACCGGGGGCACCGGCTCAGCCCCTCCCGGCCCGCAGCGGGCCCCCCGCCGACCCGCTCCTGCGTGCCCGCTCCGCCATCAGCGGGCCGCCATCAGCGACGGGTAGGGAGGGAATGCCGCGCACAGCTCCCCCACCTCCCGGCGGATCCCCGCCAGCGCCGCCTCGTCCCCGCGCTGGCGCAGTGTCCGGCCGAGGAGCGACGCCACCACCGCCATCTCGCCCTCGCCCATGCCCGCCGTGGTCTCGGCGGCGGTACCGAGGCGCAGTCCCGAGGTCTGGAAGGCCGACCGGGGGTCGTCGGGCACGGTGTTGCGGTTGACAGTGATGCCCGAGCGGTCCAGGACCTCCTGGGCCTCCTTGCCGGTGAGCTCAGGGTCGAAGGCGCGCAGGTCCACCAGGAGCAGATGGTTGTCGGTGCCCCCGGAGACGAGTCGGAAGCCCTCGGCGACGAGGGCGGTGGCGAAGGCCTTGGCGTTGCGCACCACGGCCTCGGCGTAGCTGCGGAAGGCCGGCGTCATGGCCTCGGCGAAGGCCACCGCCTTGCCGGCGATGACGTGCTCGAGCGGACCGCCCTGGAGCCCGGGGAACACCGCCGAGTCGATGGACTTGGCCAGGTCCTGGCGGCACAGAATGGCTCCCCCACGCGGACCGCGCAGCGTCTTGTGCGTGGTGAAGGTGACGACGTCGGCGACGCCGGAGGGATTGGGATGGACGCCGCCTGCCACGAGGCCGGCCGGGTGCGCCAGGTCGAACATGAACAGCGCCCCAACCGAGTCGGCGATCTCCCGGAACGGCTCAGGGTCGATGATCCTCGGATAGGCGGTGGCGCCGGCCACGATGAGCTTGGGCCGCTCCGTCTTGGCCAGCTCCGCCACCTGGTCGAAGTCGATCACCTCGCCCGGGGCATCGGGATCGCTCGAGGCGGGGGTGACGCCATAGGACACGAAGCGCCAGTACCGGCTCGTGATGCTGGCCGGCGATCCGTGGGTGAGATGCCCGCCCTGGTCGAGCCGCATGGCCAGGATGGTGTCGCCCGGTTCCAACAGGGCCTGGTACACCGCCAGGTTCGCAGCCGCCCCGGCGTGGGGCTGGACGTTGGCGTGCTCGGCGCCGAACAGTGCACACGCACGCGACCGGGCCAGGTCCTCGACCTCGTCGATGACGCGGTTGCCCCCGTAGTAGCGGCGACCCGGATATCCCTCTGCGTACTTGTTGGTGAGCACCGACCCCACGGCGGCGAGCACGGCGGGCGAGGTGAAATTCTCCGAGGCGATGAGCTGCAGGGTGGTGGACTGGCGCTCGAACTCCTCGGCCACGAGGCCGGCGACCTCGGCGTCGCCGGCCAACCAGTCGCCGAAGGGCGAGCCGGCGCCGAGGGCGGCGCCGCCGCCGCTCACGTCGCCCCTTCGAGGCCGGCCAGCTCGGCCACCCTCCGGTCGTGGCGGCCCCCGGCGGGCTCGGCGTCGAGGAACGCCTCCAAGGCGTCCTTCGCCACCTGCTCGCCGAGAATGGCGCCCCCCATGCACAGGACGTTGGCGTGGTTGTGCACCCGGGCGAGGCGCGCCGTGGTCACGTCGTGGACGACGGCGGCGCGCACGCCGGGAACTTTGTTGGCGGCGATCCCGATGCCGACGCCGGTGCCGCACAGGCAGACCCCGAGCTCGGCCACCCCCGCCGCCACGGCCCGTCCCACCGCCGCACCGAACTCGGGATAGTCGACGGGCGCGTCCGAATCGGTGCCGAGGTCGGTGACCTCGTGCCCGAGCGCGTCGAGATGGAGGGCCAGCATCTGCTTCATGTGATACCCGGCGTGGTCGGCGGCCACGGCGATACGCATGTCTCCGAGCCTACGCTTGGGCGCCGTGGCGCTGGATCCACGCACACCGGTGCTGGCGGGTGCCGGGCAGGTCCTCGAGCCGCCCGATCCCGACGGGGAGCTCACCGAGCGGGCCGAGCCCGTGGGACTGATGGCCCGCGCCCTCGAGGAGGCGGCCCGCGACTGCGGCGGGGCACCGGGGCGACAGCTCCTCGAGCGGGCCCAGTCGCTGCGGATCATGGTGCCCCTCAGCTGGTCCTACATCGACCCGGCCGCCCTCGTGGCCGAGCGCCTCGGCATCGTGCCCGCCGAGCACGCGCTGACCGCCATCGGCGGGAACGGGCCGCAGACCGTGGCGGCGGCCACGGCGGCGGAGATCGCCGACGGGAAGCTGGACGTCGCTCTTCTGGCCGGTGCCGAGTGCACCTGGACTCGCCTGGCGGCGCGCCGTGACCCGGCGCGGCCGGTGCTCAGCTGGACCACCCAGCCGGCCGGCACGCCGGTTCCGCGCCTGCTGGGCACCGAGCGGGCACCGGTCACCGACACCGAGCTGGCGAGAGGGCTCGACCGCCCGCGCAACGTCTTCCCGCTCTTCGAGAACGCGCTGCGCGCCGCCTGGGGCGAGAGCATCGACGACCACCAGGCCCGGCTGGCGCAGCTGTGGGCGCGCTTCTCCGAGGTGGCGGCGTCCAACCCGCATGCCTGGTCCCGCGCGGCATACACACCCGACGAGATCCAGACGATCGCGCCCGGCAACCGGATGATCGCCTTTCCGTACCCGAAGCGGATGAACGCCAACGACCGCGTCGACATGGGCGCGGCGCTCATCCTCTGCTCGCTGGAGGCGGCGCGACGCGCCGGGGTCGCCGAGGAGAACCTGGTGTTCCCCGTGGCCGCCGCCGACGCCAACGACCACTGGTTCTTGTCCCATCGCCGCGACCTGCACTCCTCGCCGGCGCTGGAGGCCACGACATCGGCGGTGCTCGAGACGGCCGCCTTGGGGGTGGACGACGTCGACCACCTCGACCTGTACTCCTGTTTCCCCTGCGCCGTGCAGCTGGCGGCGGCCGTCCTCGGCATCGCCGTCGACGACCCGGGCCGGCCGCTCACGGTGACGGGGGGCCTCGGGTTCGCGGGCGGCCCCGGCAACAATTACGTCACCCATTCGCTCGCCACCATGGCGGGGTTGCTGCGCGGGCAACCCGGTTCCGTGGGCCTCGTCACCGGCCTGGGTTGGTACGTCACCAAGCACTCCGCCGGGCTGTGGTCGAGCGCGCCGGGGCGCACACCGTTCCGTCACGTCTCTCCACAGTCACAGGTCGACGCCACCGAGCAGCGCATGCCGGCGACCGACGCAGAGGGGGACACGACGGTGGAGACCTATACCGTCGTCCACGACCGCGCCGGCGAGCCCAGCCTCGGCATCCTGGCTCTGCTGGACGACGAGGGCCGCCGGGCGTGGGGGAACGTCACCGACCCGGACGCCCTCTGTGAGCTCGAGACCCGAGAAGGGTGCGGGCGCCCGGCCAAGCTTCACGCCGACGGCCGGGTCGACCTACGGTGAGGGCCATGGACGACAGCGTGGACCCGACCGTCGAAGTGCGCACCACCGTCGGGGCCGCACCCGAGAAGGTCTACGCGCTCGTGGCCGACCTGCCCCGCATGGGGCAGTGGAGCCCGGAGAACACCGGAGGCCGGTGGATGGGCGGCGCAACCGGCGCCACGCCCGGGGCGCGCTTTCGGGGCTCGAACCGACACGGCTGGCGGCGCTGGAACACGACGTGCACGATCCTGGCCGCCGATCCCGGAAGGCGGCTCGTGTGGGAGTCGCGCATCTTGGGACTGCCGATCGCCCGCTGGTGCTACACCTTCGAGCCCGACGGCAGCGGCGGCACCCTCGTGACCGAGGCCACCGAGGACCGTCGCAACCGGCTGTACAAGGCCCTCTCACCGATGGCCGCCGGGGTCACCGACCGGGTGACGCACAACCGCGCCGCCATGGAGGTCACGCTGGAGCGCCTGAAGGCGGCAGCGGAGTCCGGCTGAGGGCGCCGAGCACGTCGTCCCACACCACCGCCCCCTGACGGAGCAGGTGCGGCGGGACCGCCGTGGTGTCGACGACGGTCGAGGGCCGCCCGTCGCAGCGGCCGCCGTCCAACACGGGAACCTCGTCCCCGAACACAGCCCGCACCCCGTCGGCCGTGACGAGCGGTGCCTGGCCGTGGCGATTGGCGCTACTCGTGGCGAGCGGCCCGACGATGCGGCACAGCTCGCGCACGCCGTCGTGGGCAGGACAGCGCAGCCCGATGGTGCCGGGGTCGCCGCCGAGGTCCCACCCGATGCCGGGCCGGCGCACCGTGACCACGGTGAGCGCCCCAGGCCAGAAGCGGCTCCCGAGGAGGCGCGCCACCGACGACAGCCCGGCCGGGCCGGCCAGGTCGCCGGCCTGCGCCACGTCGG
>DMNK01000151.1:649-797 GCA_003453695.1 Acidimicrobiaceae bacterium | reverse complement strand
CCGTACACGGTGTCGGTGGGGACGGCGACCACGGCCCCCGATCGCAAGGTGGCGATCACCGCCTCGAGGCCGTGGCCCTCGTCGCGCTGGCTCATTGCCGGGCGCCCATCCGGGCCACTCAGGCCGGCCTGCGCCGGGCCACGAGCAC
>DMNK01000151.1:0-414 GCA_003453695.1 Acidimicrobiaceae bacterium | reverse complement strand
ACCCGGCGCCGGTGGCCAGGTCCGCCGCCTCGGTGGCGTGGTGCGGCGCCAACTCGAGGACGAGCACCCCGTGCGCGGACATCCACCGGGAAGCCTCGGCGACGATGTGGTCCGTGGCCTCGAGGCCGCTGGGCCCGGCCACGAGCGCCCCGTAGGGGTCGTGGTGGCGCACGTCGGTGGGAAGGGTCGACCACTCGCTCTCCGACACATAGGGAGGATTGGACACGACGAGGTCGACGGCGCCGCGCAAGGAGTCGGGCAGGGCCTCGAACCAGCTCCCCGCCGACAGGTGCAGGCGTGCCGCCGCGGCCGGGTTGGCCACGGCGAAGGACTGCACGTTGGCGCCCGCCAACTCGAGGGCCGGAGCAGAGACGTCGGTCGCCCACACCTCGAGGCCGGGCGGCCCCTCGGCGA
>DMNK01000094.1:10609-10867 GCA_003453695.1 Acidimicrobiaceae bacterium | reverse complement strand
GATGCCCGCCGCGGCGGCGATGTCGAGCCCGCGACACGGCCGGTCGGCGACCACCACCCCCACCGGCACCCCGTCGGCCAGGATCGCTTCGAGGATGGAGCCCGTGCCGGACACGAGGACGGCCACGCGCACGTCGTGCAACCTACCAGCGGGCCCTCATGGCCCCTTCGCCGGCCTCGCTCGGTGCCGGGGTGTGACCGGCGCGGGCGCTCAGGCCAGGTTCTTCACGATGTCGACCATCCGCTCGCCGGCTTCGGT
>DMNK01000094.1:7934-10363 GCA_003453695.1 Acidimicrobiaceae bacterium | reverse complement strand
CCGGCGATGTAGGCGACGACGGGCTTGGACATCTCGGCCTCGATGAACTCGGCGGCCTGTTCCTCGGCGGCGCCGCCGATCTCGCCGATCATGAGCACGGCCTTCGTCTCGGGGTCGGCCTCGAAGGCGGCCAGCACGTCGGTGAACCCGGTGCCGGGGACGGGGTCGCCCCCGATGCCGACCCCGGTGGTCTGGCCGATCCCCTTCTGGGTCAGCTCGTACAGCGCCTGGTAGAAGACCGTGCCCGAGCGGCTGACGAGACCCACCGGCCCACCCGGCAGGGCGATGTCGCCGGCGGTGATGCCGATGTTGCACCTGCCGGGCGAGATGACCCCGGGGCAGTTCGGCCCGAGCAGCCGGGTGCCTGGGTGGTGGCGCACCAAGGTGTTGTAGGCGCGGGCCTCGTCGTGGGCGGGAATGCCCTCGGTGATGCACACCACGAAGGGCACGCCTGCTTCGGCCGCCTCCAGGATGGCCTCGGCGGCGAAGGGCGGCGGCACCGAGATGAACGAGGCGTTGGCCCCGGTGGCCTTCACCGCCTCCGCCACCGTCGAGAACACGGGGATGCCCTCGATGGTCTCGCCGCCCCGCTTGGGGTTGGTGCCGGCCACCACGTCGGTGCCGTAGGCGCGGTTGCGCAGCCCGTGGTACAGGCCCTGACTCGACGGGCTGATCCCTTGGATCACGACCTTCGTGTTCTCGTCGACGAAGATGCTCATCAGCTCGCTCCTCCGGCCAGCTCCGTGGCCCGGCGGGCCGCTTCGATCATGGTGGGGACCGACTCCAGCTCGCCGGCCGCCTGCTCGGCGAGGATCCGCCTGCCCTCCTCGGCGTTGGTCCCGTCGAGGCGGATGACGATGGGCGAGGCGATCTGCACCCGGCGCATGGCTTCGACGATGCCGTTCGCCACCTCCTCGCCGCGGGTGATGCCGCCGAAGATGTTGATGAAGATCGACCGCACGTTGTCGTCGCTGTTGATGACCTCCAGGGCGTTGGCCATCTGGGCGGCATTGGCGCCACCACCGATGTCGAGGAAGTTCGCCGGCTTGCCCCCGACCTGCTCGACCACGTCGCAGGTGCTCATGGCCAGCCCGGCGCCGTTGGCGATGATGCCCACGAAGCCGTCCAACCCCACGTACTGCAGCCCCTTCTCCTTGGCGAGGCTTTCCCGGGGGTCGGTGGTCTCGGTGCCGGCGTACTCCTCCCATTCGGGATGACGGAAGGCGGCGTTGTCGTCGAGGGTGACCTTGGCGTCGAGGGCGTGCACCCGGCCGTCGGTGGTGAGGATGAGGGGGTTGATCTCGGCCAGGTCGCAGTCTCCCTCGAGGTAGCAGCGGTAGAGCCCGAGCAACACCTCGGCGGCGCCGGCCCGCGCCTCGGGATCGAGCCCGGCTTCGGCGACGAGGGAGGCGGCCTGGTCCGCGCTGAGTCCGTCCACGGGGTCGATGTGGATGCGGGCGATGGCGCCGGGATCGGTGGCGGCCACCTCTTCGATGTCGACGCCGCCCTTGGCCGACACCATGCACAGGTACTTCTTGGCGGTGCGGTCCAAGGTGAAGCTGGCGTAGTACTCCTTGGCGATGTCAGAGGAGTGCTCGATCCACACTCGGTGCACCACGTGACCCTTGATGTCCATCCCGAGGATGTTCCCGGCGTGACGACGCACCGCCTCGGCGTCATCGGCGAGCTGGATGCCGCCGGCCTTGCCACGACCGCCCACCTTCACCTGCGCCTTCACCACGACGGGGTAGCCGACTTCCTCCGCCCTCGCCACCGCCTCGTCCACCGTGTCGGCCACACCACCTGGCGAGACCGGGATTCCGAAGCGGGCGAAGTACTGCTTCCCCTGGTACTCATAGAGATCCACTGCGGTATTCCTCTTTTCTTTTCTTCTGTTTCTCTTCTTCCGTTTCCGTGATCGAAGGACTGTGCTCGAGCGACTCCGAGCCGGCCGTCTGGAAAGGAGCCAGCCCCCGAGTTCCGCCCCGCCCATCGGAGCGCCCCGCCCATCGGAGCGCCCGGCCCAGGCAGCGCCCGGCCCAGACAGCGCCCGGCCCAGACAGCGCCCGGCCCAGACAGCGCCCGGCCCCGCTACGCACGGCCCCGCTACGCACGGCCCCGCTACGCACGGGTCCACCACGGCGGGACGGGCACGGTGACGGTGGTCAGCTCTGGCGGGCTGCCTCCTCCCGCTTGTCGAGCGCGGCGGCCAGCTGCTCGACGATGGCGGGCAACGGCGCCCCGGGGGTGAAGACCAGGTCGACGCCTCCCTGTTGCAGCACGGGGATGTCGGGCTCGGGGATGATCCCACCGACCACGACGAGCACGTCGTCGAGGCCCTCAGCCCGAAGCCCCTCGATGACCTTGGGCACCAGGGTGAGGTGGGCCCCCGACAAGAGCGACAGTCCGACGGCGTCGGCGTCCTCCTG
>DMNK01000094.1:3157-7719 GCA_003453695.1 Acidimicrobiaceae bacterium | reverse complement strand
GCAGGCCGGTGTAGATGACCTCGAAGCCGGCGTCCCGCAGGGCCCGGGCGATCACCTTGGCGCCCCGGTCGTGGCCGTCGAGACCCGGCTTGGCCACCACCACCCGATACGGACGAATCATCGCGGCCCGAGTGTAGGCAGGCCACGCTGGGTGGGCGCCAGACGACGACAGCCGATCGGGGCCGTGGTCCGGGCCAAGGCTCGGGCCGGCTGAGCCCGGCTGTTACACCTGTGTGGTTCAGTGTCCCTGATGTTGGTGTTGCAGGAGCTGACCGAGGTGATCGGCCGCCTCGTCGATTCAGACACGTCGACGCTGGCAGACGCAGAGTCGATCGTCACCCTGCACAGGCAGCTGGCGCGGCTCGACGCTGTGGTCACGACGGCCACTGCCGCCTTCGATTCCTCCGGTGACTGGGCCGCCGACGGGGCACAGAGCTGTGCCGCATGGCTGGCCACCCGGACACGACTGCCCAAGAGGGCGGTGCGGCGCCGAATCCGGATCGGCAGGCAGCTCCGACACCTTCCCGTGGTCGAGCGCTCCTGGCTCGCCGGCGATCTCGCCGAGCCGCAGGTCGCCGCCGTAGCCGAGCTCCGCAACGACGCCACCGAGGAGGCCCTCCAGCGGGACGAGGAGTTCATCGTGGAGCAGGGCAAGACGCTCCGCTTCCAAGACTTCTCACGAGTCCTGGCGTACTGGACCCAGCGGGCCGATCCCGGCGGAGCGGAGGATCGTGCCGAGGCCCAGCGCCAGGACCGAGATGCGTACCTGGACGAGAGCTTCGGCGGCATGTGGTTCGGCAAGCAGATGTTCGACCCGATCTCCGGTGCCATCGTGGCCGGAGAGGTCGAACGCCTCTACGACGAGCTCTTCAAGGCCGACTGGGAGGAGGCGCGTGAGCGGCTGGGGCGCGACCCGAGTGTGAACGACCTTCGTCGCACCCCCGGCCAGCGTCGCGCCGACACCTTTGTCGAGATGGCCATCCGTTCGGCGTCGATGCTCCCCACGTCCCGGCGTCCCAGGCCTCTCTTCACTGTGATGGTGGGTTACGAGACGCTCCACGGGCCGATCTGCGAGCTGGCGCAGGGAACCGTGCTCTCTCCCGGGTCGCTCGTCCCTTGGCTCACTGCGGCGGTCATCGAACGCGCCGTGTTCTCCCCGCCCAACCGGGTCGACGTGAGCGAGCGGACCCGGCTCTTCACCGGAGGAACCAGGCGGTCGGTCCAAGTTCGAGACCGGCGGTGCAGCCACCCGTACTGCGACCGTCGGGCCGAGATCTGTGAGGTCGACCACATCCTCCCCTACTTCGCCGGCGGTGCGACGACCCAGGAGAACGGGCGACTGCTGTGCGGCTTCCACAACCGCCTGCGAAACCAACGCCCACCACCGGAAGCGGCCTGAAACAACCCCCCTGACAAAGGGGGCTCAGGCTCGACGAGCCGAGATGTTGAGGCGCACGTAGTCGATGACCGGCTCAGGCATCGCCTCGGCCACCGCATGGAGGAACCGCCGGCGCTCTTGCGCGGCCATGTCGGCCGCGTGCACGCGGAGGCACACCGTCTCGAGGTACGTCTCCAGCTGTTCGCCGCGCTCGAGCGGGGTGGGCTCGGGATGGGTCCACACCTCGATGTCGGCGAATCCCGCCTCGGACAACCGTCGACGGGTGTCCTCCGGGGTGGCGTACAACCACGTACCCGCTCGCTCGGCCCCGACGCGCCGCACCGCGTCGAGCAGCCGGTCGATGTTCCCCGCCGCCCCGCACTGCGCCTCCAGGGCTGCGCCGTGTCGCATGACCGACGCCAGGTTCCGAAACAGCCGGTCGTGGTCGAGCACCCAGTGGAAGGTCGCCGTGGACAGCACGGCATCCACCGGGCAGCGTCCGTCCAAGGACCGAGGACCGAGCTCGAGGAGGTCGGCCTGGACCAAGCTCACCCGGTCGCCGAAACGAGCCAGCCGCCTGCCCGCCTCGTCGAGCATGGAGGCCGAGGCGTCGACACCGATGACGTGCCCATCGGGCAACCGCTCGAGCAGCTGCTCGGTCACCCTGCCGCTGCCGCACCCGGCGTCGAGCACCGTCTCATTCCCGGTGAGCCGGAGGCGCTCTAGCACACCGGTGCCCCAGCGCGTCATCGGGTCGGCGATCCTGTCGTAGGTGGCACCGTCCCACTCCGAATGGGGCGCCGGCCGTCGCTCGGGTCCGGTCACCGACGTCAGCGACCCGTCCGGAACTTCTCTTCGGCCATTTTGGGCAGCCGGCCCGGGGTGCGCTTCGCCCTGCCGCCTCGAGGTGACGCCGGAACCGGGGACGGGCGCGGGGGTGGCAGCGCCTCGGTGACCGAGGTGTCCTCCCTCCACGGGTCGGGATCGTGCCAGTCGTCGATGTCGGCCCCGGCTTCGTGGCCCGCCTCGTCGGGGGAGGCCGCGCCCGGGTCGGAACCGAGATCGTCTCGTCGCGGGACCCGGCGGCGGCGTCCCCACGAGGGGATCTCCCTGAGCGGGTCGGGACGGTTGCTCCACGACGAACCCATGTCCTCGACGAGCTCCTCGGGAAGCTCGGACAGGAACCGGCTGGGGATGGCGTGGCTCGAGGCACCCCAGGTGGTGCGGCTCCAGGCGTGGGTGACATACAGATGCTGCTCGGCACGGGTGATGCCGACGTAGGCCAGTCGCCGCTCCTCTTCGAGCTGCATGGGGTCGTCGAGGGCGCGCAGGTGGGGGAACACGCCGTCCTCCATCCCCACCAGGAACACGGCGGGGAACTCGAGGCCCTTGGCGGTGTGCAGGGTCATGAGCGACACCCGTCCGCCGTCGCTCGGGATGTCGTCGGCGTCCGACACGAGCGCGACCGACTCGAGGAACTCGTCGAGGTCGCCGAAACGTGACGCCCCCCCGGCCAGCTCGGCGATGTTCTCGATGCGGCCCCGGGCCTCGACCGTCCCTTCGGCCTCGAGCTCGTCCAGATAGCCGGTGCGCTCGGCCACCTCGGCCACGAGATCTCCGGGCCCGGCTCCGGCTTCGACCATGCGCCGCAAGTCCTCGAGAAGCCCGCGCAGCACGGCGATGCCCTTGGCCGCCTTGCCCGACACTCCCGCCTCGTCGGCGAAGGAGAGGGCGGCGGCGAAGGAGAGTTCGTTGGCCTGGGCCCAGGAGGCCAGCCGGTCCACCGAGGCCGCCCCCACCCCCCGCTTGGGCACGTTCACGATGCGCCGAGCGGCCACCTCGTCGGACGGATTGGCCAGCACCTGGAGGTAGGCGAGGACGTCCTTCACCTCCCGGCGTTCGTAGAAGCGGGTGCCGCCCACCACCTTGTAGGGGATCTCGGCCCGCATGAAGGCGTCTTCGAAGGCCCGGCTCTGGGCGTTGGTGCGGAAGAACACGGCCATGTCGCCGTGGTTGAGCGGTTCGGTGTCGTGCAGCCGCTTGATCTCACCCGCCACCCAGCCCGCCTCTTCGTACTCGTCCTCAGCGCGGAAGCGTCGGATGCGCTCGCCCCGATTGCCTTCGGTCCAAAGATCCTTCGGGGTCCGGGCCAGGTTGTTGGCAATCACCGCATTGGCGGCGTCCAAGATGGTCTTTGTCGAGCGGTAGTTCTGCTCGAGCGGGATCACGGCGGCGTTCGGGAATGCATCTTCGAACTCCAAGATGTTGCGAATGTCAGCTCGGCGGAAGCCGTAGATGGATTGGTCGCTGTCACCCACGACGCTCACGTTTCCGTGCTCTGCCCCGAGCATGAGCACGATCTCGTTCTGGGCCCGGTTGGTGTCCTGGAACTCGTCCACCAGCACGTACAAGAAACGCTTGCGATACACCTCGAGCACGTCGGGGTGCTCCCGGAACAACCGCACCACGAGGACGAGCAGGTCGTCGAAGTCCGTGGCCGACGCCGCCTGCAGCCTCTTCTGGTACTCGATGTAGAGATCCCCGATGCGGCGTTCGAAGACACTGCCCGCCGCGTCCCGGTAGGCGGCCGCCCCCACCAGTTCGGCCTTGGCCCCCGAGATGGCGGCCTGGATGCCCCGGGGCGGGATCTTCTTGGTGTCGATGTTCATCTCACGGGCGATGTGCTCGATGAGCCGGCGCGAGTCGGCGTCGTCGTAGATGGTGAACGACTTTCGGTACCCGAGACGCTCGGCGTGGGCCCGCAGGATGCGCACGCAGGCGGCGTGGAAGGTGGACACCCACATCTTCTCCGCCACGGGCCCGATGAGCCCGACCAGCCGGTCGCGCATCTCGTCGGCGGCTTTGTTGGTGAAGGTGATGGCGAGGATCTGCCACGGGGTGGCGTCTCCGGTGGCGATGAGGTGGGCCACCCGGTGCGTGAGCACGCGCGTCTTGCCCGACCCCGCCCCGGCCACGACCAACAACGGTGAGCCGCGGTGCTCGACGGCCCGGCGCTGAGGGCCGTTCAGGTTCTCGAGGAGCGAGTCAGGCGGGGGGAGGTCGTCGAGCCACTGCGGACGGCGCCGGGCCGGGCCGTGACGCTCACCGGCGCCCTCACCGGCGTCGGTGGCTTCGTGTCCGGACGCGTCCTGTGGGACGGGAGGCTCGTCGGCCGGCTCGTCGG
>DMNK01000094.1:2607-2997 GCA_003453695.1 Acidimicrobiaceae bacterium | reverse complement strand
CTCGTCGCCTTCGAAGGCGCCGAGCGAGCCGAAGTGGTGCAGCGGCGTGGTCACCGCGGGTGCTCCGTTGGAAGTGGGAGGGAGGTACGGCGCGTGGCGAAGGTGGGCCCCGGAGGGGTGAGCCTCAGTGGCCCATGCCAACGCCCTGGGAGCGCTGGAGTGCCTTGCCCTCGGTTTGCAGTGCGGGCGCCACCATCACCTCGGCCTTCTGGAACTCCTTCACCGACTGGTGTCCCGTCGTGGCCATGGAGGTGCGCAGAGCGCCGAAGAGGTTCATGCGGCCGTCGTTCTCGTGGGCCGGGCCGAGAAGGATCTCCTGCAGGGTGCCGCGCACCGACGTGCGCACCCGGGCACCCCGGGGGAGGGTGGGGTGGAAGGTGGCCATGCCCC
>DMNK01000094.1:496-2429 GCA_003453695.1 Acidimicrobiaceae bacterium | reverse complement strand
TGGAAGGTGGCCATGCCCCAGTGGAAGCCCCGGCACGGCGCCTCCTCGGCGGAGGACAGCGGGGAGCCCAGCATGACGGCGTCGGCCCCGCAGGCGATGGCCTTGGCGATGTCGCCGCCCCGGCTCATCCCCCCGTCGGCGATGACCTGCACGTACACACCGGTCTCGTCGAGGTGGCGCATGCGGGCCCCGGCCACGTCGGCGATGGCGGTGGCCTGGGGCACGCCCAGCCCGAGCACGCCCCGGGTGGTGCAGGCGTTGCCCGGGCCCACGCCCACGAGCACCCCCACGGCACCGGTGCGCATGAGGTGCAGGGCGGCCTGGTACGAGGCACAGCCGCCCACGATCACCGGGATCTCGAACTCCCGGATGAAGCGCTTCAGGTTGAGCGGCTCCGAGGACTTGGACACGTGCTCGGCGGACACCACCGTCCCCTGGATGACGAGCATGTCGAGCTCGCCGGCCAGGATGGCGGGAGCCAGCGCCTCGGTCTTCTGGGGGGTGACCGACGCGCAGGACACGACGCCAGAGGACTTGATCTCGCGGATCCGCTCGGTGACGAGCTCGGGCTTCACCGGCTCCAGGTACATCTCCTGCATCCGGGCCGTGGCCTTGTCGTCGTCGAGCTCGGCGATCTCCTCGAAGAGCGGCTCGGGATCGGCGTAGCGGGTCCACAGCCCCTCCAGGTTGAGCACGGCCAGGCCGCCGAGGCGCCCGATCTCCACCGCCGTCCGGGGGCTCACCACCCCGTCCATGGCGGCCGCCATGAGGGGCAGGTCGAAGCGGAAGGCGTCGATCTCCCAGGAGATGTCCACGTCCTCGGGGTCGCGGGTGCGCCGGCTCGGCACGATGGCGATGTCGTCGAAGCCGTAGGCGCGGCGCCCCGACTTGTAGATGCCGATCTCGATCTCAGCCACCTGGCCGCCTCCTGCCCGTCTGCCCGCCTCACCCCCGGCCCGGCGCCGCGCGGTGAGGCTCTCCTCACCCTACCTGGCCGCAGTGTCGCTCCCGTGCCGGTCGCGACCGGTGTGACCAGGGCAAACTCACACGTCCAGGGCGATGCGCAGCAGCTCCACCAGCACGCGGGCCGTGGCGCCCCACACCGTGTCGTCGGGGAGCTCGAAGAACCACATGGGGAACCAGCCCGGGTCCTCGACACCGGGGGGGACGGTGCGGCCGGGCAGGCGCCAACGCTCCTCCCGGAACACGCCGTCGGCGGCCAGCTCCGCCAGGCTCACGTCGAAGACGTGCTCGACCTCACCGGGGTTGGGCCGCAACAGCGGACGCCCGGGGAGCACGGCCACGACCGGGGTGATGGTGGCGCCCGACGAGAAGGTGGACAACGAGCTCAGCCGGCCCACCGCCTCGACGGCGCCGGGGTCCAGCCCGACCTCCTCGGCCGCCTCCCGGGTCGCCCCCCTCTCGGGGGACTCGCCGTGGTCGAGCCGGCCTCCCGGGAAGCTCACCTCCCCGGTGTGGGTGCGGAGGTGGGCGGCGCGCCGGGTGAGCACGACGCGCGCCTCGCCGCCCTCGTCGAAGAGCGGGACGAGGACGGCGGCGGGGGCGCCCAGGCCGGGCGGGGCGCCGAAGGTCACGCGCTCTGCTCCCGACAGGGCGTGGTGGCGGACGTGGACCGCCTCCACGACGCGGGCGAGGCGGATCCCGGTCCGGGAGGAAAGCGGAAGCCCGGCCCACGGGGCCGGGCTTCCGACTTCGATGTCGGGCGGCCGGGGGATGACCTGCCGCCGCTGCTCCACGAGGGGCGAGCCTAGGAGGCCCTCACATCATCCCCATGCCGCCCATGCCGCCCATGCCGCCCATTCCTGCAGCAGCGGCGGCGGCAGCAGCGCCGTCCTTCTTCTCCGGCTTGTCGGCGACCAACGCCTCGGTGGTGAGGAGCAGGCCCGCCACCGACGCCGCGTTCTGCAGCGCC
>DMNK01000094.1:0-311 GCA_003453695.1 Acidimicrobiaceae bacterium | reverse complement strand
GCGTTCTGCAGCGCCGAGCGCGTCACCTTGGCCGGGTCGATGATCCCCGCCTTGACGAGGTCCTCGATCGACCCCGACAGGGCGTTGAGCCCGCTGGAGCCGCTCTCGGACTCCACCTGGCGCACGGTCACCCCACCTTCGAGCCCGGCGTTGATGGCGATCCATCGCAGCGGCTCGGAGAGGGCGCTGGCCACGATGCGCGCCCCGGTGGCCTCGTCGCCGTCGAGGGTGGCGGCGAGCGACTCCACCTCGGGACGGCTGCGCAGCAGGGCGGTGCCGCCCCCGGCCACGATGCCCTCCTCGATGGCGGC
>DMNK01000035.1 GCA_003453695.1 Acidimicrobiaceae bacterium | reverse complement strand
GGTCCCGCCTATCCCCCGCCCGGTCCCGCCTATCCCCCGCCCGACCCCGCCTATCCCCCGCCCGACCCCGGTGTTCCGCCCGGGGTTCCGGCACCGCCACCTCAGCCGGCAGCACCTCCTCCAGCCCCTCCTGCACCTCCTCCGGCAGCGCCTCCTCCTGTGGGGCCGCCGCTCTCGGCCGGCGTCCCCGAGTGGGGCACCCCGGCGATGAGGCTCGTGCTCTCCTCCGGGGCGAAAGGCATCGTCACGCTGTTCGTCGTGCTCGGCTCCCTCGCCTATGCCGCCGACATCGGAGTCCAAGCGGCACTCGCCTTGCGCCACTCGGCCCGGACCCAGCTCATCGACGCCCACGACACCCTCGCCACGGCCATCACCAACGCCACGGTGAACCAGACCTCGTGCACAGCTGGTCCCGAGGTGTGTCTCGAGAACTACCGGGTGGCGGTGGCTTCGGCCTTCGACTCGTTCGCCCGGTCGACCTCGGCCATCGCCTTCCCGGGGTTCGCCCGATCCGACGCCACACGTCTCGAATCGGACGCCACCAGCCTCGCCGCCTTGTTACGCCAGTTGTCCCCGCTGGGGAACAACCCGTCCAGCGCGGCGCAGGCCCAGACCCTGGCGAACACCTTCGATTCGGACTATCAGAGCCTCGCCAACGAACTCCCCTGACCCATCGTCGGAAGGCGGCGCCCCGGCGTCGTCACAACCTTCCGCATTGAACGGATCGGGGGAGCCGGGATCAGAAGTGGGTCAGGCGCCACAACACGCCCGGACCGGGCAGCGCCGCCGTCGTGCGCAGCGGCACCACCAACGTGCGGCCGGGGGTCACCACGGTGATGGTGCCCACCCGCGCCCCATTTTCCACACTCGAGCCGAGCTTGATGCCACGGACCCTGGCCTCGAGCGTGATGCCCGGGACCGCCAGCACGGTCGGGGCGTTCGTCACGGTGACCGGCACCGAGGCGCCCCAGGGCGCCACCACCGACCCCACCTTGGCGCCCGCCGGGACCACCGGCAGCGCCTTCACGTTGGCGAACGCCGCCTGCACCAGGCTCTTGGCCTCGTTCAGGGCGGTGGTCAGCATGGGCGGCGTGGTCTGTCCGAGCACCACCCCTACCAGGGTCACGGTCGTGCCCGCCACCGGCTGCTGCGCCTCGAACAGGAAACACCCCCCCGCGGCGCCGTCCGACCCCGTCTTGATGCCGACGAAGCCGTTGTGACCGATGTCGTAGTCGAAGTTGAAGATGTTCCCTGCCTGGGGCAGCGTGACCGACGGCTCGGCCACGATCTGCTTGAAGATCGGGATGGCCATCGCAGCCTGACCGAGGCGGACGAGGTCCTGCGCCGTCGACACGGTGCCGGCGTCCAACCCGCTCGGGTCGGTGATGTGCGTGGATTCGAGCCCGAGCGTCTTGGCGGCGGCGTTCATCTTGGCCACGAAGGCGGTGCTGTTCCCGGCGTCCCAATCGGCGAGCAGCAACGCCAGGTCGTTGCCCGAGGCGATGAGGAGTCCCTGGAGGACCTGGTACTCATTCAAGGATTCGCCCGCCGTCACCTTCACCTCTGACTGTGCCTCGGCGAAGCCCGACTGGTAGGCGGCGGCGACGTCGGCGGGCACGGTGATGTTCGGGCCCTGGTCGCCGGGGTTGAGCGGGTGATCCTGGAGCACCACGTAGGCGGCGAGGACCTTGGCGATGCTGGCGATCGGGACCGGCTGGGTGGTCCCGGCGCTGCCGATGCTCCCCACTCCCGCCACCGACATGGCCGCCGAACCGGAGCTCGGCCAGGGAATCGGGGGGGCGGCGCCCGACAGATGGACCGATCCTGCCTGGGACGACCGGAACGAGGCGGACGGGACCGGGCGCAGCAGCTGCACGGCCACGAAGATGCCGACGGCCACCAACAGCGCCCCGATGACGTATTTGGCCAGTCCGGCCGAGGGGCGCGGTCCCCAGCTCCGGCGCCCCGACAGGGGGGAACCGAGCGGTGACTTCATCTGGTTGCCCAAGGCGCGCAGGCGCCCCTGCGCGCCGCGGCTCTTGCGATGTGCGCCTCGGCCGATACCGAGCAGTCGTACCGCCATCGGCGCCGACAGTAACGGGCCGCCACAACGCCTTTCGAACAACGCGTTCCTGCTGGCCGGAGCGGGCGAGGCCGTTGTCTGGCAAAGCGGCGCCCGGGGTTGCACCACCACCCTGGGTGCGCAGGGGTGGTTTGGGGGCGCCTGGGGCGGGAATCAGGCCTTCAGCCCGGTCGGGCCCCGTTTCCCTTTGTCTGTCCTCAATTCAAATCCCGTCCCTGCTGCCCGGCCCGGGCGGAGGTGGGGAACGTGCTCTTCGGCTTCTTCGTGGTGTGCGCCATCGAGTTGGGCCTCGCCACGATCCTGCTCGTGTTGTTCGGCGACAAGCTTCGTCACGCCTCGATCCTGGCCGGCGCCCTCCTGGTCCTGGCGGCGGCGTGGGCGTCCGGAGAGATCGTGACCTACACGTGGGCCATCGCCTCGCGGCCCATCGAGGCCGCCCAGGTGCTGATCGCGGTGCTCGGCCTGGGCACGGTGGCCGTGCGCCGGAGCTGGAACCCCGTCGGCCAGCTCTTCTTCTCGGCGTTCGCCTCGGCCGTCGTGTCCTATCTCGCCTTCGCTTTCGACATCACCTTCTCGGGCGACCTCTCGCCTCTCGGGTCCCTTGCCTCCTTGGTGCTGCTCGTCCTCGAGGTGGCCGCCTTGGTGCTGGCCCTCTCCTTCGCCTTCGAGACCTGCGACGTGGTGTGCCGGGTGCGTCACGACCGCCTCTTCCCGAGCCCCGACCCCGGATACATGCCCAGGGTGTCCCTGCACATCGCCGCCTACAACGAGCCGCCCCAGATGCTCATCGAGACCATCAAGTCGCTCGAGGCACTCGACTACCCGGACTTCGAGATCGTGGTGGTCGACAACAACACCAAGGACCCCGACGTCTGGCAGCCCGTCATGGAGTACGCCCGCTCCAGCTCCCGGGTGCGGTTCGTGCACGTCGACCCCTGGCCGGGATTCAAGTCGGGAGCGCTCAACCTGGTGCTCGAGCGCTACTGCGACCCGGCGGCGGAGATCGTGGGAGTGGTGGACGCCGACTACCGGGTCGACCCGCAGTACCTGCGCCAGACCGTCGGCTACTTCGCCGATCCCAACGTGGCCTTCGTGCAGACGCCGCAGGACTACCGCGACTGGAGGGGAAGCTCCTACTTCACCGCCTGCTACGACGCCTACCGCTACTTCTTCGCTGCCGCCATGCCGTCGCGCAACGAACGCAACTCCATCATCTTCGCCGGCACCATGGGCCTGCTGCGCCGTTCCCTGCTCGAGTCGATCGGCGGGTGGGACGAATGGTGCATCACCGAGGACGCCGAGACCTCGCTGCGGCTGCTCATGGCCGGCTATTCGGGCATGTACGTGGCCAAGAGCTTCGGTCAGGGGATCATGCCGCTCACCTTCTCGGCGCTCAAGAGCCAGCGCTTCCGGTGGTGCTTCGGGGGCATGCAGATCCTGCGCCGCCACTGGCGCTCGCTCCTACCCTGGGACCGCTCCCCTGGCAACCACCTGAGCGTCGGGCAGCGCCTCGACTATCTGTTCGGCGGCCTGCAGTGGTTCAACGACCTCGTCTATCTCGGGTTCACCGTCGTGCTCCTGTGCATCACCGGGCTCCTACTCTCGGGCCAGAGCGTCGCACTGCGGCCCTTGGTGGGCCCGACGGCGATGCTGCCCGCGGCCTTGATCGCGGCGGGGCTCATGCGCTCGGTGTGGGCACTGCGCCAACGCACCCGCATCACCCTCGAGCGGGCGGTGCTGGCCTTCCTCAACTGGCTGTCGCTGTCGTGGACCGTGGCCCGGGCCTGCATCCAGGGCCTCATCCGCAAAGAAGGCGTCTTCCTGCGCACCCCCAAGACGGCCGGTTCCCACGGGCTCGGCGCGGCGTTGCGGGCGGCCTCACCCGAAACCCTGTTGGGGCTTCTCCTGTGGGGGTCGGCCGGTGCCCTGGCGGTGGTGACGGCGCCCAGCGGCCTGCTCATGGGGCTCGTGGCCTGGCAAGGCGTCGTCTACATGTCGTCTCCGGCCATGGCGTGGATGAACCAGCGGGCACGGCTCACACCGGAGCTCGAGGCTCGCCGCCGTACCGAGGAGCTGCGGGAGCGCCTGGCGCAGATGGTCAAGCCCGCCGCCGTGGCCGGTTCCTTCGCCCTGGGGCTGGCCTCGGCGGTGCTCATCACGCTGGTCGTGGTGGGGTCCACCAACGCGGGACACCCCGGCAATCCCTTCGGCGTGCCTCCCCGGACGCAGTCCGACAGCGGGCCCTGGGGAGGGGCGGTCAGCCCGGCGGCCCCCGCCCCGGCGCCGAGCCCGAGCACCACCACGACCACGACCACCACCATCCCGAGCTCGACCACCTCCACGGTGGGCGGCACGAGCACGACCACCTCGACGCCGTCTTCGAGCACCACCACGGTCACCGCCCCGACGTCGACCACCACCACGGCGCCGTGATCGCCGCTGCCCCGGGACGCGAGAACCCCCACCGGTCCGGGTGGGGGTTCTCAACGGGGATGTGAAGTGTGGATGGTTTTCAGGGACCGAATGCGAAGTCCCACGTAGGCATCGGTCGCCTCCCCGGGCACCTTTAGGGCCGATTTACCCAACAGCCGAACAACCCCGGCTCTGGGCTCCGAGGTCCAGGCGGGCCCGGGCGGCCCGGGCGGCCCCGGCGGCCGGGCCAGGCAGCAGGTAGGAAGGGGTCGTGGAGCTCGAGGAGCTGAAGGTGACCCGCTACCAGGTGGCCGACGCCGTGGCCACCATCACCTTGAACCGGCCCGAGCGGCTCAACGCCTGGACGGGCCGGATGCACACCGAGTACCGGGCCCTCCTGAGCCGGGCCGCCGCCGACC
>DMNK01000057.1 GCA_003453695.1 Acidimicrobiaceae bacterium | reverse complement strand
CTCGCCGTCGCCACGAATTGTGCGCAGATCAAGACCGGTGCGCCGGCCCGCTCCGATCGGGTGGCCAAGTACAACCAGCTCTTGCGCATCGAGGAGGACCTGGGGGAGTCCGCCGCCTTCTTGGGGCGTGGCGCCTTGGCGACGGCGAGAGGAGGCGGCAGCGGGTGACGGCGCGCCGTCCGGCCGCAGGCGGCCGCGCCCTTCCGTCGGGTCGCCGTCCCCGGCAGCGGCCGACCTCCCGGGGACGCCCGGCGCCGCGTCGCCCGCAAGCCCGTCGCCCCCGTCAGCGGGCCCAGGCTCGTCGGTTGCGCCTTCCTGTGGTGGCGCTCTTCGCCTTCGCCGCCATCGTGCTCGCCACGTCGATGCCCGTCTCGGCCCTGCTCACCCAGCACGGCCAGCTGGCCTCGACCTCCACCGCGCTGGATCGGGCCCAGGCCGCCGACCGCTCGTTGTCCGCCCAGGCGAAGGCCCTCGCCAAGGGTGTCACCGTGAGCAGGTTGGCCCGCAGCGATTACGGGCTCGTCCCCTCCGGGCAAAAGGCGTACGTGATCCTGCCCCCGGCCGGGGCGTCGGCGTCCGAGGTGGCCGGGTCGGGCCACGTCCCCCTGGAGGGCCCGCCCGTCGTGCCCGGATCGGCCCAGGCCCGCGCCCTGGCAGGGCTCGGGACAGGCTCCTCGACCGATGTCCCCGGCGCCGGCGGGTCGTCATCGGGGGCGGGGCACGGGCGGTCGGGCGCGCACGCGGCGCCGGTCGGGTTCTGGACCAGGGTGGCGCGTACCCTCGAGTTCTGGCGGTAATCAGGCGGTCGTCATCGTGCGCACCCACCCGCGGACAGGCATCAGGGAGTGAGGGCATGCACGACGGCGAGCACGACCAGGTGGCTCGCCTGCTCGGACGGGCGCCCTCGGCACCGTTTCGCGTCGTGGTCCGCCACGGCGACGGTCAGCCCGTCGTGATCGAGAACGAGCCGTTCCTCGCCGACGGTCGGCCCATGCCCACCCGCTACTGGCTGGTCGACCCGGCGCTGCGCGATGTGGTGAGCCGGCTCGAGGCCGAAGGCGGTGTACGGGCCGCCGCTCGAGTTGTCGACGCCGAGGACTTGGCGCGGGCCCACGCCGACTACGCGGCCCAGCGCGATGCCGTCATCCCGCCGGCCCATAGCGGTCCGAGGCCCTCAGGTGGAGTGGGAGGGACGAGAAGGGGGGTGAAGTGCCTGCATGCCCATCTGGCCTGGTGGCTGGCGGGGGCAGACGATCCGGTCGGGGCATGGACGGCGCAGGAGCTGGGCGTGGACCGCGCCGATTACGCGGTGATCCGAGACGATGGCTGAACTGTCCCGAGACGGCCCTTCCGACGGTGCCCCCGTGGCGGCGCTCGACTGCGGCACCAACTCCACCCGGCTGCTCGTGGTCGACGCCTTGGGAAACACGCTCGACCGCCAGATGCGCATCACCCGGCTGGGACAGGACGTGGACGCCACCGGCATGTTGGCGGCTGGCGCCATCAGCCGGACAGTCGCTGTCTTGGGGGACTACCGGGCCACGATGGACGAACTCGGGGTGCGAAGGGCCCGGCTGGCGGCGACGTCGGCGGTGCGCGACGCCGCCAACGGCGAGCGCTTCCTCGCTGCCGCTCGGGCCGCCACTGGTGTGCAGCCCGAGCTGCTCTCCGGCGACGAGGAAGGCCGACTTTCCTTTGCCGGCGCCACGGCGGCACTGCCGCCGGGCTTCCCAACCGCCGGCACCGTGCTCGTGATCGACATCGGGGGAGGGTCGACCGAGCTGGCCGCAGGCAAGGCGGGCGTTCCAGGCTCGGTGCAGGTCGTCTCGCTCGACATCGGATGCGTGCGGGTGAGCGAGCGGTTCCTCACCGACGACCCACCCGCGCCCTCGCGGCTCGAGGAGGCCCGCCTGGAGGTGGTCCGCCAGCTCGAGACGGCCCGGGCCGAGTTGCCGCCCCTCGAGCCAGGCGGACCGGTGATCGGCCTGGCCGGGACGGTCTCCACCCTCGCCGCCCTCGAGCTCTCCCTCGACCACTACGACCGCGACAGCCTGCACCACAGTCGGCTGGAGGCGTCTTCGGTACACCGCTGGCTGGACGTGCTCGCTACGGAGCCGGCCGATGCCCGCCTGGCGCGGCCGGGCATGGTGGAGGGCCGCCAGGACGTGATCGTGGGTGGTGTTCTGGTGCTTGCGGAGGTCATGGTCGTCTTCGACAGGCCGTGGTGCCTAGTGTCCGAAGACGACATCCTCGACGGATTGGTGCTGAGCCTTCGCTGGTGACCCCTTGTCGTCGCGGACCCGGCTATCCCGTACGAGCGGAGCCACGCATTCCGCAATGCAGCGGTGGCGAGGAAGGCAAGCGGTGCCGCCATCGGGGCTTCACCCGGGCGACCCGGGGGTTCAGTTGGGGCGCGCGTTTGGTCTGGCGACGACGCAGATCTCCGTGCCCACCTGCAACTCGCTAGCGAAACCCGCCGTCGACATGACGCGCTCGACTTCCTCCGGCGTGTAGATACGAGCACGATTGGCTTGCGACGACGCTCTGCTTCGCGCATAGCTGACAAAACTGTCCATGTAAGTTTCCGACAGAAGGTTCGGAAATGTCAGTGCCACTCGTCCACTGGGCTTGACAACTCGGTGAAGCTCTTCCAGCAGCAGGAATGCGTCCTCGCGCTCCACGTGCTGGAGCACGAGTAAAGAATACGCAAAATCAATGCTGTCATCCGGCACTGGGATCTGGGTGTCCGCCGATTGCACAAGTCGAACGTTCGGACATCCGGCCAGACGCTGAGTGGCAAGCTGCAGCATTCGCTCCGACGCGTCCACCGCACACAATTCCCTGCACATCGGCGCCATGTACAGGGCTACCCGACCGACTCCACAACCGAGGTCCAGTACGGTGGATGACTCGGTGACGAAGGAACGCAACCACTCGGCATCTTGCTTGCCTCCCTGCTCGAACGACTCCATGTCGGTCGTGTTGTAGATCTGCCCGATGGCTTCGGTCAGATCGGCCGGCTTCCACAGTGGCCCGTAGCGTTCACCGCTCGCCGGCGGGTCCATAGCGGGCCTGAGGTCAGTGCGGACCGATCCCTCG
>DMNK01000160.1:21146-23653 GCA_003453695.1 Acidimicrobiaceae bacterium | reverse complement strand
TGACCCGCTCGTCGGTGGTCTGAGCCGAGAGGATGGTCGCCACCAACAGCTGGAAGGTGCCGTCGTGGTGCAGCGCGCACAGCGAGGCGGCGGTGCCCGGGTATTCCTCGGCCAGCCTGTCCACGACGGTGGCCGCCCGGGCCCGGCGCACCTTGGACACGGCCATCGCCAGCACCTTACCGAGGCACCGCCGAGGGTCCCCATTAGTCTTCGCGTGCCATGTCCCAGGTGACAATTAAGCGGCGGATGGGCGAGTCCGACGTGGCCGAGGTGTCCGAACTGGTCTCCGCCGTCGCCGACGCCGACGGACATCGCCCCCTCGGCGAGCACAAGTGGCTGGACCTCGTGCACGGTGGGCGCAAGGGTTTCGCCGGCTTCACCGCACGCGAAGCGGACCACGGCCCTCTCGTCGGTTACGCGCAGCTGAGTCGCGGGCACCGCACTTGGGGCGTCGAGGTCGTGGTGCCGCCCGAGCGCCGGGGCCCGGGTCACAGCGAGGCGCACGAGCTCCTGGTGGCGGCGTTGGGCGAGGTGGCGCGCCAAGGCGGGGGCCACGTGCACCTGTGGGTCCCCAAGCCGAACCTGTGGTGGGACGAGACGGCGGCGTCGTGCCGGCTCCAGCGCGGCCGCGACCTGTACCAGATGCGCCGGGCGCTTCCCATCGAGGACCCGACGCCGCGGGTGGAGGTCAGGCCGTTCGTGCCCGGCGACGACGAGGTCGCCTGGTTGGAGGTGAACAACCGGGCCTTCGCCTCTCATCCCGAACAGGGCGACTGGGACCTCGACACGGTGCTCGAGCGCGAGGCGGAACCCTGGTTCGACCCCGATGGCTTCCTGCTGCACGAACGCCAGGGGCGGCTGGCCGCCTTCTGCTGGACCAAGGTGCACGGGGGCGATCAGCCCATGGGCGAGATCTATGTGATCGGCGTTGACCCCGACTTCCAGGGTCTGGGGCTGGGCCGGGCCCTGGTGCTGAGCGGACTCGACCACCTCGCCGCCGTCGGGCTGCCTGCCGCCATGCTGTACGTGGACGCCGCCAACACCGCGGCGGTCGAGCTGTACAAGGCCCTCGGCTTCACCGTCGACCACACCGACCGCGCCTACACCGGAGACGTGCGCTCCTCGCGTTGAGGTGCTGGACGGGAGCCGGCGACGTGGGGAGGACGGCCGGGCCCCGGTCCGGAGTCGTCAGGCGGCCACGCCGATGGCCTGGCCGATGCCGAAGGTGATGGCGGCGGGCACCGCCGTGAAGGCCAGCTGGCGCAGCGAGGACAGCCACCACGCCCGCTCCGTGAACAGCGCCAGGGCGGCACCCACGGCCAGGGCGGCGACGCCACCGATGATCACCGAGGAGACGGCGGCAGCGGTGCCGGTGGCGAAGAGCCACGGGATGAGGGGCAGGAGCGCCCCCAGGCCGAAGGTGGCGAACGACGCACCGGCCGCCTGCACCGGGACGCCCAGCGACGAAGGGTTGATGCCGAGCTCCTCGCGGGCGTGGGTCTCGAGCGCCAGCTCCGGCGTGCGCATCATCTCCTCGGCCAACTGGCGGGCCAGTTCGGGGGCGATGCCCCTGTTCTCGTAGATCCGCACCAGCTCCCGGCGCTCCACCTCGGGACGGCGGTGGATCTCCTGTTGCTCGAGGGCCAGCTCACGCTGGAGCAGTTCCTTCTGGGCCCGCATGGAGACGTACTCGCCCGACGCCATCGAGAAGGCCCCCGCCACCAGGGCCGCCAGACCGGCCAGACGGACCACGCCGCTGCCGGGGTGCGCCCCCGCCAGGCCCAGGATGATGGCCACGTTGGTGACGAGCCCGTCGCTGACCCCGAAGACCGCTGCCCTCGCCCCACCCCCCTGCAGGCTGCGGTGGTGGTCGACGAACTGCAGTTCGGCTGCGGGCCGGTGACGTCCCAGCCGGGGGCCGCGCCCCGGGGCGGGCGCCGCCGACGGTTCGCCCAGCGCCTCCATGGCCTTCACGCTACCCGTGCACCCCCGTTGCCCCGCCCGCCTGCCACAATGGCTCGATGGCCGACGGTCACCGCTTCTTCGACGCCTCCCAGCCCCAGACGCTGCAGGGCGCCGTGATGCTCTGCTACATCACCGCCGCCTTCGGGCTCATCTACCTGCTCCTCGGGGCGGGGCTCGAGGGCTTGGCACCCGTGCTGCTCGGCGTGGGTGGCTACGGGGTCGCCAACGAGAAGCGCTGGGGCTACTGGCTGGCCACGGTGCTGGCCATCCTCAACGTGGTGATCATCCTGAGCTTCGTGGCCGACGGCGCCAGCCTCGGCTTCGTGCTCAACCTCCTGTTCGCCGGGGTGCTCGTGGCCCTGCTGCTCCACCCGCAGAGCCGCCACTACGAGCGGATCTGGTTCAAGTGACGCCCACCGTGGTGCGCGCCGTCGACGAGTTCCACGCCCTCAAAGGCCAGCACCTCGGCTATTCGCAGTGGCACGTCATCGACCAGGAGCGCGTGAACCGGTTCGCCGACGCCACCGACGACCACCAGTGGA
>DMNK01000160.1:17830-20987 GCA_003453695.1 Acidimicrobiaceae bacterium | reverse complement strand
GACCACCAGTGGATCCACGTCGACCCGGCCCGGGCCGCCCAAGGGCCCTTCGGAGGGCCCATCGCCCACGGCTATCTCACCTTGTCGATGGCGCCCGTGCTCCTCCACGACGTGCTCGAGGTGGAGGGCATGCGCTTCGGCGTCAACTACGGCTGCAACAAGGTGCGCTTCCCGGCTCCCCTCAAGGTCGGGTCGAAGCTCCGTCTGGGCGCCGAGGTCGTCGGAGTCGAGGACGTGGAAGGCGGTGTACAGGTCACCTTGGACGTGACCCTCGAGGCGGAAGGGTCGCCCAAGCCCTGCTGCGTGGCCCAGGTCGTCTACCGCTACTACAGCTGACCGGCCCGAGGGCCGGCCCCGCCTACAGCGGCAGGTCGCCCGTGGCCCGGCGGGTGGTGCCGTCCTCCCGCCAGGCGTCGATCACCTTCTCGGCCACCCGCCACTTGTGGATCTCGTCGGCGCCGTCGGCGAAGCGGCTCCAGCGGGCTTGCAGGAGCATGTCGGACAGCGGCGAGTCCTTCGAGTAGCCGAGGGCACCGTGCACCTGCACGGCCCGGTCGATCACCTGCCACAGCGTGTTGGCCACGTGGTGCTTGGCCATGGACACCTCGGTCACGAAGTCGAGCCCGTGCTCGATGCGGTAGGCGGCGTGGAGCACCATGAGCTTCGCCTGGTACAGCTCGATGGCCGACTCGCTGATGAGCCACTGGATGCCCTGCTTCTCCGACAGGTACGAGCCGTGTGCGTAGCGCTCTGTGGCCCGCGCCACCATCATGTCGAGGGCGGCCTCGATCTGGCCGAGCCAGCGCATGCAGTGTGCCAACCGGGCCGGGCCCAGGCGGTACTGCCCGAGGCGGTGACCCAGGCCCCGCTCCCCCAGCATGTTGGCGGCGGGCACGCGCAGGTCCTCGATGCGGATCTCGCAGTGGTTGTGGCCACCGGCCATGGTCTGCACGTCGCGCACGATCTCGAAGCCGGGTGACGGGATGTCCACGATGAAGGCGGTGGTGGCCGCCTGGGGCACCTCGGGGTCGTCCTCGGTGCGGGCCAGCAGGATGGCGAAGCTCGCCCCCCGGGCGCCGCTGATGAACCACTTGTGCCCGTTGATCACCCACTCGTCGCCGTGCAGCTCGGCCCGGGTGCGCATGAGGGTGGGATCGGACCCGGCCACCTCGGGCTCGGTCATGGCGAAGCACGACCGCATGGTGCCCTCGCACATGGGCTTCAGGTACCGGTCCTTCTGGTCGTCGGTGGCCCAGTGCAAGAGCGTGTGCATGTTGCCCTCGTCCGGGGCGTAGCAGTTGATGACGTAGGGCCCGAAGCGGGTCTTGGCCGCCTCGGCGGACACGGCGGCGAGCGCCGTGGCCCCGAGGCCGGCACCCCCCCACGCCGCCGGCATGTGCGGCATCCACAGCCCCCGCCGCCGGGCTTCGTCGCGCAGACCGTCCAGGGCGCCACGCCAGTCCGCCCGCCCCGCATCCTCGGCGAGCAGGCGGTCCTCGGCCGCCCGCACCTCGCCGTCCATGAAGGTCCGCATGTGCTGGCGCGCCTCTTCCACGTCGGGAGGGAAGGTGAAGTCGATGGCCATGGGAGCAGTCTGGCACCCCAGGCGCGGAGGACACGCCGGGCAGCGCCGCCGCCCTGGCTGGTCAGCGAGGTGGCCGCTGCACCCGCTCGAGGGTCCGTTCGATGGCGCGTCCCAGCGCTCGAGGGGCGTCGCGGGCCGGGAAGTGCCCGACACCGGCCAGCGTGACCAACTCGGCGCCGGGCACCTGGGCGGCGAGCGCCGCCGAGGCGGCGGGGGGCACGACGACGTCCCACGTCCCGGTGACGACAGCGGTGGGTACCGTCACCGCCGACACCGCTGCCGCCACGTCGTCGATCTCGGCGACGAGGCTGCGTTGCTCGGCCACGAACGTCCGCCACATGCGCACGCCCGATCGGGACAGCTCGGCGCCGTAGCGCTCGTCGGGAAGAGTGGCCCGCAGCCGCTCGGCCAGCGTCCCGCTCATGCGCGTCGACAGTGTCCGCATCCGGGGCAGGAGGCGCCCCACGGTGAACAGGCCTGCCGCGCTCAACAGCTCACCGATCGCCGGCAACGCCAACATGTGATCGAACCCGTTCACGCAGTCCGCCAGCCCGACGGCTGAGACCAGGACCAGACCGGACACCACCTCGGGACGCCGCGCCGCCATGAGCAGGGCGATCCCCCCGCCGTAGCTGTGCCCGACCACCACCGCCGGGGCCGCGGCGCGGGCCACCAGCAGGTCGGCCAGCATCTGGGCGTTCCCCGCCATCGAGGCGGGCCCCACCGTGCTCGTGCTGTATCCGGGGCGGTTCACGACGAGCAGGCGCGGGCTCGTCCTTCCCCCGTCGACGACGTCGACGACGGGGTCCCAGTCGGCAGCACTGCCCGGCTGGCCGTGCACGAGGAGCACCGGTGCACCGGCGCCCCGCTCAGCGGCGAGCAGGCTCTCCCAGCTCGGGGTCATGGCCGGCCATGGTGCCACTGGGCGCCGGCGGAGCGGCTGATGGCCCGAGGGGCAGCTCGACCACGAACTCCGCCCCGCCCCCGGCGCCGGGCCGGGCATAGGCACGGCCTCCATGGGCGGTGGCGAGGGCCGAGACGATCGACAGGCCGAGCCCGGTGCCGGGGCGGCCTCGCGCTCGCTCACCCCGGTAGAAGCGGTCGAACACGTGGGCGGCTTCGTCGGGGGTGAGGCCCGGGCCTTGGTCGGTCACCACCAGCACGGCATGGCCGTTGCTCCGGCCCACGTCCACCTGCACGGAGGTCCCGGCCGGGGTGTGCACCGAGGCGTTGTGCAACAGGTTGTCGGCCACCTGCCGCAGGCGCCCGGCGTCGCCCGTCACCATGACCGGCTGCCGGGCGGACAGGGTGACCGGGTGGGCGGGGTCGGCGGCGCGGGCCGCGTCCACTGCCTCGGTCACGACGCCCGCCAAGTCGACGGGGGCCTCCTCGACGGGGCGACCCTGGTCCAAGCGGGCCAGGAGCAGCAGGTCGTCGACCAGCACGCCCATGCGGGTGGCTTCGTGCTCGATGCGCTCGGCGGCGCGCCGCCGGCCGGCTTCGTCGTCGAGCGCCCCCTTGCGAAGGAGCTCGGCATAGCCTCGGATCGACGTGAGCGGCGTGCGCAGCTCG
>DMNK01000160.1:0-17660 GCA_003453695.1 Acidimicrobiaceae bacterium | reverse complement strand
TGCGAGGCGTCGGCGACGAAGCGGCGCAGCCGGCTTTCCGACGCAGTGCGCTCGGAGAAGGCCGCTTCGATCTGGCTGAGCATGCCGTTCAGCGCCGCCCCGAGGCGGCCCACCTCACTGCGATCGTCGCTGCGCCGGATGCGGCGGCGCAGATCGCCGCCGGCGATCCCCCGGGCGGTGTCGGTCATGTCGTCGAGGGGCCGCAGGCCGAGGCGCACCGTCCACAGGGTCAGGCCGAGCATGATGAGCACGACGACACCCGAGACGATGATCTCCACCCGGGTGAGCGACGAGAGTGTCTGGTCGGTGGGGGCGATGGGGCTGGCCGTGACGAGGGTCCCACCGGGCAGGGCCAGCGCTTCGCTCAGGTAGTACCCCGACCGCTTGCCGCGGGCGCCCAGGGTGAAGGTGGGCTGGTTGGGGACATACGGGCCGTGGCTGGTGCCGAAGTGGGGCACCGGTGCCGCCTCGTTGACCGGGATGGACTTGGGGACGAGCGGCGCCGGGTCCTGCTGTTGGGCCGAGCCCGACGGGCGCCGGAACACCACCTGCCCGGCGTGGTCCAGGATCTCGACATAGACGTCGGGGCTGACCCGGTCGGCCAGCACGATGGGGTTGAGGCGGCCGGATCTCGGCACGGTGCCCACGGCGGCTGCCGCCTGAGCAGCGGGGATGCTGCTCGACACCGGGGCCGGGGACGCAGGCCCCACGGCGCCGTTCTCGAGCCCGGGAGGGGTGGTGGCGGGAAGGGCCAGCTGGAGCAGCCACGCCTCGGGGTGCTGGGCGACGGACCGGTCCCCACTGGAGACGGCACGGAGGTAGACGGTGTCGACGTAGGTGTAGACCTGGGTCTGCGCCACGTCGTTCTGCTCGTCCAGTCGTCCGTACAGGTAGGAGCGCAGGAACGACAGGGTCACCACGTCGGTCACCACCACGGCGACCACGAGCAGCACCAACATGCCCGCCACCAGCCGACGGCGCAGGGACACGGCGCTTCCTACTCCGGCTCTCCCGCCGGGAGCCGGAGGCTGTATCCCACGCCGCGCACGGTGTGCAGCAGGGGCGGGTCGAAGCAGTCGACCTTCTTGCGCAGGTAGCTGATGTACGTCTCGACGATGCTGGGGTCGCCGTCGAAGTCGTACGGCCACACATGGTCGACGATGTCCGACTTGGACAGCACGCGCCGGGCATTGGAGAGCAGATAGTGCAGCAGGTTGAACTCGGTGGCGGTGAGGTCGATGAGCAGGCCCTGACGCCATGCCTCGTGGGTCTCCTCGTCCATGACGAGATCGGCGTAGGAGAGCCGGCCGTTGTCGGACAGTGCCGGCGTCCCGGTCCGGCGCAGGACGGCGTGAATGCGCGCCACCAGTTCGTCCAGGCTGAAGGGCTTGGTCACGTAGTCGTCGGCTCCCAGGCTGAACCCCTGCACCTTGTCCTCGGTGGCGTCGCGGGCGGTGAGGAACAGCACGGGGATACCCACCCCGTCCGCCCGCAGGCGGCGGCACACCTCTGTGCCCTCCATGTCGGGGAGCATCACGTCGAGGAGGACGATGTCGTGTCCGGACCCGACCGTCGCCTTGGCGAGCGCCCCGGCCCCGCTGTCGGCCACCTCGACCTCGAAGCCCTCGTGGCGAAGGGCGGCAGCCAGGAGGTCGGTGATGTAGGGCTCGTCGTCCACGACCAGGATGCGCGGCGAACGCATCGGCCCATGATCGCAGACGACGGTGCACGTCCACCCGCCGGCCCGCTCTGGAGGCGGGCCGTAGCGTCTACCGTCGGCCGGCTCCGAGGCGGGCGGCGGACCGCACCAGGCGCTTGAGGCCCCACCACGTGACCAGGATCAGCGCCTCGACGACGATGTGGGCCGACATCTTGGACTTGCCCGCCACGCGGTCCACGAACCGGATGGGCACCTCCACCACCCGACCTCCGTGGGAGAGCACCTCGTAGACCATCTCGATCTGGAACCCGTATCCATCGGCGCGGATGCGGTCCAGGTCCAGGCGCCGCAGGATGTCGGCGCCATAGGCCCGGAAGCCGGACGTGGAGTCGGTGACGTGCAGTCCGAGCAGCGCCGAGGCGTAGCGGTTGCCACCCTCGGACAGCAGCCGTCGATGCCAGGCCCAATTGGGGATCGACCCGCCCGGGACGTAGCGGGACCCGATCGAGAGATCGGCGTCGTCGTCGAGCGGCTCCACCAAGGCGGGCAAGGCGTCGGGGTCGTGGGAGAAGTCGGCGTCCATCTCGACCATGGCCTCGAAACCCCGTTCCAGCCCCCAGGCGAAGCCGGCCCGGTAGGCACTGCCCAAGCCGGCCTTGCCGGGACGGCGGAGGACATCGGTGGCCCCGAGCTCCTTGCCCGCCCGTTCGGCGATGTCGGCCGTGCCGTCCGGGCTCCCGTCGTCGACGACGAGGATCCCGGCCTCGGGCATGGCGCGGCGGATGTGCTCCAGGACGCGACCGATGTTCTCAGCCTCGTTGTAGGTGGGCAGGACGACGAGGACGCGCACGACTCAGGCCACCGGCAGCGTCGACTCGCTCCGGCCCGCCACCTCTGCCGCCGTGCCGAGCTCGGTGATGGGGGCGGTGGCCTGCCACAGCTCGCGCAACAGCACCTGGACGGACCCGGCCACGGGGATGGCGAGGAGCGTGCCCACGAATCCGCCGAAGAAGCCGCCGATGAAGTACCCGACGTTGGCTCCCACCAGGATGGCCAGCAACACCCACAACGGATTGATCCGGACGGTACGGCTCATCACGATGGGATTGAGCACGTGGTTCTCGACCTGGGTGTAGACGAGGAAGACCACGAGCGTCACGATGCCCCCGGTCAGTCCCTTGTCGATGGCGGCGAAGAGCACGGTGGGGATGCCGGCCAGGGCCCCGCCGATCATGGGCAAGAAGTCGACGAGCGCCACCCACAGGGCCCACAGGACGGCGAACTGCACCCCGAGCAGCGCCAGGGTGACGAACACCACCACACCGGCCACGACCGAGGTGATGAAGTTCCCGAGCATGTAGCCGGTCACCGAGCGGGTCACCTCGCCGGCGACCCTGGTCACCGTGGCCTTGCGGTCGTCGCTCATGAAGCGCATGACCCCCCTGCGCATCTTCGGGGCTTCGAGCAGCATGAGCAGCACCAGCACGAAGATCGTGAACAGGGAGATGAGGAGCGACACGGCGCCCTTGCCCACCGAGAGGGCCGGCTTGGAGAGATCCTTGGCGAAGCTCGACAGCTTGGGGGCGAGGTTCTTCTGCACCCAGTGCTGCACGTGGTACTTGTGCACGAGATGCCCGATCCAGCCCTTGCCGTGCTCCGCCTGGTTGACGTACTTGGGCAGGTTGTCGGCGAGGTGGGTGATGGCGTTCACGAGGGGATACCCGAAGGCGAAGGCCAGGCCGGCGAAGGCGAAGATGGCGCCTGCGGTGACGACGGCCACGGCATAGCCCCGGCGCCGCAAGCGCCGCTCGAGGAAGACCACGGCCGGGTCGAGGAGCAGGGCGATGAAGCCGGCCACCACCAGGAGCAGGACAATGTCGCGCAGCTTGTAGATGAGGCGGCCGGCCAGGTACACGACCACCACCACCGCCACGGTGGTGAGGATGGTGGCGAGCGGGATCCCCCGAGCCGCAGCTGCCTCAACCAGCCGGGCGCGACGGCTGTCCGGGGCCGCGGGCTGGTCCGACACGGCCAAAGCATGGCAGGTTCACCTGCTGTTCACGTGCCAGCATGAACTCGTGTCGAGGGTTCCGGACCGTGCGCCGACACGCCTGCGCATCCCCAAGCAGGTTCGCTGGACGCTCAGCGCCTTCCTCCTGGCGCTGGTGGTCCTGTACCTCGTCATCCCCCAGCTCGAAGGTGCCGGCAAGTCCCTCTACCTCTTGGGCAGGGTCAACGTCGCCTACCTCCTTCTCGGTTTCGGGCTCGAATTCGCCTCCCTGCTCGCCTACGCCCAGCTGACCTACACGGTCCTTCCCAAGGGAGGGCCGTCGCGCGGGCAGCTCCTGCGCATCAACACCTCGAGCCTGGCGCTCACCCACGTCATCCCCGGCGGGACTGCGGCCGGCGCCGGCCTCACCTACCGCCTCCTCGGCGACTTCGAGGTGGAGGGAGCCGATGCCGCCTTCGGGCTCGCCATGCAGGGGGTGGGCTCGGCGGTGGTGCTCAACCTGCTGCTGTGGGTGGCCCTGGTGGTGTCGATCTTCCGCCGGGGTTACAACCCCCTCTACGGCATCGCCGCCGGGGTGGGGGTACTGCTCATGGCCGCCTTCGGCGGGGTGATCATCCTCCTGCTCCGGGGCCGGCACCACGCCGTGGAGATCGTGCGCCGGGTGGGGAACTACGTCCCCTTCGTGAGTGGGGACGCCCTGGCGGCGGCCGTGGAGCGCATCGCCGAGCGGCTCCGGGCCTTCCTCGACGACCGGGAGCTGTTGGTGCGGGCGCTGGTGTGGGCCGCCGCCAACTGGCTCCTCGACGCCGCCTCGTTGTGGGTCTTCGTCTTCGCCTTCGGCAAGGTCATCCCGCCCGACGGGCTCCTCGTCGCCTACGGGCTGGCCAACGTCCTGGCCGTCATCCCCATCACGCCCGGGGGGCTCGGGATCGTCGAAGGTGTGCTGATCCCGACCCTGGTGGGATTCGGCGCCAGCAAACAGGTCGCCACCCTCGGGGTCCTCTCCTGGCGGCTCGTCAACTTCTGGCTGCCCATCCCGGCCGGCTTCGGCACCTACCTGTCGCTTCGCATCGGCGAAGGGGGTTGGCGGCGCCGGGTGGAGGACGCCCGCCAGGAGGCGTTGCACCCGGTGGCCGCTCCCGGGACGCCGGACGTGCCGGCGCTGTCCGGCGCCTCTCCGTCCGGCGCCGACCCCGAGAACCGTTCCACCTCGGACAGCGAACCCGAGCCACGTCCGGACCGGTCGGCGGCACGCTGAGGCAGACGCGCTGAGGCAAAATGGTCGGGCGAGGGGGGCGATGATCGACACTGGGGTGGGGACGGCGCGCCTCCCCGCCGGGAAGGCTGCGCCCCGGGCCCGGATGCCCGGGCTCGACGGGCTACGGGGGCTGGCCGTCGCCGGCGTCGTGGCCTACCACCTGGACGCGCCCGGCCTGGGCGGCGGCTACCTGGGCGTCGACCTGTTCTTCGTCCTGTCCGGGTTCCTCATCACCGGCTTGCTGCTCGAGCACCGGGACGGCCACGGCCGGTTTGCCCTGGCCGCCTTCTGGGGCCGTCGTGCCCGGCGGCTCCTGCCGGCGTTGCTGGCGCTGCTCCTGGTGCTGAGCGCCGCCGCCGCCGTCGGTGCCCTTTCGGGCGTGACCGACCGCGGCGCCTTCCGCGACGACGTGCTGGCCACCTTGGGATACGTGGCCAACTGGCACCAGCTCGTGGCCGGCCAGTCCTACTTCGCCCAGTTCGCCGCCCCGTCCCCTCTGGCCCACGCCTGGTCGCTCGGCATCGAGGAGCAGTTCTACCTCCTGTGGCCGCTGGGCCTGGCGGGATTGCTGTGGGCGGCGGGTCGATTGGCCCGCCGGGGCCGGCCGGGACAGCAGCGCCGGGTCCTTCTGGCCGTGACCGCCGGCGCCGCCGTGGCCTCGGCCGCCTGGATGGCGTGGTTGGCGGCGCACGGGGCGTCCGCCGACCGCCTGTACTACGGGACCGACACCCGGGCCTTCGATCTCCTGGCCGGAGGGGCGCTGGCCGTCGCCCTGTGGGGACGCCAGGAGCGCAGGGCCGGAGCCCGCCTCCGGGGCGGGGCGGGGGTGGCCGGCTTCGTGGTGCTGGCCACGGTGTGGGCCTGGGCCGGCCGGTCCCAGGGCCCCACGCCTTCTCGATGGATGTTCGAGGGAGGCATGGCCCTGGCCGCGCTGGCCGCCCTGGCGGTGGTGGCCGACGCCGCCGGGGCCAGGCCCGGGCCGCTCGCCCGGCTGCTCGCCGCCGCTCCGCTCCGCTTCCTCGGCCGGGTGTCCTACGCCCTCTACCTGTGGCACTGGCCGGTGATGACCCAGCTCACCGCCGAGCGCACCGGGCTGCACGGGGCCGCCCTGGCGGGGGCCCGCCTGGGCCTCATGGGGGTCGTCGCCGTGGCGAGCACCCTGCTCCTCGAGGAGCCCGTGCGCCGCCGGCGCCGCACCGGCGGTGCCGGCATCCGACGAGGTGCCCTGGCTCCGGCCGCCTTCGCCGGGGCCGCCGCCGTGGCCGCGCTGGCCGCCCTTCCCTCCACAGCCGCCGCTGCCGCCGCCGGGCCGGCTCCGGCAAGTGCCACCAGCGTGGCCGGGGCCGGCGGCCTGGCCCGTGAGACTCCGCTGGCCGCGTCCGAGCTGGCGGGTGCCTCGGCCCTGCGTCCGCTGCGGGTGACGCTCCTCGGCGACTCGGTCATGCGGGCCCAGGCGCCGGCGGTCACGGCCGCCCTTCAGTCGACGGGCGCCGCCGTGGTGACCGACATGGCCTATCCGGGCTGGGGCCTGGCCAACGACCCGGGTTGGCCGTCGGGGGTACCGGCCATGCTCCGGCGGACCCGGGCCCAGGTGGTGGTGGCCACCTGGAGCTGGGACGGCGACTGGGCGCTGTCGGATCCGGCCGGATACCGCGCCGCCCTGGATCGTTTCGTGGCCACGCTGCTCGACCCGCCCGGCGCCACAGGCGTGCAGGCGGTGGTGCTCGAGCAGTTCCCTCCCTTGGGCCCGCTCCCGCAGGCGAGCGGCGGCCCGGCCGGCCAGGCCCGGCGGGTGGCGGGCGTGTCGGCATGGAACTCGGCGGCCGCCTCCATGCCGGCGCGCTTCCCGGGACGGGTCCTATACCTGCCCCTGGCCGGAGCCGTGGAGAGCCACGGGCGCTACGCGTCGTGGCTGCCAGCCGGGCAGGCCGGGCGCTGGGTCAGGGTGCGCTCGGTGGACGCCACCCACTTCTGCCCGGCCGGGGCGGCGCGCTACGCCGCGGCCCTGCTGGCCGACCTCCGGACCGAGCTCCCCCTGCCTCCTGCCGGCGCATGGTGGTCCGCTTCGTGGGGCCGGGACCGCGTGTACGACACGCCCGCCGGGGCCTGTCCCGCCACCGGGCATCCCGCCTGACCCGGCGTCTCCTCCTCGGCCGAGGCGCCTCAGCCCTGGCCGGGGCGACGGAGATCCGTCACACCGCCTGCACGGCGATGGGCTCCGGCTCGCGCCGTCGCCGGGCGCGGTCGCGAGCGAGCTCCTGAAGCCGCCGCTGCACGCTCAGCCCCGCTGTGCACGGCACCCGGGCCCAGTGCCCGTCCGGGCCCAGCATCCAGGCGTTGGTGTCGTCGGCGAGCACGAGCTCCATCACCTCGAGCACGCGTGCCTGGAGCTCGGCGTCGGTGATCGGGAAGAGCAGCTCGATGCGCCGGTCGAGGTTGCGCTCCATCAGGTCCGAGGACCCGAGGAGGAGCGTCAGGGGGCGCCCCACTCCGCCGAAGCGGTAGATCCGGGAGTGCTCGAGGAACCGTCCCACCACCGAGCGCACGGTGATGGTCTCGGACAAGCCGGGAACGCCCGGCCGCAAGCAGCAGACGCCCCGGACCACCAGCTCGATGGGCACCCCGGCCGCCGACGCCCGGTACAGGGCGTCGACGACCTCCGGGTCGGTGAGCCCGTTCACCTTGATGGCGATGTGGCCGTCGGGTCCCGCTGCCGCCTCGGCCTCGATCAGCTCGAGGATCCGCGTTCGCAGGGACAGCGGCGCCACGATGAGCTTGCGGTAGCTCACGTTGCGGCTGTAGCCGGTCAGGAAGTTGAACAGGTCCCCCACGTCCGCTCCGAGGTCGGGGTCGGAGGACAGCAGGCCCATGTCCTCGTACTGGCGGGCGGTCCGGGGGTTGTAGTTGCCCGTTCCCAGGTGGCAGTAGCGGCGGATGCCGTCCGCCTCGCGCCGCACCACGAGGGCGGCCTTGGAGTGCGTCTTCAACCCGACGAGCCCGTACACCACGTGGACGCCGGCTTCTTCCAGTGCCCGGGCCCACAAGATGTTGGCTTGCTCGTCGAAGCGCGCTTTCAGCTCGACGACGGCGGCCACCTGCTTGCCGGACTCCGCGGCGGCGATGAGCGACGCCACGATGGGACTGTCGCCTGAGGTGCGGTACAGCGTCTGCTTGATCGCCAGCACGTCGGGGTCAGCCGCCGCCTGGGTGATGAACGCCTCCACCGAAGTCGTGAACGAGTCATAGGGGTGGTGGACGAGCACATCGCGCTCACGCAGCACGGCGAACAGATCGGCCGGCTCGTTGCCTGCGTTGGCCAAGGGAGGTGGCGTCATCGGCGCCCAGGCCTCCTCGTGCAGGTCGGGACGGTCGAGCGCGTACACGGCCCACAGGCCCCCCAGATCCAGGGGGGCGTCCGTGGCGTAGGTGTCGTCGGGCTCGAGGTCGAGCTCCCGCATGAGCATGTCCCGCATGTCGTCGGACATCTCGGCTGCCACCTCGAGGCGCACGGCCCGGCCGAAGCGGCGGCGGCGCAGCTCCATCTCCACCGCCGACAGCAGGTCGTCGGCTTCGTCCTCCTCGAGGGCGAGGTCGGCGTTGCGGGTCACCCGGAAGGCGTAGTGCTCTCCGATCATCATGTCGGGGAAGAGCTTGCGCAGCTGGGAGGCGATGATTTGCTCCAGGGGGACGAAGCGCTCCCCGTCAGGGAGCATCACGAAACGGGGCAGGAGGGGCGGCACCTTGACCCGGGCCACGCGCTCCTCCCCCGACACGGGGTCACCCACCCGCACGATGAGGTTCAGCGACAGGTTGGAGATGTAGGGAAAGGGGTGCCCAGGGTCCACCGACAGTGGGGTCAGCACGGGGAAGATCTGGCGCTCGAACACGTCCACCAGGAAGTCGCGGTCGTCCGAAGACAGCGACGCCCATTCACACAGGGTGATCCCGGCCTGGCTCAGGGCGGGAAGGATGTGGTCGACGAAGGCCCGGGACTGGCGCTCGACGAGCTGGCGCACCCGCGACGCGATGGCGCGCAGCGCCTCGGTGGGACGCAGCCCGTCGGGAGAGCGGGCTCGCACGCCCGCTTCGACCTGGTCCTTGAGCCCGGCTACGCGCACCTGGAAGAACTCGTCCAGACCTTCGGAGAAGATGGCCAGGAATTTGACGCGCTCGAGCAGGGGGAGGCGACCGTCCTCGGCCAGCTCGAGGAGGCGGGCCCCGAACTCGAGCCAGGACAGCTCCCGATTGGAGAACCGTTCCGGTCCGAGCTGTTCGGGCCCGACCCCGTCGGTCTCGACGGGCGTGCTGTCGCGTAGCTCGGGGGCGTCGAGTGCCGAGCCCGGGGACGGCTGAGGAAGCGCGCTCACAACCGACCCAGGCTACCGCCCGTCCTCGCGCCCCTGGGGCCTTGATCACCGGTGCAGAATGCGCTGGTCAGCGCGTGGGTAGGCTCCGGCCTGTGCCCGCCCGGCGATCGTCATCGTTGCTGCGGCGGCCTGAGCGTGGAACCCGCCGCGGCCCCAACCGACGACGCCGGACCGAGCTCGGCCTGCTGCTGTTCACGTCGCTCATCGTGGTGGCCGCCTACGTGCTCGCCACCGTCGGCACCACCGCCAAGGTCCCGGCCGACCTCGGTGGCTTCCTCGCCATCGTGCTGGGGCTGGCGCTCGTGGCCCACATCGCCACCCGCATGTACGCCCCGGACGCCAATCCCGTGCTCCTGCCGCTGGCCGCCCTGCTCAACGGCCTGGGCTACTCCATGCTGGCCCGCCTCGACCCGCACTACGCCCGGCTGCAGGCGGGTTGGACGGCCGTCGGCATCGTGTTCTACGTGGCCACCTTGATCGTGGTGCGCCACACGCGCGACCTGGACCGCTACCGGTACCTGTTGCTCGTGGTGGCGGTGGCGCTCATGCTCGCCCCGCTCGTGCCCCATTTCGGCGAGAACATCGGCGGGGCGCGCCTATGGGTGAAGGTCGGGCCGCTGTCGGGTCAGCCCGTCGAGCTGGCCAAGATCGCCCTGGTCATCTTCTTCGCCTCGTACTTCACCGAGAAGCGGGAGCTGCTGTCGCTGCCCACACTGCGGGTGGGGGACCGCCTCGTGATGGATCCCCGGCCTCTGGGCCCCATCCTGCTGGCCTGGGGGTTCTGCATGCTCGTGCTCGGTGGCGAGCACGACGTGGGCTTCGCCATGCTGATCTTCGTCCTGTTCGTGGGGATGCTGTGGGTGGCCACCGGGCGATTGGCCTGGCTCGTCTTCGGCGTGGTGCTGTTCGCCGTCGGCTCGGTGGCCGCCATCCACTTCTTCTCCCAGGTGCACGTGCGGGTGACGGGATGGCTCAATCCATGGCCGTATTCACAGCAGGCCGCCGGGTACCAGTTGGTGCAGGGCATGTACGCCTTCGGCACCGGTCATCTCACGGGGACGGGGATCGGGTTCGGGCTCATCCGCCACATCCCGGAGATCACCACCGACTACATCTTCGCCGCCTTCGGTGAGGAGATGGGGCTGCTCGGGACGACCCTCATCGTCTTCGCCTTCGTCCTCTTCGTCGGCGCCGGGCTGCGCATCGCCCAGACGGCCCGTTCGGAATTCGCCAAGATGACCGCAGCCGGCCTGACCCTCATCCTGGGGATGCAGGCGTTCTTCATCATGGCGGGGGGGGTCCGCCTCTTGCCCCTGACCGGCATCACCCTGCCCTTCATGGCCTACGGCGGGTCGTCGCTGGTCGCCAACTACATGTTGGTGGCGCTACTCATGCGCGTCTCCCACGAGGGTGAGCGCTCCCTGTCGGCGCAGGCCACGTCGACCGTCCTCCCGCCTGTGACAGAAGTCGTCGGGTAGCGGCCGCGCCCTGTCAGACCGAGTCCGGTACCTCTGAACCGGGGGTCACCGCCTCCCCCGGAGCGTCGGTCTCCGGCTGGAGCAGGTCCTCGGCCACGAGCACCGGGGTGTGCATGCGCCGTCGCAGGACCAGCGCCAGGCCGTCGGAGGGGCGGCACGACACGGTGTGCCGGCCGCGCGGGCCCTCGGTGTCGAGCTCGGCCAGGAAGGTGGCGCCCCGTCGCCCCGTGATGCGCAGGGCGGCCACGTCCACGCCGTGGCGGTCCAGCAGCTCGGCCAGCAACTCGTGGGTGAGCGGGCGCGGGGTCGGGATCTGGCGCCAGGCGTAGGCGATGGCCGTGCCCTCGGCAAACCCCACCGGGATGCGCAGTTGCCGACGCGGGGCGGCGATCTCCTCGACCACGACCTCGGGGTGCACGCCGGGGAGCTCGAGGTGGACGCCTGCCACGGTGACCAGGCACCACTGTGGCGACCCCGGTGCGTCCGTCACCGTTGTCGGTGCAGCTCGACAGAGAGCACGATCCCCACGGCGGCGAAGAACGCCACCGTGGCCGAGCCTCCGTAGCTCAAGAAGGGCAAGGGGATGCCGGCCACGGGCATGATGCCCATGGCCATTCCGGCGTTCTCGAAGGCGCTGAAGGCGATCAAGGTGAAAGATCCCGTCGCCAGCAGCCGTCCGAAGGGGTCCCGGGTGGTCTGCGCCACCCGGAGCATGCGCCAGGCCACGATGCCGAGGAGCAAGAGCACGGTGGCCGCCCCCACGAAGCCGAGCTGCTCGCCGACGGCGGAGAAGATGAAGTCGGTGCGCTGGGACGGCACATAGGAGAGATTGGTCTGCGGACCGTGGAACAGGCCCTTGCCCCAGAACCCCCCGGAACCGATGGCCGCGATCGACTGATGCAGGTTGTAGGTGGTGGTCTGGGAATTGGAGCCCTGGTGCAGGAAGCTCGTGATCCGGGCCTCCTGGTAGGGCTTCAGGATCCCGAGGCGGATGATGGCGACGATCCCCGCCACGGCGCTGAGCACGAGCAGCACCAGGTAACGGTTGGGGATGCCGGCGACGATGAGCATGACCAGCAGGACGATGGCCATGACGATGCCGCTGCCCAGGTCGGGCTGCTTGATGACGAGGAGAATGGGGATGGCCGCCAGCCCCAGCGCCTTGAAGAGGTCGCCACGTTCGAGGCCCTCCGGTTTGCGCGCACAGAAGGCGGCCGCCCCTACCACCAGCACCACGGTGCCGAAGGCGGAGGGCTGGAACTGCACCGGGCCCACCTGGATCCAGCGGGTGGCCCCCTGTGCGGTGGAGCCGATGACGAACACCGACAGCAGGGCCAGGATGAGCCCGGCGTAGAGCAGCCAGGAGGCGTGCTGGAGCCACCGGTAGTCCCAGGCGGCCAGGACCACCATGACCACGACCCCGGCGAACACGTAGCCGGCCTGCCGGTTCAAGAAGTAGTGCGGGCTCTCCCCGTGCAACAGCAGGCTGGAGCGGGTGGCTGAGTACACGATGACCACCCCGATCACGGCCACCACGAGCGTCGTCACGACCAAGCCGTAGTCGAGGCGCAGCGCCAGGAGGCGGCCCTGGGGCCGTCGGGGTGCGAGAAGGTTGCTCACCAGGCGCTCCAGCGGCACAGAATACCGGTCGTGCCCCCCGGTGCCACTTCGCCCACCGTCGCCGTCCAGGGCTGGATGTACGACCTCCTGCGCTGGGCGGGTGTGAGCGACACGACGGCGGGCCACGTGCAGCAGGTCTTGCTCCGGCCGGTGTCGGTGGCGCTGGTGGTGATCGTGGCCCTGCTGGCGGCGTGGCTGGGCAACCGCTTCATCCGCCACTGGATCGGCGGCGCCGTGCGGCGCGCCGCCATCCGCGCCGACTCACCGCGCGCCGAGCGCCGCGCCGTGACGCTCACCACCATGCTGGCCAACATCTGGCGCGTGGTCGTGGCCTTCATCGCCTTCTTCATCGTGTTGGGGGTCATGGGTATCAACCTCACCCCCATCCTGGCCGGTGCCACCATCGTCGGCGCCACCATCGGCTTCGGTGCGCAGAGTGTGGTCAAGGACTTCCTGTCGGGGTTCCTCCTCGCCGTGGAGGGCCAGTACGACATCGGCGACACCGTCCGGGTGGGCAACACCACCGGGGTGGTCGAGGACCTGTCGCTGCGGGTGACGCGTCTGCGCGCTCCCGACGGCGGCGTGTGGTACGTGCCCAACGGCGACATCCGGCTGCTGGGCAACACCGTGCGGGGCTGGGGCCGGGCCACCGTCGACATCCCGGTTCCGCTCACGACCGACGTCGACCACCTCCTCGACGTGCTGGGCCGTTCCGCCGAAGCCGTGCGGGCCGACCCCGCCTTCACCCACGCCTTCATGGAGGCGCCGGTGGTGTGGGGGCTGGTCGACGCCACCGTGGACAGCATGACGGGCCGAGTGACGGTCCGGGCACCCTTCGACCGACGCGAGCCGCTCGAGCGTGCCATACGCCACGAGGTGTTCCGCCGGCTCGAGATCGAGGGCGCGCCGCCGCCACGGCGCCGGCCCGCCTCCGACGGCACGGCGACGACGCCCGACGGCTGAAGGCGGGGCCTGTCGATCGGTCAGCTGCCCACGCCCGGCGGCAGGCCGGACCACATGGCCTCCACCGGCACCGGCCGGCCCGTCCACTGCTCCAGCGACAGCGCCGCTTGATGCACCAGCATGCCGAGGCCGTTGGCCACCGAGGCGCCGGCGGCGGCGGCCGCCACGAGCAGGGCGCTGCGCCCCGGGTGGTACACGAGGTCGACCACGGTCTGCCCCGGCCCGAGCAGCGTCGCGTCGACGAGGGGGTGCAGCGCCCCGGGGTCCCCGAGACCGACCGGGGTGGCGTGCACCACCAGCTCGGCACCGGACAGGTCGGCAGGTTGGGCCACCCTCCCCGCCTCCCCGGCCAGCGCCGCCGCCGAGGCGGCGCCGGGACGGCCGCGGTTGAGCACCGCCACCTCGTCGGCGCCGGCGTCGGCCAGGGCCGCCACCACGGCGCGCGCCGCCCCGCCGGCGCCGATGACCAGGCAGCGCCGGTCACGGGGATCGAAGCCGCTGCCCCGCTCGAGAGCGGCCAGGAAGCCGGCTCCGTCGGTGGAGTCGCCGAACAGGCGGCCGCGGCGCACGCTCACGCAGTTGACGCTCCCCAGTCGCTCGGCGAGCGGGGTGCGCTCGTCGACCTCCCGGGCAGCGCCGTCTTTGTGGGGGGTGGTCACCGACAAGCCGACCAGGCCCAGGGCCCGGGCGCCGTGCAGCGCCGCGGCGGTGTCGGCGGCGCCGACCTCGAAGGCCACCGACACCCAGTCGAGTCCCATGGCGTCGAAGGCGGCGTTGTGCAGCAGCGGCGACAGCGAATGGCGGATGGGATCGCCGATCACCCCCACCACCGTGGAGCGAGCCGACGGCCACAGCGGTGAACGGCGCGCCGGCCCCCGGCTCGGGAGGGGGTGCTCGGTCACCGCTCAGCCCACCCCCCGGCTCTTGGCCAGCTGCTGGTTGGCCTGTTGCTGGGCCAGGGTGTCGGAGAAGGCCTCGGTGCCGTCTCGGGAGACGAGCACGAAGTAGAGCCAGCCCCCCGCGGCCGGGTGCAACGCCGCGTCCAGGGACGCTGCGGAGGGGAAGCAGATGGGGGTGGGCGGGAGCCCCTTGTGCAGGTAGGTGTTGTAGGGGGTGTCGAGGGCGAGGTCGGCAGAGGTGACGAGCCCCCCGTCGCGATGCTCGGAGTACAGGACCGTCGAGTCCATCTGCAGGGGCATGTTCCTGGCCAGGCGGTTGTAGACCACGCGCGCCACCTTGGCGAGGTTCTGCGGGTAGACGCCCTCCTTCTGCACGATCGAGGCGACCACCACGGCCTGGTAGGGGCTGACCCCGAGTGCCGCCGCCCCGCTGTCGAGGTTGGCGGCCGCCGCCTCTCCGTCGAAACGGGCCGTCATCTCGCTGAGCAGCGAGGCCGCCGACTGGCTCCGGCCCACGATGTAGTCGCCGGTGCCCAGCAACCCGTCCAGGTTCCCCACTCCCGGCGGCTCCAAGGGCGACACCACCTGGCGCTGCTCGACGGCGGCGGCGAGGGCGGAACCGTCGTGGCCGGGGAGCTCGGCGAACCGGGCCGCCGTCTCCGACACCGTGAAGCCGGCAGGGACCACGAGCTCGTCGGGCCCGGCGGCCAGCGCGGCGCGCACGCTGGCCAGCGACTGGTTGGCGCGCAGTGCATACCCGCCGGCACGGATCACCGGTGTGCCATGGAAGAAGTCGTAGATGCGCAGGGCCAAGCTGCTCGTCACCACGTGGTGCTCGGCCAGCTCGACCCCCACGGCGTTGGCCGAGAAGCCCTCGGGGACCTCCACCACCACCTGTCGTCCGGGTGGGCCGGCGTGGACCTGTTGCTCGTACCACACCACCGCGTAGACGAGCAGGCCGACCACCACGGCGCCGCCAGCGACGCCGGCCACCATGGCCCGTCGCCGCCACCTGCCGTGCTCGGAGGGGTCCTCGGTCTCCTCGGGCGGCCCCGCAGCGGGCGGGTGCCCGCTCACCGGGCGTCCAGCCACGCCTGCAACATGACGGCCGCCGCCGACTGGTCGACCACGCGGCGGCGGCTGCGTCCCCGGCGCCCGGCGCCGGCCAGCTGGCGTTCGGCGGTCACGGTGGTGAGGCGCTCGTCGAAGGTCTCGACGGCCACGGCCCGCCCGGCCAGCTCGGCGGCCAGGGCGGCGGCCTCGGCGGCGGCGGCCCGGGCCGCCGGTCCCCGTCGTCCGTCCATGGACAGCGGCAGGCCCACCACCACCCGCTCAGCGCCGAGCTCGTCCACCAGGGCGGCCACGGCGGCGCGGTCGGCGGCTCGGTCACCGGTGCGGGCCAGGGTGGAGTGGGGCACGGCCACGGCGCCGCCGCTGTCGGACACGGCGACCCCCACGCGCCGCTCCCCCAGGTCCAGTCCCACCACCCGCACCGGGGCTCTCAGGCGCCCAGGCGGCGGCGGGCTTCCTCGAGCAACGCCTCGATGCCCGACACCTGGCGCCCACCGGCCACGGCCAGCTCGGGAGACCCGCCACCTCCCCCGCCCACGAGCGCCGCCAGTTCCCGCACCGTGTCGCCGGCGTCGACGGTGCCGTCGGTGGCCACCGCCACCGACGCCTTGGTCCCTTCGGGCGATCCGGCCACCACCACGACGGACGGACCGCGCCGGCGCACCGCCTGGGCCAGCTCACGGAGCTGGTCCGGGGTGAGCCCGTCGCGCCGGCGCACCACCACCCGGGGCGAGCCGTCGGCCAGGAGGGCCGCCTCGTCGTCGAGGCGCTGGCTGTGCAGGCGCTGGATCTCCTTGTCGGCTTGGCGCTGGCGGTCGAGCAGGCGCTCGAGGGCGTCGACCACACCGTCGGGCCCCACCCGCAGGAGCCGGGCCGCCTCGTCCACGGTGTGCCGCCGGTCTTCGAGCAAGCCCAGTGCCCCGGTGCCCGTGACGGCCTCGATGCGACGGGTGTTGGCCCCGATGGACGCCTCCGACACCACGGTGACCGGGCCGATCGTGCCCAGGGTGCCCACATGGGTGCCGCCGCACAGCTCGGTGGAGTGCGGACCGGCACGCACCACCCGCACCTCTTCGCCGTACTTGTCGCCGAAGAAGGCCAGCGCCCCCATGGCCTTGGCCCGGTCCATCGTCGTCTCGATCACCTCGACGGGCGAGTCGGAGAGCACGTCGGTGTTGGTGAGGGTCAGCACGTCGCGCAGCTCTTCGGGCCGCAGCCCGCTCGGGTGGGAGAAGTCGAAGTGCAGCCGGTCCGGCGCCACCAGCGACCCCTGCTGGTGCACGTGGTCGCCGAGCACCTGGCGCAGTGCGCTGTGCAGCAGATGGGTGCCGGTGTGGTTGCGGCGGATGTCCTCGCGCCGCGGGGCGTCGATCACGGCCAGGGCGTCCTGTCCGGCGAAGATGTCGCCTTCGACCCGGGCCCGGTGCACGATGAGTCCGGGCAGGACCGCCTGGGTGTCGAGGACGCGACCCTTGCCCGTCTCGGTGGTGATCACCCCCGTGTCGCCCACCTGGCCGCCGCCTTCGGCGTAGAAGGGCGTTCGGTCGAGGACGATCTCCACCAGGTCGGGCTCGGCACCGGGGAGCACGCCCACCACGCGGGCGGGCTCTTCGTAGTGCTGGTACCCGGTGAACACGCTCGGGCCCGACTGCTCGAGCTGTTCGCGGTACAGGGTCTCCTCGCCGGCTGTGCCCCGCCGGGCCCGGGCGTCGGCCTGCGCCCTCCGGCGCTGCTCGGCCATGGCGCCCTCGAATCCCTCCACGTCCACCAGGGCGCCGGCCTCGGCGGCCATCTCCATGGTGAGCTCGATGGGAAAGCCGTGGGTGTCGTGCAGCCGGAAGGCCACCTCGCCCGACACCTTCTTCCCCTTGGCCAGCTCCTCCTCCAAGATGGCCGCCCCCGACTCGAGGGTCCGGCGGAAGCTCGTCTCCTCGCGATCGACCGTCTCGACGATGGCGTCGGCCCTGTCGCCGAGCTCGGGGTAGGCGGAGGACAGCACCGACGTGGCCTCGCCCACGAGCAGCGGCGTCACGGGACGGACGACCCCCAGCTGGAAGGCGCGCCGCACGGCCCGCCGGATGACCCGTCGCAACACGTAGCCGCGGCCCTCGTTGGAGGGCACCACCCCGTCGCCCACCACCATGGCCATGGCCCGGGCATGGTCGGCCAGGATGCGAAGCGACACGTCGCTGGCGTGATCGGTGCCGTAGCGCACGCCGGTCAGCGACTCGGCGGCGGCGAGCACGGGGCGGAACACGTCGGTCTCGAACAGCGACGACACGCCTTGGAGCACGGGGAGGATGCGCTCCAAGCCGGCGCCGGTGTCGATGTTC
>DMNK01000173.1 GCA_003453695.1 Acidimicrobiaceae bacterium | reverse complement strand
GTCTGCCACCAGGTGTCGACCACCGGGCAGCGGCCGCCGCCGATGGTCTCCCGGTACCACATCCACGCTTCGGGGTTGATGGGCTCGCCCACCGAGCCGAGCAGCCGCAGCGACGAGAGGTCATGGCGGCCGGGGTACTCCGAGCCCCACTTCATGAAGGTGCGGATGGCGGTCGGAGCGCAGTAGAGGATGGTGACCCCGTAACGCTCGATGATGTCCCACCACCGGTCCTTGTCGGGGAAGTCCGGGGTGCCTTCGTACATCACGCTGGTGGCGGCATTGGCGAGCGGCCCGTACACGATGTAGCTGTGCCCGGTGACCCAGCCGATGTCCGCCGCACACCAGTACACGTCGGTGTCGGGATGGAGGTCGAACACCGACCGGCAGGTGAAGGCGACCTGGGTGAGGTATCCACCCGTCGTGTGCATGATGCCTTTGGGCTTGGCCGTCGTGCCCGAGGTGTAGAGGAGGTAGAGCAGTGCCTCGGCGTCCATGGGCTCAGCCGGGCACTGGGCATCGGCGGCGGCCACGAGCTCCGACCACCACTGGTCGCGACCGGCCGTCATGGGGACCTGGCCGCCCGCCTCACCCACACGGCGCACCACCACGACGTGCTCGATGGACGGCGTCGATTGGAGTGCCGCATCGGCGTTGACCTTGAGGGCGACAGCCTGGCCCCTCCGCCATCCCCCGTCGGCGGTGACGAGCACCCTGGCCGAGGCGTCGTTGATGCGGTCGCGCAGCGCATCGGGAGAGAAGCCGCCGAACACCACGGAGTGGGCGGCGCCCAGGCGGGTGCAGGCAAGCATGGCCACCGGTAGCTCGGGGATCATGGGCATGTAGATGGCGACCACGTCCCCTCGGCGGACGCCCAGGGACTTGAGCACGTTGGCGAAGCGCTGCACCTCGTCGAGCAGGTCGTCGTAGGTCAGCGTGCGCGTGTCGCCGAGCTCCCCCACCCAGTGGAAGGCGACGCGGTCGCCGAGCCCGGCCTGGACGTGGCGGTCCAGGCAGTTGTGCGACACGTTGAGCGTCCCGCCCACGAACCACTGGGCGAAGGGGGGGTCCCACTCGAGGACTCGGTCCCAGGGAGTGAACCAGTCCAGGGCCCGCGCCTGCTCCGCCCAGAACCCCTCGGGATCCTTGTCGGCTTGCTCGTACACGGCGGGATCGGCGAAGGTGGCCTGGGCCCGGAACCCGTCGGCGGGCGGAAACCGTCGCTCCTCGAGGTAGAAGTCGTCGATGGCGGCCCGCTGCGAGCCGCCCCCCGATCGGGCGTCGTCGGCCATGTGCTGGCTCCCCCTTTCACCGGCTGCCGTGGTCCGGCTCTCGGGCGGTCGCTGACACGGTGGTCAGCCGGTGACGGTGCTCCGGCTGGACGCCGACGTCGTCGTCCCTCCGGTGATGCCGCACTGCCGTCGCCAGACCGCCGCCAGTGGCGAAGCCTACCCACGGACAGTGCTTTCGAGCACCCGAACAGCGCTGCCAGCGCGAAGATGTGGGCCGTCATGGCCGACGGACTCCCCGAGGCCCCTCCTTCCGCTGCTCCGGACGGCCGTCGCGCCGCTTCCGACGTCCTCACCGTGCCCGTCTCGGTGGGACGGCGCGTGCTGGTGGTGGCCAACGTGCTGCTCCCCCCGGCGACCACGCCGGCCTCGTCGTGGGCGGTGGCGGGGCTGGCCCGTGCCCTCGACACCTGGACGGGGCCGGGAACGGTGGTGGTGGCGGGCGGGCTGTTCGATCTCGCCGACAGCGACGGACCGCTCGGTGGCGACATCGCCGCCGCCCTGGCGTCGCATCCTCGCCTGGCTGAAGCCCTGGCCGCCTTCTGTGGGCACCAGGACCGGCGGGTCATCTGCCTGCCCGGCACCGCCGACGCGGCACTGTCGTCATCCGAGGGGCGCAGGGCGCTGGCGAACGCAGGCGTCGAGGTCGCCGACGTCGTCGAACTGCTGTTGGACACCAGCTCGGGGGCGAGGGTCGTGCGGGTTGAGGCGTGGGCCTCCCCGGCGGGAACCGGAGGCCCGGCGACGACACGGGCCAAAGAGGTGCTCGCTCCCGACCCGGGCGCCGCGTGGCAACACGGGCTCGACCGTCTGCTCGACCCGGCGCAGTCGCAGCGGTTCCTCACCTCCCGTCTGCTGTACCGGCGCTTCGCCCGGCTGGCGTGGTGGCTGCTCCTTCCGCTGGCGGTGGCCCTGGCGCTCCGGCTCCCGCTGATCGGCACGTCGCTCGACCAACTCGTGCGCGGCCATCCCGCTCCCATGCACGCCCTGGCTCGAGCCCGGCTGGCGGGGTGGGGCCAGCGTCTGGCCGTCGCCGCCCTGGTCACCGCGGCCGAGGTGCTGGTGTTGGTGGCGGTCCTGGCCCTGCTGAGCCGCCAGGCATGGCGCGCTCTGGGGGGAGGCGCGCTGCCGGCCCCCTTCGAAGACGACGAGGCACCTGGCGCCACCGGGAACGACGCACAGCGGGACGACGCGCGCACCTTGCTGGCCCGGGGCTATGCGGGCGTGATCAACGGCGGGTCTCTTCAGGCCGAGCTCACGGACCTGGGCGGGTCCTTCTTCGCCTCTCCCGGCGTGGCGGGCGAGGTCGTGGAGGAGCACCCGGGCCGCCTCGGGCTCCCCCCCGTCTTCCTCGAGCACCGCCAGATGTCGTGGATCGAGCTCGAGACCGGTGCGCAGCTGCATGCCCGTCTGCTCCTGGCCCGCAATGACGCCGGGCCGGCGACGCTGCTCGAGCGGCTGGCCGGGCGCCGGGGCCAGGCGCAGGACTCCCATCCCGTGGTGGTGGCGGCCCATCCCCAGGGATCGTCCTGGCCGCCCGCTCCCGATTTGAGCGTCATGCGGCGACGCTCGCGGCGGGTTCGGCGGTGGGCGTCGCTGGCCATCGCCCTGGCCGGGGTCGTGGACCTCCTCTCCGCCGTGACCCCGCCGCTGCGGGGACGGCTCCACCTGGTGCTGCAGGTGCTGCCGCTGGCCGCCACCCAGGCCGCCGGGGCGATCGTCGCCCTGGCCGGGATCGGGCTCCTCGCCCTGGCGCGTGGGGTGCGGCGCGGCCAGTCCCGCGCCTGGGCCATCGCCGTGGTGCTCCTGAGCGTCACGTTGGCACTGCATCTCGTGCGAGGTGGAGACATCGAGGAGTCGGGCTTGTCGGCGGCGGTGCTGGCCCTGCTGCTCGTGTTCCGAAACGAGTTCCGGGCCCCGTCCGATGCACCGTCCACGCGCTCGGCGCTGGTCGCCCTGGTGCTGGGCGTCCTCGGCATCACGGCGGTGACCACTGTCGTGGTCGAGCTGAGCCTGCGCCTCATGCGGTTCCCGCACCACTACATCCCGCTGTGGCGAGCCGCCTACGCCGTGGTGGCGCGGCTCGTCGGCATCCAGGCGGTGACCTTGCCGGACCGGCTCGGGGACTTCCTCGCCCCGTCACTTCTTGCCGTCGGTCTCACCCTGGCGCTGCTCGCCGTGTTGCTCGCCACCAGGCCGGTGGTCGACCGCCGAATGGTGGCAGGCCGCGCCGCCGAGCTCCGGGCTCGCGACGTGGTGCGTCGTCACGGCAGCGGGACGCTCGACTACTTCGCGTTGCGCAGCGACAAGCGATGGTTCTTCCACCGAGACAGCCTTGTGGCCTACGCCATCTACGGCGGAGTGTGCCTGGTCTCTCCCGATCCCCTCGGTCCACGGGGCGAGCGGGAGCAGGTGTGGGCCGTGTTCCGCCGCTTCGCCGACCAGCAGGGCTGGACGGTTGGCGTCATGGGTGCCGCCGAGGAGTGGCTGCCGGTGTACCGGGCTTCGGGGATGCACGACGTCTACATCGGCGACGAGGCCCTGGTGGACCTGGGGCGGTTCTCGTTGTCAGGCGGGCACATGAAGGGCCTGCGCCAGGCCTACAACCGGATCGCCAAGTACGGCTACACGGTGAGCTTCCACGATCCGAGCCGCCTCGAGCCGGCCGTGGCCGAGCGTCTCATCCCCCTCATGGCCCAGAGCCGGCGTGGAGAATTCGAGCGCGGCTTCTCGATGATGCTCGGACGGATCTTCGACCCTCGCGACAACGGCCTGGTGCTGTGCATGGTCGCGGGTCCCGACGGCGCACCGGCGGCGATGTGCCAGTTCGTCCCGGCCCCGGGTGTCGGCGGCTATTCCCTCGACCTCATGCGCCGCGACAAGGGCGAGCATCCCAACGGGCTCATCGACTTCGCCCTGGTTTCCTCCATCGAGCACTTCCGGGCCGAAGGGTGCCGGGCGCTCAGTCTCAACTTCGCGGCCATGCGCTCGATCCTCGAGGGTGAGCGGGGCGACGGCGTCACCCAGCGGGTCGAGCGTTGGGCGCTGCAGAAGATGTCGAGCTTCCTCCAGATCGAGACCTTGTGGCGCTTCAACGCCAAGTACGGCCCCGACTGGCTTCCCCGCTACGTGGTCTACGACGGGGCCGAGCACTTGGTGCCGGCGGTGCTGGCCATCCTGCGTGCCGAGTCGCTGGCCGAGGTGCCCGTCATCGGCCGGGTGCTGGTGCGCTCCAAGCGCAGGCCGGCGTCAGGCCCCGACCGGGACGCCGCCGACTCGGCCGGGCCGGGGCAACCGGTGCCGGCCGGCCGCGGGCCGCACTAGCCCCCTGGCGTCGTCGGTCGCCGGCGTGAAGATCCGGAGGGCCCGGCCCGGGGACGCCGAAGCCATCGCCGCCGTGCACGTACGGTCGTGGAAGGCGGCGTTCCCCGGGTTGCTCCCCTCGGACTACCTCGACGCCTTGCGGCCCGAGGACCGCCTCGGTCAGTGGCAGGAAGCCTTGTCGTCCTCGCCGTGGCCCGTGGTCCTCGTCGGCGACGAGGGCGGGCGCGTGGTCGGCTTCGTCGCCGTGGCTCCCAGTGGCGACGCCGATGCGGGTGAGCACGTCGGTGAGGTGCAGACCGTGTACCTCGATCCCGACGCCTGGGGATCGGGACGCGGTGCAGCGCTGCTAACGGCGGGGCTCGCCGAGCTCAGTCGAGCCGGGTTCGCCCGGGCCACCTTGTGGGTGCTGCACAGCAACGACCGGGCCCGGAGCTTCTACGAAGGTCACGGGTGGGCGGCCGACGGCGCCGTCAAGCAGCACGACTGGGTGGCCTTCACCGCTACCGACGTCCGCTACAGCCGGGCACTGGCTCCGCGACGTCAAGACAGCGTCAGCTGAAAGTCGTACGGCGACCCGCTCGACGACGAGAAGTCGAGCTCGAGCGAGCCGGGTGTGGCGTCCACCCGGGAGAACCGCAACACCCCGGTCGGGGTGGGCGGCCCCGTGAAATCGCCGGTGCCGACCTGAGCGGCGCCCCCGGCCGTCAGCTTGACCGTCTGCAGCTGGACGTCGGCGGCGCCCGACTGCTGCGTGAGGGTGACCAGGGCCGCCGTGGTGTTCCCGTACGACACCACGTAGCCGACGGTGGCGGTGAGGCCGTCGATGGTCTGGGAGGCGTGCTCGGCCCACGACTGGAGCGTCGCGCCGTCATAGGTGAAGTCGGTCACACGCCACACCCCCGACTGGTCGGTCACGGTCAGAGGACCGGCGACGGTGTCGTTGGAGGTGCCGGCGCCCTGCGAGCCCGACACGGTGGTGGTCAGGGTGACCGAGCCGCCGAAGGTCACCGTGCTCGAGCCGACGGACGTCGGCGTCAGCGAAGACCGCCCCACCGTGACCGTGGTGGTGCCCCCTCGGGCGGCATTGATGGCGGCGCTGTCGAGGATGACGCCCGCCATGGCATAGGGCCCGCCGTCCGAGGTGCCCGAGACGGCGGTGGCGTCGTGGTGGGCCAATGCGGTCAGATACCCGTCCACGGCGTAGGTGGCCGACGTGGCCGACGACGACGAACCGCTCCCATTCGTGCCGGGCGCGGGAGGTGAGCCCTGAGCCCCCGGCCCGGAGATGCCGTTGTTCGCGGCGAAGCCGGGGATCGGAGCACGTGTCGAACCTCCTGGTTGCCTCGTGCCGGGGGTGGATGTACGGGCGGCGCTCGATCGGCGATGAGCAACGCCTTGGGCTCTGCCGGAGGAGCCTCCCGAGGACCCAGCAGCAGCGGTGGAGGATGCGGCTGCCGGCGTGCCGACGGCGGCCCCGGAGGAAGCGGCAGACGAGGGGGCGACGGACCAGTCGACGAGGGCCAGGGCCCCGGCTACGGCGACGAGTGCCAGACCCCGCAGCCAGGGGGGCAGGCGCGAGTCGGCGCTGCCGGCTGGGAGAGGGGAGTCGGTCAGGTCGTCGCTCATGGGAACCGGCTGGGGAACACCCGGCCGCCCGTCACCTGGCGACGAGGAGCGCTCCGGGCACGGACGTGGCAGAGGGGGCCCCGAAGGGCCCCCTCCACACGTGTCTCGGCTGGTTCAGGGTTTCGGCTCGTTGGTCACCGAGCAGGGCCCGGTGGCGGTCTGGGCCAGAGACTGGCCGCCTGTGCCGACAATGATGTTGTTGCCGTTGGCGTCAGTCGTCCCCGTCCCGTCGTTCGGACCCGGTGCGGACGTACCGTTGGTGCCGTCGGTATTGCTGTTGGTGCCGTTGTTGTAGTCGCCCGACGAACAGCCGACCACGTTGGCACCGCTGGTGCCGCCCTCGACCCCGATGTAGCCGGTGGCGTTCGAGCCCGGGTCGCCGTTGGCGATCAGGTAACCACCAGGCGGGTTGGCGTTGCCCTCGGCGGTCACGGTGCCGTTCACCACCGGGCTGTTGGCCTCGCACACCTGGATCTCGCCACTGGTGTTGGCGCCGCCCGGCGCCAACACGGACGTGTCGCCGAGGGGGGTCGACGGTGCCGAGGTGGTGCACTGCGTGGTCGGTCCGGTTGCTGAGGCGGCGACCACGCCGCTCAGCAGTACCCCTCCCCCGGCAGCGCCGGCAAGAAGGATGCCGACGAAAATTCTGCGCATTCGATCTCCTTGAAGTCGGATCAAGCAAAACCACCTGATGCGGCGCACGAGTGGAAAGGCGCGCACCGCCGAGAACTCGGATCTCGGTCTGTGCCCCGCTTCCCTCCTCCCCGCCCCCGCCGTCACGACACAACCACGGCGAAAAGAGAAGAGTGCCGCCCACCGCACGTCGCACCCGCCACTGCCGCCGAACACGGTCTCCCCCAGTGCCGCCGCACCAGGGCGCTCGTGTCGCCAGAAGGACAACACGGCGACTGCAGCGGCGTCAACCTTCCCGGCCGGAGCCCGGGGCGCCGAGAGACTCCCGACATGGCCCGGCCGCTTCGACGCCCTTCGCCAATGTGTCGAGCGCTCGGCGGGGGCCGGCCGCGACATGTCGACTCCGAAGCGGGGACGATCACGAAGAGCGCCTCCGTGAACTTGCATTGTGAGCAGAGGCGCAGATCGCCGCACTCCATCAACGCAAGGAAAACACCCGTAGGGACGCCGGCCGAACTACAGAGGAGTATGGCTACTGGCCGTTCCAGTTCTGGGAGATCATGGCGATACCGGCGATCTCGTTGTTGCCCCAGTTGTCGCCGGGACCGAGGCCCGACACCGTCCCGGTGACTTTGAAGTCAGCGCCGTTCTGTGCCGCACTGTTCGTCTGCGTGGCCTGGAGCCCGAAGTAGTGGAACTGCGTGGTCCAGGTGCCGGTGAGGCCGCAGGAGGTGGGACAGTCGTCCCCCACGGCGATCTGGGTGTTCGTGAAGGTGTCGTTGAGCGAGTCACCGTCCTGGCGGGCGTCGCCCTCGATCGAGAACAGGAGCTGGGGCACGAGGGTCACGGCGACGTCGGCGATGGGCGTGTTCCCCTCGTAGAAGACAGCCGTCTCCGCACCGGGCCACCACGCCAAGGTCACGGGCGTGGGGTGATTCGACGCCGGCCCGAGGTACTGGTAGCTGAAGACGCCGTCCTGGACCAGCTCCCAGATGAAGTACGGCTGCCCGTTCGATTGGGGAGCGGTGGTGTCGCTCTGGATGCCGACGGCGAGAGCGTCGAGGTCGTTGTCGTGGGCGACGATGTAGGCCGAATAGCCCGTCCCCGAGCCGTTCTCGGTCATGGTGGCCGACAAGGTGAGATACGGGCTTCCCGAGGGGACGAACACGGGCGCGTCGGGCGGCGGGCCCTCCATCCAGTTCCCGTTGTCGTAGGAGTAATTCAGCACCGAGCCGTCCGGCGCCTGGACGAAGACGGTGGGCGGTCCGCCCCCCTCGTCGATCGCCGACGGCGCCGAGGAGTCGGCCCCGCTGGCCTCGACCGTGCCCGCCCCCCAGCCGCCCT
>DMNK01000087.1:1417-3636 GCA_003453695.1 Acidimicrobiaceae bacterium | reverse complement strand
GACATGGGCATCGGCAACACCACACCGTCGGCGGCGCTGATCGCGGCGCTGACCCGCCGGGAGGCGGCGGAGGTCACCGGACGCGGCACCGGCGTCGACGACGACACCCTGGCCCGCAAGACAGCGGTGGTGTCGGTCGCAGTGTCACGGCTCGAGCCCGATGGCGACCCGCTCGTGACCCTGGCCGAAGTGGGTGGTCTCGAGATCGCCGCCCTGGCCGGTTTCATGATCGGTGGTGCCGCCCTCGGAGTGCCCGTCGTCCTCGACGGGGTGATCTCGTGCGCCGCCGCGCTGGTGGCCACCGGCCTCGTGCCCGAGACCCTCGGCTTTCTCGTGGCCGGCCACCGCTCCGTCGAGCCCGGCGCCGGAGTGGCCCTCGGCCATCTGGGGCTGCGTCCCCTGCTCGACCTCGACCTCCGGCTGGGAGAGGGGACCGGCGGCGTGCTGGCCGTCCCTGTGGTGCAGAGCGCGGCCCGCGTGCTCGAGGAGATGGCGACTTTCGACTCCGCCGGGGTCAGCGACAAGGACGTCGCCGCGGGGTGATCTTCGCGATGCGCGATCTCGCACCTGTCCGGTGTCGGCGCCGGACAGCGGGGCCGTGTCAGTTCGTGCCGGTGGGAACCCAATTGCCGTGGAAGCCGTGAGGCACCCGCGCCGGCAGGTGCACCGATGCCATCGGTTCCAGGGTGCCGGCGTCGAGGACCATCCAGTCGCTCCGGTCGGCACTGCGGTCGTAGACGAATCCCATGAGGACCCCCTCGTCCTCTCCGGCGTCGGCCCCGGCGGGGACGAAGACGAATTCGTCGGCCTCCTTTCCGCTGCCGAAGGCGCGCACCATGGACGTCCCTTTGCCCAGGTCGTGTTTGATCACACAGTCGGCCACGGGCGAGCCATCTGAGGGGGCCCCGGCCACTCCGACGGCGTAGCCGTAGCGGTGGCGGCGGCCGACCAGCCGCTCGTCCAGGCGCGGGAATTCCTGGCCGCGGTCGTCGAGCCGCTCCTCGAGCACCTTGCCGGCGGCGAGATCCACGGTCCAGCGGTCGAGAGTGGGAGCACCTTCATTGGGCCCCCGGTGCTCGGTGGCGAACATCTTCGGATGCCGGACCACATCCAGCACGATCCGGTCGTCGTCGTCGTAGGCGTTCAGGGGGTGGTACACGTAGCAGGGCTCGACGTCGAACCAGCGCACGTCGCTGCTGGAGCCGTCCCGCGGCATCACCCCGACACGCGCTGGATACCGGGGATCCCACGAATAGGGAAGGTTGCCCTCGTCGAGTCGGCTGATCCCCATGGCCACGAACCAATCGGGGATCCGGCGACGTCCCACGATCCGGCTGAACAGAAGCTCGGCGGGTTTGGCGAAGGGAGGGGGAGACGAGGCGGCAGCCTTCTTGGCGTCGAAGGTGACGGGCAAGTCGTAGACGACCACGAATCGCTCGGTCAACGAGAAGGCGTGCATCATCGGGCTCCCGCCCACCTCGATGTCGACCGTCCGCCGCACCCGTCCGTCGGTGCCCGTGACCGAGTACTGCACCCGGTTGGCCGACCCGAAGAAGTAGGACAAGGCGTGGAGCTCGCCCGACAAGGGATCGACCAGCGGATGGGCGGTATATCCGCCGGGGAGGGTGCCGTCGAAGTCGCAGGGACCGACGGTCTCCAGTTCGGAGGAGAGCTCATAGGGCCGGGGTCCCGCTTCGACCAGGGCCAGCGTCCGCCCGGCGTACCCGATCACGTTGGTGTTGGGGGACATGTCGAAACCGGCGTGGGGCTTCACCGTGCTCGCCCGCCCGGGCTCGCCCAGTGCCCGCCTCACCGGGCCCGATCGGACGTAGCGGTTGCGGTACCACTGCGCTCGTCCGTCTTTGATGCGGAGCCCGTGGACCATGCCGGCTCCCATGAACCAGTGATAGGTGGCCGGATTGGCGCGGATGGGGTTGGGGCCGATGCGCAGGTAACGCCCGTCGAGGTACTCGGGCAGCTCCCCCTCCACCTCGAGCGTCGTGTCGGTCCGCTCCTGGCCGACCGGGGCGAAGTCGCCTTCGAGGTACGGGTTGGTGGTCGTCGCCATGTCGTCCTCCTGGCCGTTGTATAACGGTGCTATGCATGTTTCATAACATTGCTATGCAATACTGTCAAGGTGAGCCCGAGACCGGCGGACCCGGCGGTTCGAGAAGCCCTGCTCGAGGCGGCTGCCCGCATCGTGGCCACCGAGGGCCGGG
>DMNK01000087.1:762-1124 GCA_003453695.1 Acidimicrobiaceae bacterium | reverse complement strand
GTCAGGGAGACGAGGGACCCCATGGCGGACCTGACCCTCCTCGGCGCTGCGTACTACGGCACCGCCACCGCCGAGCCCAACCTGTACCGGGCCATGTTCCTCGACGGCCCGGTGGACGAGGCGGACATCGACACCGGCCTCGACACGTTCATGTCCTTGGTGAAGGGGGTCGCTCGCTGCATCGAAGCCGGCCGTTTCCCAGAAGCCGGAACCGCCGACCCGGCCGAACTCGCCCTCGACGTGTGGGCGATCACCCACGGGGTCGTCAGCTTGCAGCTGGCCGGCTTGCTTCCCGCCGCCCAGGCTGCCGAGCACCTGGCGTCGGGTGCGCGCAGCCTCTTCCTTGCCTGGGGGGAGGACCC
>DMNK01000087.1:0-457 GCA_003453695.1 Acidimicrobiaceae bacterium | reverse complement strand
AGGGCATCCGCAGGCGAAGCCGACCTACACAGGAGCCGACTTACACAGAAAAGAAAGAGCCCCGTCTGGAGAGGTGCGAGAGCGGCCGAATCGGACTCACTGCTAATGAGTTGACCTGGGAGACCGGGTCCGAGGGTTCAAATCCCTCCCTCTCCGCTCGGTCGTCGCGCACACGATGCGTGCCGGCCTGAACATGGGCCCGCCGCGGCGGGCCTGCCGAGCACCGTCACCCCGGCGGGAGCCGGCCCGGGTCGAGGAGCGTGTGCCAAGTCGTGGGTCTCTATTACATGCAGACCCTTGGGTGTCCCAAGAACCAGGTGGACTCCGACAAGCTCGAGGGGTACCTCGAGGCACAGGGCTACGAGGGCACGGCCGACCCCGACGGCGCCGACCTCGTCGTCGACGGCTACGTGTTCGCGCCGACGTTCTCGATCTGGACCACGATCGAGGAGTGCCT
>DMNK01000172.1:32659-33102 GCA_003453695.1 Acidimicrobiaceae bacterium | reverse complement strand
GACGTCGAGGCCGAGCTCACCGTGGAGGTCGTGCCCGCCGGCTGACGCCAGCCGTCCTCTTTCGGGACGGCCCGGCGGGGTGCTGTCACAGCCACCTGTCAGCCTGGCCGGCGTGGGACGTCTTCCACAGGAAGCCGAGGCAGCGGCGTTATCCCCAGTCGCCAGGAACGAATCCACCGGTCCTCCACAGCGACGTGCCCGGGGTATTCCCCAGCTTCCGGTACTCGTTAACCCCAAGGCGAATGGGCGAAGGTAGCCGGGCCATGGCGCAAGCGCTCGAGAACCGGATCCGCCCGCTCAAGCCCGCCGGCGGCCGGGTCCCGCCGCACGACCTCGACGCTGAGGAGTCCCTGCTCGGGGCCATGCTGCTTTCTCGGGACGCCATCGCCGCCGCCCTCGAGTGCTGCAGCTCCGAGGACTTCTACAAGCCCGCCCACGGCCAC
>DMNK01000172.1:28422-32405 GCA_003453695.1 Acidimicrobiaceae bacterium | reverse complement strand
GGCCGACGAGCTGCGCCGGTCCGGCCTGCTCGAGGCGGTCGGGGACCCGTCCATTCTCATTTCGCTGCAGGTCGACACGCCTTCCACGGCGAACGCCTCGCACTACGCCAAGATCGTCGAGGAGCACGCCCTGCTCCGCGGCTTGGTGTNNGTGGCCGCCGAGATCGCCGAGCTGGGCTACAGCGTCCCCGAGAACGTGTCCGAGGTCATCGACCGGGCCGAGACCATGGTCTTCGAGGTTGCCCAGCGCCGTGTCGTGGACTCCATGTCCTCGTTGCGCGACCTGCTGGCCCAGAGCCTCGACCACCTCGAGAATCTCTACGAGCGGGGCGACACGATCACCGGCGTGCCCACCGGGTACACCGATCTCGACGAGCGGCTGGCCGGGCTGCAGAAGGCGAATCTGGTGGTCATAGGGGCCCGCCCCAGCATGGGGAAGACCGCGATGGCACTCGGCGTCGTCGCCCATGCCGCCGTGCACGCCCGAGTACCGGTGCTCCTGTTCTCGCTGGAGATGAGCCACCTCGAGCTGACACAGCGCCTGCTGTGCTCGGAGGCACGCGTCGACGCCACCCGCATGCGCAACGGCCGGCTGCTCGAGGCGGACTGGCCCAAGATCTCCGACGCCATCGGCCGCCTCGGTGACGCCCCCATCTACATCGACGACAACCCCAACGTCACGGTGATGGACATCCGGGCCAAGGCCCGCCGGCTCAAGGCACGCGAGGGCCTCGGCCTGGTCGTCGTCGACTATCTCCAGCTCATGACCGGCCACCTGCGCAGCCGCGCTGAGAACCGACAGGTCGAGGTGTCGGAGATCAGCCGGGGCTTGAAGGTGCTCGCCCGCGAGCTCGACATCCCGGTGATCGCGCTGTCGCAGCTTTCTCGCAATCTCGAGATGCGCCAGGACAAGCGTCCAGTTCTCTCCGACCTGAGAGAGAGCGGCTGCCTCACGGCCGATACTCGGATCCTCCGAGCCGACACCGGCGGGGAGGTGACGATGGGCGAACTGCTCGCCACCGGGGAGCGCGACACTCCTGTCTGGGCCCTCGACACGCACCTGCAGCTCGTTCCGTCAACGATGACCCGTGTCTTCCCCAGTGGGGTCAAGCGGACGTTTGAGTTGCGGCTTGCATCGGGCCGCCGCATTCAGGCCAGCGCCAACCACCCTTTTCGAGCCCTGGGGGGTTGGCGCAGCGTCGCCGAACTGTCGGTCGGGGACCGTATTGCCTCAGTGTCTTTCGAGTCCGCGGGCGACAGGTCATGGAGCGAGTCTGGATCTGCGCACTTGTGCCCAAGCAGGTCGGTCTCGGTTGCCATGCTCGAACGACCCCGGGTCCTTTCGTCAGGTCTCGTCTGGGACGCCATCACGGCTATCGAGGACAGGGGCGACGCGCTGGTCTACGACGCCACCGTGGCCGAACACCACAATTTTGTCGCCAACGGGATCGTGGCGCACAACTCGATCGAGCAAGATGCGGACGTCGTGATGTTCATCTACCGCGACGAGATCTACAACCCCGATTCAGCAGACCGCGGCAAGGCCGAGATCATCATCGCCAAACACCGCAACGGCCCCACCGGTGTCACCCAGCTCGCCTTCATGGACCACCACACCCGGTTCGCCAACATGGCCCACGTCTGAGGGGGCTCCGAGTCTGAGCTCCGCCTAGGCGGTCTTGGCCCACTTGCCCAGCAACTTGGCCTGTTCGGTCATGTGTTGGCGCAACCCCATCAGGATGGCGCGCTCAACGGCGCCGGCCACGATGGGCACGTGGGCGCGCAGATCACCCTCGATTACCTGCACAGCCCTCCGGCCGTCCTCTTCGAAGCGGTACTCACCCGAGCACTCGAGGCGGTCGGCGTAGTGATCGGGCAGCATGCGGAACTCAGCCCGGTGCTGGTCGAATTGCATCACCGACTCGATGACCCACGTCATCTTCTCGGGATCGAGCACCGCCCGGGCAGGCCGGGCCAGATGCCCCGTGAAGTGGTAACGGACGGACAAACGGACCGCGCCCTTCTCCTTCTTGATCGACAGGACCTCGGGGGTGCCGATGTTGTCCATGGCACCGAGCGACGCGTAGAAGTCGGGGTCGACCATGGCCCGTTCGGCCTCTTTGCGCGAGACCTCCAACGGCTGGGTCACGGAGAAGTGCATGAGCCGAAGCGTACGGGTTGTCGCTGAAGGCGCCGGCGGCTCAGTGGTCGACGCCGCCTTCCTCGGCCGGTGCCAGTGGCTGGGTCGATGCGTCCCCGGCGCCGTTGTCGCTGCCTCCGACCCCCGGTTCGCCAGGGACAGCCGGCCGAAAGGCGGTCGGGCCGCCGGCCGGGGGCGGATAGGCGGGCGGTGGGTAATCCGGTGCCGGATAGTCGGGCCGGGCCGGCACGGACAGCGGCAGACGGACCCAGAACGTCGATCCCCCCGCCCCGTTCGACTCCACTCCCACGGTGCCCCCGTGCGCCCGGGTGATGGCAGCGACGATGGCGAGCCCCAGGCCCATGCCGCCGGTGGTGCGGGTCCGGGAGGCGTCGGCGCGGTGGAAGGGCTCGAAGATGCGCTCCTGCTCGCCGGCGGGGATGCCCGGTCCCTGGTCGTGGACCTCGAGCAGGGCGCTCGGGCCGTCGCGGCCGACCCGCACCCCGATGGGCGTTCCCGCCGGGGTGTGCCGCTCGGCGTTGGTGAGCAGGTTGTCGGCCACCTGCCGAAGCCGGCTGGCGTCGCCCTCCACGGGGACGTCGCCGGGGTCGGCGAAGGTGATGGTCCGCTCGGGTGCAGACACGCGCGCCGCGTCGACCGCTGCGCCCACCACCTGGCTGAGATCGAGTCGCTCGTGCTCGAGAGGCCGCTCCCGGTCCAGGCGGGCCAAGAGGAGCAGGTCGCTCACCAGCTCGCTCATGCGGTCGGCCTCGCTACGGATGTGCCGCATGGCCGTGGCCAGATCCTCGGGCCGGTCGCGCGCACCCCGATCGAACATCTCGGCGTATCCCCGGATCGACGTCAAGGGGGTGCGCAACTCGTGAGAGGCGTCGGCGAGGAACCGGCGCAGTCGCTCCTCGGAGGCGGCCCGGGCGTCGAAGGCGTGCTCGATGTTGCCGAGCATGGTGTTGAGGGCGAGCCCCAGCTGACCGACTTCGGTGTTCCCGTCGTCCACGGGCACACGTCGGGTGAGGTCGCCCTGGGCGATGGCTCCTGCCGTCTCGGCCATCTCGTCGAGGGGACGGAGGCCGCGGCGCACGATCCACCACGCCATGGCCCCGAGCACGACCACCACGGCCACGGTGACGACGGCCTCGAGCCAGACCAGCTCGCTCAGGGTGCTCGAGATGTCGGTGCTGGGAAAGGCCAGGACGAGAGTGCCTCCGCCGTTGACGGGCTCGGCCAGGACCTCGTACTGCACCGAGTGGTCGACACTGGCAGCCGAGAAGTACTGGGTGTTCGTGGCGCTCGAAGTGGAGCCCGGAAGCGACGACGGCAGCGAGGGTGCCGCCGTCGAGCTGTTGTTCGTCAGGGGGAAGCCGGACACGAGCGTGCTGCCCGTGGAGTCGAGGAGCACCACGTAGGTTCCGGCCGGGAGCGTGCTGCCGGCGCCGAAGTGGAAGTACTGGACGCAGGCCTCGGGGCCTCCGCCGCCAGGACCGCCCGGGCCGAGACAGCGGCTGAGCCCGGTGTAGACGGACTGGGCGGAGTCGGCCAGCTGCTGATTGGTACGGCTGTAGAGGTACGAGGCGAGCTGGTTGTAGATGGCCACGTCGGCGACCACGAGCCCGGCTGCCACGATGCCCACCAGGACGAGGAGCAGCCTGAGGCGAAGGGTCATTGCCTCTGGCGCGGTGCTCGGATGCTGTAGCCGACGCCGCGCACCGTGTGGATGAGCCGGGGCCCGAGGCTGTCGATCTTCTTGCGCAGGTAGCTGATGTAGATCTCGACCACGTTGGCATTGCCGTCGAAGTCGTACTGCCACACCCGGTCGAGGATCTGC
>DMNK01000172.1:6327-28269 GCA_003453695.1 Acidimicrobiaceae bacterium | reverse complement strand
CACACCCGGTCGAGGATCTGCGACTTGGAGACGACCCGCCCGGTGTTGAGCATGAGGTAGTGGAGGAGCTTGAACTCGGTGGGGGTGAGCTCGACCGGGACCTCACCCCGGTACACCTCGTGACTCTCCTCGTCGAGCTCCAGGTCGGCCACGACCAGCCGGGAGCTGTGGCCGTCTCCGTGCACGCGGCGGAGGATGGCCCGCACCCGCACGATGAGCTCCTCCACGCTGAAGGGCTTGGTCATGTAGTCGTCGCCGCCCAGGGTGAAGCCCCTGAGCTTGTCGTCGAGGGTGTCGCGGGCGGTCAGGAACAGCACCGGGACCCGGCCGCCGATGCCGTCTCGGGTCATGCGCTCGAGGACCTCGAAGCCGGTCAAGTCGGGGAGCATCACGTCGAGGACGACCAGCTGGGGCCGGAAGCGTGAGATGGAGTCGAGCGCCTGACGGCCGGCGTTGGCCACCTCCACCTGGAGGCCCTCGTATCGCAGGGCCATCGAGACCAGGTCGGTGATGCTGCGCTCGTCGTCGACGACGAGGACGCGGGGGGTGCTGTCAGTGGCCGTCGTGGTCATGGTCGACCTCCTCGACCCCATCGTCGGCCGTGAGACTGTGCAGTGGCTGTGAGATCCCTATGAGAGAAGCGTAGGGGCGACGCCCGGTGCGACCCGGAGGAAGAGGGGTCTCCGCCTGCTCAGGCGGTCTTGGCCAGCGTCTCCTCGAAGTCGAAGGCGCCCTGGTCCAGCCGCTCGGTGCGGAGGGGGATGGCGGGAGAGGTCGACTCGCAGTCCAGCAACGTCTCGTCGATCAACCGGACGATCTCGTCACACCGTTCTCCGAGAGTCATGGTCACGCCTCCCGCTCCTGTCTACCCAAATCATCGGCAACTCCACCCCCCGGCCTGAAGGACCGGACGTCTCTTCTTTGTCGGGACGTTCGGCCCGAGGCCCTTCTTCGACGTTTCGTGGCTGAGACGGGCGCAAAAGACCACGAAGCGCGGTGAAAGCCACCCGAGTCGGGTGACCCCTACGATCGAGGGCTGTGGACGACTGGCGGGACGCCGTGGGCATCGAGGACGTGCGGCGGGCCGCCGAGCGCCTGGCGCCCCTCGGGGTGGAGACGCCCCTCCAGCGCAGCGAGCGGCTGTCCGAGCAGGTCAAGGCCGAGGTGTACCTGAAGCGCGAGGACCTCCAGGCGGTCCGCTCCTACAAGATCCGCGGCGCCTACAACTTCATCGCCAGCCTGGACCCCGAGACCCTGCTGCCCGGGGTGGTGTGCGCCAGTGCCGGCAACCACGCCCAGGGGGTGGCCTGGAGCTGCCGCCACCTCCAGGTCCGCGGCGCTGTGTTCCTGCCTCGGCGCACCCCCCGCCAGAAGGTGGCCCGCATCCGGGCCCTGGCCGGGGACCTCGTCGACGTCCGCTTCGCCGGTGACAGCTTCGACGACGCCTACGCGGCGGCCCTCGACTACTCGGCCGACACCGGGGCGGTGGTGGTGCCCACCTTCGACCACCCCCTCACCGTGGCCGGGCAGGGGACGATCGCCTTGGAGGTGGTCGCCCAGCTCGGCACCCCGCCCGACGTGGTGGTGGTCCCGGTGGGCGGGGGTGGCCTGCTGGCGGGCATCGCCGTGGCCCTCGACGGGCTCGGCGCCCCGACCGAGACCATCGGGGTGCAGCCGGCCGGCGCCCCGGCCATGTTGCGCTCCATCGAGGCGGGCCATCCCGTGGTCATCGACATCGCCGACGACTTCGTGGACGGGGCGGTGGTGCGCACACCCGGAGCCCTCACCTTCTGCGTGGTCCGCGACCTCGTGCCCGACCTGGAAGTGGTGGACGAAGGACGGGTGTGCACCGAACAGCTGGCGCTCTACCAGGACGACGGCATCGTGGCGGAGCCGGCCGGCGCCCTGGCGCTGGCTGCCCTCGAACAGCTCGGCCCCCGGCTGTTGGGCCGCAGCGTGGTGTGCATCCTGAGCGGCGGGAACAACGACGTCGCCCGCTACGACGAGATCATCGAGCGCAGCCTGGTGGCCCAGGGGCTCAAGCACTACTTCATCGTGGCCTTCCCCCAGCAGCCGGGCGCGCTGCGCCGCTTTCTCGACGAGTGCCTGGGGCCGACCGACGACATCGTGCTCTTCGAGTACATGAAGAAGAACGACCGGGAGTTCGGACCGGCGTTGGTAGGCGTCGAGCTGGCCGCCCGGGAGGACCTGGCCCCGCTGCTGCGCCGCATCGCCGCCTCAGGTCTCGACGTGCAGCGCGTCCCGCCCGACAGTCCGGTCTTCCACCTGCTCGTCTGACGTTCCCGACCACAGAGCCACGCTCGTCGGAGGCACAGCGACGCCGGTTGCGTGGTGGCAGCAATCGCCCTAGCAGACAAGACTGACACCGTGGCCGACGAACAGGAGCCGGCGTCGCCCGAGCTCAGGGTCTCAGACCGGGACCGGGACCTGGTCGTCGACCAGCTGCATCGCCACGTCACCGACGGAAGCCTCACCCTCGACGAATTCACCGAGCGGGTCGGCGCCGCCCTCGAGGCCCGGACCCGCGGCGAGCTGGAAGCCGTCACCTTCGACCTCGCCCCCACGCCGATGGCGTCGACGCGGCGCGCCCAGGCACGACGCTGGGTGGTCGCCGTGATGAGCGGGAGCCAGGCCAAGGGCCGCTGGCGGGTGGGATCCTCCGTCACCGCCGTGGCGGTGATGGGGGGATGCGAGCTCGACTTCCGCCGGGCTGAGATCGATGCGCCCGAGGTCCACGTGACGGCGGTGGCGGTCATGGGCGGCATCGACATCATCGTCCCCGAGGGCATCGCCGTGGAGCTGAGCGGTCTGCCGGTGATGGGCGGCAAGGAGCTGAAGCTGGCCGACGTCCCGTTCCTGCCCGGCTCCCCGCTCATCTCGGTGCGCGCCTTTCCCGTCATGGGCGGCGTCAGGGTCCGCTCCAAGCCCGACCACGCCAAGCCACGCACAGAACGCCGGGACAAGCTCCCGGCCCGTTCCAAGAAGCCGAAGCTCGGCCGGGCAGATGAGCAGGCCGCGCCGGCCACAGGCGAGCTCCCGGCCTTCCCCGACGGGACCGTCACCATCATGTTCAGCGACATCGTCGGCTATTCGGCCATGACCGAGCGCCTGGGCGACCTGGCAGCCCACGAGGTGCTGCGCGCCCACAACGCCATCCTGCGCGAGGAGGTCGCCAACTGCGGGGGCCACGAGGTCAAGTCCCAGGGCGACGGCTTCATGGTCGCCTTCTCGAGCGCCACCAGAGGGCTGCGTTGCGCCGTCGCCATCCAGAAGGCCTTCGAGAAGTACAGCCTCGAGCACCCCGAGGAGCCGATCGTCGTCCACATCGGTCTGCACACCGGGGAGCCCGTGCGTGACGGTGCCGACCTGTTGGGGCGCAGCGTGATCACCGCCAGCCGGCTGAGCAGTGCGGCCGGTCCACGCGAGATCCTGGTGTCCTCGCTTCTCCACGAGCTCGCCGAGTCGACCGGGGAGTTCCGGTTCGGGACGCCCAGGCAGGCCGAACTCAAGGGCATGAGCATCCCGCTGACGGTGTACCCACTGGACTGGCAGGCCTGACAGGAAGGCCAGGCCCGGACGCTCAGCTCGGTGGTGCCGGTACGAGCGCCTCGTGCACCGTCGTGGTCGGGAAGGGCTCGAGCTCGGGAGCCGGGTCGGCGAGCAGCCGGGCCGCCTCTTTGGCGTCGGCCTCGGTGAGTGGCGCCGTGGAGCAGCAGAACTCGACCAGGATGCCGTTGGGGTCGACGGCGTAGATCGAGCGGCACCAGACGTGGTCGAGCTCGACCACGTCGATGCCGTGTTCCTGCCAGCGCCGGGTGTGGGCGGCGAGGGTGTCGAGGTCGGGGGCGTCGAAGGCGATGTGGTTCACCCAGTCGGGCAGGCCCAGGCCGGTCGAGATGGCGGTGGGGAACTCCGATCCGATGGTGTCGTCGTGGAGCTCCCACACGGCGAGCATCCCGTTGCCGCCGGTGTCGTAGAAGAGGTGCTTGGCCCAGCCGTCGTGCGGTGTGGGGGCGACCTGGACCTTGCGCAGCGTGAAGCCCATGGCCTCGCTGTAGAAGCGATGGGTGGCGGGCAGGTCCGAAGTGGCCACGGCAACGTGGTGGAACGCCATGCGCAGAGGCTACGTCCTGGTCATCGGCACCGCCCGGGATGTCGGGGCGAGCGCGGCTCAGTCCTCCCGGCCCGGTCAGCGCACGGCGTCGCTGCGCCTCCACTCGTCGGTGAGCTCGTCGAGACGGGCAACGAGCTCGGCGTCCAGGGGCTTGGACGCCGCCGCCAGCGCGTCGTCCAGCTGCTCGGGCCGGCTGGCCCCCACGATGGGGGCGGTCACGGCCGGCTGGGCCAGCACCCATCCCAGGGCCAGCTGCACCATCGACACCCCGGCCTCCTCGGCCACAGGCCGCAGCGCATCGACGGTGTCGAACTCGCGGTCGTGCCAGTACCGGTCGCGGTACATGGCTCCGGCGTTGCCCAAGGTGAAGCGGCCCTCGGGTGCCTCGTGCCGGCGAGAGTGCTTGCCGGAGAGGAGCCCGCCTGCGATGGGGTTGTAGGGGATCACCCCGACCCCGGTCTCGAGGCACAGGGGGAACAGGTCGCGCTCGTTGGCCCGGAAGAGGAGGTTGTAGCGGGGCTGGACCGAGGTGATGGGCACGGTCCGCAAGAGCTCGGCCTTGCCGACGGCGAGCGCCAGCCGCCACGCCGCCCAGTTGGACACGCCGATGTAGCGGACCTTGCCCGCCCGCACCACGGCGTCGAGCGCCCGCAGGGTCTCCTCGAGAGGGGTGGCGCGGTCGTCGAAGTGGAGCTGGTAGAGGTCGACGTAGTCGGTCTGGAGTCGTCGCAAGGAGCCGTCGACGGCGTCGAGGATGTGCTTGGCCGACATGCCCCCGTCCCAGTGGTGCGGCCCCATGGGCATGAAGCACTTCGTCGCCAGCACGACGTCCTGGCGCTTGCCGGCGAGCTGGCGGCCCAGGATCTCCTCGGTCCGGCCCACCGTGGACAGGTCGCCGCCGAGCGGATAGGCGTCGGCGGTGTCCAGGAAGTCGATGCCGCCGTCGAGCGCCTTGTCGAGGATCCGCCGGGACTGCTCCTCGTCGCACTGCAGTCCGAAGGTCATGGTGCCGAGGCACAGCCTCGACACCGGCAAGCCGCTTCTGCCCAGTCGGACGTGCTCCATCCGCCCGGCTACCGCCGGGGCGTCATGTCGAGGTCGGGCGGCGGCTGGTCGGGGATCCGCCAGCGGAGGAAGGCCTTGTCGTAGACCTCGTGGTAGGCGTTGGCGGCGTCGACCATGGCTGCGAAGGCGTCATCGAAGCCGTCCCAGTCCTCGGACTCGATGCACTTCTTTACCGCGGCCAATTCCTCGTTGACGAACTTGTCCATGTTCTCCTGGTACTTCGGGCGCAGGAAGGCGCCCTTCTCCATGAGGTTCACCGCTTCTTTCAACTGAAAGCGGGCCAGGGCCTGGTTCTTGGCCTTGCCGGCGTAGTAGCACTTCCAGATCCGCCCGCCCACGAGCGGCATGATCTCGGCCATCCCCGGCATGAGGTGTCCGAGCTCGCTCAGCTCGAAGGTCCCCTTGCCGGTGTCGATGGTGTGATCGTGGCCCGATTCCTCTGACATGGGCGTCAGTCTTACCACAGGGTCCCGGCGGCGCCCGGGGCGAAGTGGGGCGGCCCGGCAACCGTCGTTAGCATCGGTCCGGTGAGCGCCGTGCCGCCCCCACCGACCTCGGACCAGGAGCGGTTCGCTCCCGCCCCGCCGGCGGCGGCCGCCCCCCGCCAAAGCCGGTTGTCGGCGTGGGTGGAGGTCCTGCGCACCACCAACCCCCCCACCGGACGGCCCCTCGACGCCGTGTCGCGGTGGTTGGTCCTGACCCGCGCCGCCGTCCTGCCCATGACGCTGGTGGCCGGGGCCATCGCCACCCTGCTGGCCGTGCACCGCCCGGGCTTTCGACCGGGCCTGCTGGTGCTGGCCTACCTGGGCATCGTCCTGGCGCACGTCTCCAACAACCTCATGAACGACCTCTTCGACGCGGAGGTCGGCACCGACACCGAGTCGTACCCGCGGGCGCTGTATGCGCCGCACCCGGTGTTGTCGGGGATGATCAGCCGCCGGCGCCTGGCCCGCGCCGCCCTCGTGGTCAACGTCGTCGACCTCTCCATTCTCATCGTGCTGGCCCTGTTCCGGGGGTGGCCCGTGGTGGGCTTCGCCCTGGGCGGCTTCGCCTTGAGCGTGGCCTACACGGCGCCTCCGTTGCGGCTCAAGAAGCGGGGACTGGGCGAGCCCGACGTCTTCGTGGTGTGGGGGCCGCTCATGGTGTGCGGTACCTACTACGCCGCCGTGGGGCACCTGCCCTGGGAGATCTGGATCGCCTCCATTCCCTACGGGCTCCTGTGCACGGCCGTGCTCATGGGCAAGCACGTCGACAAGGCGCCCTACGACGAGCCCCTCGGCGTACGCACCCTGCCGGTCATCGTGGGAGAGGGCCGGGCACGCGCCCTCACCCAGGCCATGATGGCCGCCTTCTACGTCGTGGTGGTGCTGTGCGTCATCGTCGGCGCCCTTCCCTGGCCGGCGCTGCTCTCGCTGCTGGCGGTGCAGAAGCTGGTGCCGGTGTGGCGGGCCTTCAGCCGGCCCAAGCCCGACGCCCCCCCCGAGGGATTTCCGGTGTGGCCCCTGTGGTTCGCCGCCGCCGCCTTCGTCCACACCCGGCGGGCCGGCTTCCTCCTCGTGCTCGGCCTCGTGATCGCGGCCGCCTTCGGCATCCACTGACCCGCGGCGGGCCTCGGTCGGCTCCTCCGCCGGCCGCCTGACCCCCTCGCAGGGGCACCCGGCGGGGTGACCAGGAAAGCCCGGCTCAAGGCCCTTTTCCTACTCAGCGCGGTCAGACCGCCACAGTTTCGCGCTCACTGTGCCCAATGTGGCGATAGTTGCACAACGGACGGACAAGACCGCAGGTCGCGGTTGTACCCTCACAACAAGTGGCAATATCGTTGGCCGGACGGGGGCGGGAAAGGGCGTCGTGGTCTTCGCAACGTGGCGAGAAGGAACTGCGTGTTCCCACCACGTCGCGGCGCGCCCGGTTCTCCGATGCCCGCGGGGGCGGCGGTGAACCTTCCCTGGCGGCCGAAGGTCGTGGTGGGGCTGGCCGTGGGCACGGGGGCCGTCGCCTTCGCCGTGTCCCTGCGGACCCTGCTGCACAGCTTCTCGCCGAGCGCCATCACCCTCGCCACTCTGTGCCTGCTGGGGGTCCTCTGGGGCGCCACCTTCCTGTGGCCGCTGCGCATCTACCGAGGTGAAGAGACCGTCCTCATGCACCTCGACGAAGGGTTCTTCGTCGCCCTCATCCTGCTCGTCCCGTCCGCCGCCGTGGTGGTGTGCAGCACGGTGGCGGTCTTCTTGGCCATGGTCATCCGCCGGGTGCCCGCCCCCAAGCTGGGCTTCAACACCGGGATGATCGCCGCTTCGGTGTGGACCGGCGCCGCCGTGGCCGGCCTCGTCAACCACCCACACGGCGCCATCACGCCGGCCGACATCGCCGCCGGCCTGGTGGGTGTCGTCGCCTTCTTCGCCGTGAACTACTTCGCCATGAGCCTCATCGGCCTGGCGCTGGGTCAGTCCTTCCGCACCGCAGTGGTGGAAGGGCTCGACATGAACCTGCTCATCACCGGCGGGTGCCTCACCCTGGCCATCCCCACGGCCCTCGTCATCTCCGCCTCACCGTGGGCGCTGGGGTTGGCGGTGCTGCCCCTCATCGTGCTGCGGCGGGTGGTGGCCGGACACTTCGAGGCCCGCCGCGACCGGGCCCGGCTGCTCGGCCTGTTCGAGTCCACCCTGGAGATCAACCGCTCCATGGGGGCCGAGGAGACCACCGAAGCCATCCTCACCTCGGCCCGCGGCCTGCTGCGGTGCTCCGACGCCACCCTGGCCGACCAGGAACACGCCGCCGGGGCGCTGCAGGCGCCTCTCGGAATCACCGACGAGCCCCTGGTGCTGGGTGTGTCGGGGCGGGGTGCCAGCGAGCCCTTCGACCGCGCCGACCAGGCCCTGCTCGACGCCCTGGCCGCCGTGGGCGCCACCGCCCTCACCAACGCCGCCCTCTACCAGGAGGGCCGCCTCCAGCGCGAGCGGCTGGCCGCCATCACCTCCAGCCTCGGTGAGGGCGTGTGCGCCGTCGACCGCTCCGGCCAGGTCACCTTCGTGAACCCGGCCGCGGTGGAGATGCTCGGGTGGAACGACACGCCCGAGCTGCGCGGACACGACTTGGAGGTCGGGCTCGACTTCGGCATCCGGGCGCCGAGCTTCATCCTGGCCCCGGCCATGCGGGCCATGGCCAAGGTCGACACGATCACCAACTACGACACCCGCTTCACCCGGGCCGACGGGTCGGCCTTCCACGTCACCTTCACCGTGTCGCCCATCATCGACGACGGCACCGCCACCGGCGCCGTGCTCGTGTTCCGGGACATCACCGAGCGCAAGCAGTTCGAGGAGCAGCTGGCCCGCCACGCCTTCCACGACGCCCTCACGGGCCTGCCCAACCGGCGACTGTTCCTCGATCACCTCGACCACGCCCTGCGCCGCTCCCAGCGCAGCGACGAGCAGCACGCCGTGCTCTTCGCCGACGTGGACCGCTTCAAGATCATCAACGACAGCCTCGGCCACCACTCCGGTGACCAGCTCCTCATCGCCATCGCCAACCGCCTGAAGACGGCGGTGCGACCCGGCGACATGCTGGCCCGCTTCGGTGGGGACGAGTTCACCTTGCTCCTCGAGGGCGTGGTAACCCCTGAGGACTCGGTCGCCTGTGCGCAGCGCATCCTCGACCGCATGCACGAGCCGATCATCCTGCCCGACGGGCACGAGGTGGTGGCGACCGTGAGCATCGGGATCGCCCTCACCGACCCCAACAAGACACGCGACGACGTCCTCCACGACGCCGATGTCGCCATGTACCAGGCCAAGGCCAAGGGCCGGGGCGGCAACTTCGAGGTCTTCGACGTGGAAGCCATGGGCACCCGCTCGGCGGAGCGCATCGACCTCGAGGCCGGGCTGCGCAAGGCGCTGCACCGCGACGAGCTCGTGGTGCACTTCCAACCCGTCGTCTCCATCGCCGACGGCAAGGTGGTCGGCGCCGAGGCCCTCGTGCGGTGGGCGCACCCCACCCGGGGGTTGCTGGCGCCCTCGCACTTCATCGGCCTGGCCGAGGACACCGGCCTCATCCTGCCCTTGGGCCGGGTGGTGCTGGAGCGGGCCTGTCAGCAGGCTCGGGAGTGGCGCGAGCGGTTCGACGTCCCCGTCGCCGTGGCCGTCAACCTGTCGGCCCGCCAGTTCCAGCAGAAGGGCCTGGTCGAGGAGATCGAGGACATCCTGGTGCGCACCAGTGTCGACCCGTCCCAGATCAGCCTCGAGATCACCGAGAGCTTGGCCATGGAGGACGCCGAGCGCACCATCCAGATCCTCACCCGCCTGAAGAAGCTGGGCGTCAAGGTGTCGATCGACGACTTCGGCACCGGGTACTCGGCCCTCGGCTACCTGGCCAACTTCCCCGTCGACCTCGTGAAGGTCGACCGCAGCTTCGTGGAGCGGGTGGAAGTGGACCCGGTCAAGTCGGCCATCGTCTCCGCTGTCGTCAACCTGTCCAAGGCCATCGGCATCACCACGGTCATCGAGGGTGTGGAGACCAAGGAGCAGCTCGAGCACCTGCGTGGCATCGGGGCCACCATCGTGCAGGGCTACTACTTCGCCAAGCCGATGGCTCCCGAGGCGCTCACCGAGCTGCTGTCGCAGTCGATGTTCCTGGAAGGCGGCGCTCCGGCGAGGCCCCCGGTCAAGGCGAGAGCGGGACGGCGCCGCGTCGCCTGACCCGGCACTTCGAGGTCAGGGTCCGCCGCCAGCCGGGCCGGCGCCCGATCAGTTCGACTCAGGCTCAGTGCGTGTTCACCATGGCCCGCAGCGATTGCCGCAGCGATCCCATGGTGGCGAGCACGGCGGTCGGCTCGTAGCCGCAGTGCGCCATGCAGTTGGCACAGCGCGGGTCCCTGCCTCGTCCGTAGGCGTCCCAGTCGGTGGTCTCCACCAGCTCCTTGTAGCTGCGGGCGTAGCCGTCGGCCATGAGGTAGCAGGGGCGCTGCCATCCGAAGACGGAATAGCTGGGGATCCCCCACGCCGTGCACGAGTAGTCGACCTTCCCCTCGAGGAAGTCCAGGAAGAGCGGCGAGTGGTTGAGCCTCCACTGCTTGCGCTTGCCACCCCCGAAGGCGTCTCGGAAGAGTCGCTGCGTCTGCTGCACCCCGAGGAAGTGCTCCTGATCGGGCGCCTTCTCGTAGGCGTAGGCAGGTGACACCATCATGGCGTCGACGCCGAGGTCGTCGTTCAGGAAGTCGAGCACGTCCTGGACGGTCTTGGGCGAGTCGGTGGTGAAGAACGTGGAGTTGGTCGTCACCCGGAAGCCCCGGCGCTTGGCCTCCTGGATCGCCTCCACCGCCGTGTCGAACACCCCTTCACGATCGACGGCGGCGTCGTGGCGCTCACGCAACCCGTCCACGTGCACGACCCACGAGAAGTAGCGAGACGGGGTGAACCTTTCCATCTTGCGCTTGAGCAGCACGGCGTTCGTGCACAGATAGACGTAGACCCGCCGCGAGATCAGCTCCGAGACCATGCGGTCGATGTCGGGATGGAGCAGGGGCTCCCCACCGGCGATGGACACCATGGGTGTCCCGCACTCCTCCACCGCCCCGAGCACGTCCTCGACCGACAGTCGCTGGCGCAGCACCTCCGTGGGGTACTGGATCTTGCCGCAGCCCGGGCAGGCGAGATTGCAGGCGAACAGCGGCTCGATCTCGACGATGAAGGGGAAGTATTTGTTCCCCTTGAGCTTCTGGCGCAGCAGGTGGGCACCGATGCGCATGTTCTGGCGGAGGGGGACGGGCACGACGTCATTCTGCCCCCACCCCGAGGGGTCGTCACGCCGAGCGGCGACCCGCTCTGGCAAGCTGCAGCCGATGCTCGCCCTGGTGGTGGTCTTGGCCGTGCTCGACGCCACCTGGCTGTACCTGGCGCTGTTGCGCGGCTTCTTCTGGACGACGAGTGTCCGGCTCGCTCCGGAGCGATCACTCGACCGTTGGCCCTCCGTGGCGGTCGTCGTCCCGGCCCGCGACGAGGAGGAGGTCCTGCGCCTGACCCTGCCCCGCCTCCTCGCCATGGACTACCCGGGTGAAGCCAAGGTGGTGCTGGTGGACGACCGCAGCGGCGACGGCACGGGCTTCCTGGCCCGCGCCCTGGCAGCCGATCCCTCGGCCCGCTTGCCTTTGACAATCGTTGCCGGCACCGAGCCTGCGCCGAGGTGGATGGGCAAGGTGTGGGCCATGGAGCAAGGGCGGCTGGCCGCCGGAGCGGTGGACTACGTCCTGCTCACCGACGCCGACATCGACCACCCACCGCGCTCCTTGCGCCGTCTCGTCGCCCAGGCCGAGACGGACGGGCTCGACGTGGTGTCGCTCATGGCCAAATTGCGCGCCGTCACCGGCTGGGAGCGGCTCGTCGTGCCCGCGTTCGTCTATTTCTTCGCCCAGCTCTATCCGTTCTCGTGGGTCAACCGGCGCTCGAGCCGCACGGCGGCGGCAGCGGGCGGGTGCATCCTGGTCCGCCGGGCCGCCCTGGAAGGCGCCGGCGCCTTCGAGTCGGTCCGGGGCGCGGTCATCGACGACGTGTCTCTGGGCCGGGCGCTCAAGTCTTCCGGTTCGACGTTGTGGCTCGGGTTCGCCGACGACGTCGCCAGCATCCGTCCCTATGACCGCCTCGCCGATCTGTGGCGCATGGTGGCCCGCAGCGCCTTCACCCAGCTCCGCTACTCGCCGGCGCTGTTGGCAGGGACGGTCGTGGGACTGCTGTTCACCTTCCTCCTCCCTGTGGGGGCGGTGGTGGGTGGGGCACTGGCGGGCGACCTCCTCGTCCTGCTCCTGGGAGCGGCAGCCTGGCTCCTCATGGCGCTCACCTACGTGCCGATGCTGCGCTACTACGGGGTGACGCCGCTGGCTTCCGTGCTCCTCCCCTTCGCGGCCTCGCTGTACGCGGCGATGACGGTGGACTCGGCCCGCCGGCACTGGTTCGGCTCCGGGGTGGCCTGGAAGGGACGGAGCTACGCCGTCTCCCGGTGACCCGGAGCGCCCGTGACGGCCGGAGTCACATGAGCTACGGCCCAGCGCCCGGCCGTCAGCGAGGGAGCCAGTCGCCGGTGGCGGTGTCGTCGAGCTCCGGCACGGGACCGAGCTCGCGAGCGGGGTGCACCTGGTAGCGCGCCGGGTGACCCAGGGCAGGCGAACCAGGCGAACGCTCGTCGGCGATCACGGTTCCCCGATGTCGGAAGTGCTGGTGTTCGAGCATCTGCTCCCGAGTGAGGACGGGCGCCACCGGCACGTCGTAGCGCTCCAGACGTTCCAGCACGGTCTCCTCGGTCAGCTGGGCGATGGCCTTCGACACCTCGGCGTCGAGCTCGTCCTTGCGCCGGACCCGTTCGACCACGTCCACAGAGCAGAGGTCGTCGAGCCCGAGCGCCTGGCACAGCGCCACCCAGAAGTGGTCTTCGGCCAGCACGCCGAGCGAGACTATGCCGCCGTCGGCGGTGCGGTAGATCCCATAGCCCGGCATCCCGTTCATCGGCTGTGGGCTGCCCCTCGGCACCAGCGCCCCGATGGCGCCGGTCCAGGTGGCCAGCACGTCGGCGATGCCGATGTCGATGCGCTCGCCTTCGCCGCTGGCGCGGGCTCGGAAGACACCGGCCACCACGGCCATGGCCGCGGTCATGCCGGCTCCCAGGTCGCCGACCGGTATGGACGCCGGCACCGGTGAGCCCCCCTTGGGGGTGAGCACTCCGGACAGCGCCTGGTAGTTGAGGTCGTGACCGGGCACCTGTGCCCACGGACCCGAGGCCCCGTAGCCGGAGATCGAGCAGTAGACGATGGCGTCGTTGACGGCGCGCACGTCGTCGAAGCCCACCCCGAGACGGTCGGCCACGCCGGGCCGGAACCCCTCCAGCATGGCGTCGGCGTCGGCAGCGAGGCACAGCACCTCGGCCCGCCCTTCGGGCTGTTTCAGGTCCACGACGATGCTGCGCTTGGCGGCGTTCAAGATGTCGAACAGCTGAGGGAACACGCGCATGGGGTCGCCTCCTGGCGGCTCCACCTTCAAGACGTCGGCGCCCATCTCGGCCAGGAGCTGGGTGGCGTAGGGCACCGGGCGCCAGATCCCGAGATCGAGGACCCTCACACCATCGAGCAACGTGTCCACAGTGGGGCGGGAGCCTAGGGTGACGAGATGACCGTGGGCGAGTGGCTGGTGGCGGACAGCGACATGCATGTCATGGAGCCGGCCGACCTGTGGCAGCGGTACATGGACCCCGCCTGGGGGCACGCCGCACCGGTGGGACTGAGCGAGATCGAACGCGACATGCGGGTCAAGGTCAAGAACGCGGTGATGCTGCGGCTGGGCCGGATGCGCCCGCGCACCACCAGCCGGCCCTGGAACCCCGACCAGGACTCGGCCTTCGCCCACGCCGAGAAGGCCGGTTGGGACGCCGCCTCCCAGGTGGCGGCCATGGAGATGGAGGGCCTCGACGCCACCGTGCTCTTCCCGAGCCGGGGGCTGTTCGTCCTCGCCCTGCAGAGCACCGACCACATCGGCCCGGACGGCCTCGAGCCCGACCTGGCTGCGGCCATCGCCCGTGCCTACAACGACTGGATGGCCGACTTCGTCCGCGACTGTGGTGCCCGGGGCCGGGTGTTCGGCGCCGCCATGGTGGCGCCCCACGACGTGGCGGCGTCGGTGGACGAGCTGGCGCGCAACGTGGAGCGGGGCTTCAAGGCCGCCTTCCTCGCCCCCGGCCTCGTCGACGGCAAACCGTGGCACGACCCCAAGTACGACCCGCTGTGGCGGGAGGCGGAGCGCCTGGACGTGCCCGTGTGCTTCCACGGGGGTGGCACCACGTACCTGAAGCCGGACTTCGCCTTCAGCGAGCACCTCGACCGGCTCATGCTGTGGCACTCGTTCAACCAGCCGCTCGGCATCATGTTCGTCACCACCTGCTTCACCTCGGGTGGCATCCTCGAGCGCTTCCCTTCCCTACGAGTCGGCTTGCTCGAGGGGAATTGCTCCTGGGCCCCGTTCATGCTGTACCGGCTGGACGAGCACTGGGAGTGGATGGGCAAGTACGAGGCTCCGGAGCTCACCATGAAGCCGTCCGCCTACTTCACGCGCAACTGCTTCGTGTCCTGTGAAGCCGACGAGGCGGCCGCACGCCACTACTTCGAGGACTTCGGCGACGACAACGTGGTGTTCTCCACCGACTATCCGCACGCCGATTCGAAGTTCCCCCGGGCCACCCAGACCTTCCTCGACCTTCCCTTCGACGAGGGCACCAAGCGCAAGGCGCTGTGGGACAACTTCGAACGGCTGTACAAGATCCCCCCGCCCGCTCGGGCCTAGCTCCTCAAGACTGCCTGGGCGGCCCGAGGCGAAGCTCGGTGGCGGCGGCCCGCTCGGCCACCTCGACCAGGTCGCTGATGTCGCGACCGCCCAGTCCTTGGCGCACGGCGAAGGAGAGGACCTCGAGCAGCGCCGAGGCGACGGGCATGGGAGCGCCGGCGTCCCGTCCCGCTTCGACCATGAGCCCGGCGTCCTTGGCGGCCAGCTCGAGAGCGAACTCCGCCGGTCGGCCCCGCTCGTCGATCTGTTCCACCCGCCGTTCCAGGTAGGAGGTGGCCGCCCCCGAGGTCCGGATGAGCTCGACCAGCGTGCGCAGGTCCACGCCGTGCTTGGCCGCCAGCGCCAGGCCTTCGAGCGAGGCCCACTGGGTGGTGAAGGCCATGAGCGAGTTCACGAGCTTCCCGATGTTGCCGGTGCCGAGCGGACCGAGATGGAAGACGGCGCGGCCCAGGGTGCGCAGGAGCGGCGTGGCCCGGGCCACGTCGGTGTCGTCACCGCCCAGGATGAAGACCAGCTGGCGGTTCCTGGCCCCCACGGCTCCACCGGTGAGCGGGGCCTCGACCAGGCGCGCTCCGGCCCGCGACACCACCTTCCCCATGTTCTGCACGGTGGCGGGGGCGTTGGTGGTGAGGTCGACGAGCAGCGCCGTGTCGCCGGAGACACCTTCGAGCCACTTCCGGGTGACCGACTCCATGACAGAGGGAGAAGGGAGCGACAGGAAGGTGCAGTCGGCCTGCGCCGCCACCGCCGCCGGCGACTCGGCTCCGGAGGCGCCCACCGCCACCAGGGCGGCCAGGCGAGCCTGGTCGACGTCGCACACCGTGAGCTCGTGCCCGTCGGTGACCAGGTTGGCGGCCATGGCCCCGCCGATGTTCCCGAGCCCGATGAACCCCAGGCGGCGTCGGTCGGTGTCCTCCACGGCGCGGGCTCGTCGCTGGGGGGGCGCGCCGACTAGACGCGCTCGAGCACCATGGCCGAGCCCATGCCGCCACCGGCGCACATGGACACGCAACCGACGGCGGCGTCCCGGCGGCGCAGCTCGTACAACGTGGTGACGACCATGCGCGTGCCGGTGGCCGCCACCGGGTGGCCGAGCCCGCACCCGCTGCCGTGCACGTTCACGATGTCGTGGCCGATCTCGAGGGCCCGGGTGCAGGCCACCGCCATCGAGCAGAAGGCCTCGTTGATCTCGAAGAGGTCGATGTCACCGAGCTTCATCCCGGCCCGGTCGAGGGCCTTGGGGATGGCCAGGGTGGGAGCCAGCCCGGTCCGCTCGGGCTCCACCCCCACCGACGCCCACGAGCGGACGCGGCCGAGGACCTCGAGCCCGTGGGCGGAGGCGAATTCGTCGCTCACCACCATGACCGCCGCCGCCCCGTCGTTGATGCCCGAGGCGTTGCCGGCGGTGACGGTGGCGTCGGGCAGCTCGGGATGGAGGACGGGCAGGGCCGCCAGCTTCTCCAAGGTGGTGTCGGACCGAGGCTGCTCGTCGGATTCGAAGAGGGCGGAGCCCCCCGGAAGGGGAACGGGGACGACCTCGTCGTCGAACACCCCCTGGTCCCGGGCGGCTGCCGCCCGCAGGTTGGAGTGCAGGGCCCAGGTGTCGGCCTCCAGCCGGGTCACCCCGGCCATGCGGGCCGTGTTCTCCCCGACCGTGATGGACATGTCGCGGTTCGGCGCCTGGGGCGTCGGCGTGTGGGTGGGGGAGAACCACGGCTCGTAGTTACCGGAGGAGGCGGGCTCCGCCTTGAAGACGCGCGGCGTCGAGCTCAGGCTCTCGGTGCCTCCGGCGATGATGGCCTTGTCCATGCCCGCCCGGATGCTCCCCGCCGCGATCTGCACGGCGCTCAGCGCAGCCGCACAGTGACGGTTGTCGGCCAAGCCAGGGAGGTGGGCGAGCCCCAGGCGCAGCGCCACGTTCCTGCCGATCACGCCGCCGCCTTGCAGCGACTCGGCCAGCACGAGGTCGTCGACGACGGCGGGGTCGACGCCGGAGCGGTCGAGGGCGGCCTGCACCGCCACCTCGGCCAGCGCGAAGGCGTCCACATCCACCAGCGTCCCTTTGTACGACCGTCCGATCGGGGTGCGTACCGCAGCGACGATGACAGCGTCGGTCAACTGAACCTCCTGGCGGTCGCAGAAGCGGGAGCGATGGTCGAATTGCCGCCGCCAGAGCGTACACCGGGCCGGAAGCACGATAATCGGGCCATGACGACGATCTATTACGAGGACGACGCCGATCCCACCGCGCTGTCGGGCGAGTCGGTGGCCGTAGTCGGCTATGGCAACCAGGGCCGCTCGTGGGCACTGAATCTCCGTGACAGCGGGCTCGACCCCGTGGTCTGTGTGCGACGTGACGCCACGCGCCAGACGGCAGCCGCCGACGGTTTCGAGACCTTCGACCTCCCGGCTGCCAACGACGCCGATGTGGTCTGCGTGCTCGTGCCCGACGACGTGGTGCCGTTGCTGGGCCTGTCGCCCGGTCCGCGGTCGTGTGTGATCGTGGCCAGCGGCTACTGCCTCGCCTTCGACCGGCTGTCGCCACCGGGGGACGCCGGCATGGTGGCGCCGCGCATGCTCGGGCCCGAAGTGCGGCGGTGCTTCGAAGAGGGTGTGGGCTTCATCTCGGCGGTCGGGGTGTATCAGGACGTGACGGGCCGCGCTCTTGCCAGGGTGCTGGCGGTGGCGCGGTCCATCGGCGGCCTGCGCCAAGGCGGCATCGAGCTCACGCCCATGCAAGAGGCGACGCTCGACCTGGGTGTGGAGCAGGTGCTGTCGCCGGCGCTGACGGCGGTGAACGGCGCCTTCGTCCAGACCATGCTCGAGCGCGGTATCCCCCTCGAGGCCATCGTCACGGAGCTCGTGCTGTCGGGGGAGGTCGAGCGCACCTACCGGCTGCTTCGCGAAGTGGGCTACGCCGTGCAGTCGGAGTTCCACTCGCCCACGAGCCAGTACGGCCAGCTGTCGCGGCGGGGGCGCTTCGACCATCTCGACTTCCTGTCCTCCATGCGCGGCCTCACCGACGACATCGAGAGCGGCCGGTTCGCCGACGAGTGGGACGCCGAGCGCGATGCCGGCTATCCCGTGCTCACCGGGTTGAAGGAGCAGCATGCCGGGCCCGCCATTCGGGAGTACGAAGCCGACCTCCGGCGGCAACTGGGCCCCGGCGCCCGGCGAGGGGCCCGGTCGTAGTGCTCGCCGCCGTCGGACCGGGCGCTGCCGGGCCGTGGCGCCCATGAGCGGGCCCGAGTTCACCTCCCTTCGCTACGAGACCTCGGGCCGCAAGGCGTACGTCACCCTCGCCCGCCCCGAGCGGCTCAATGCCATCGACGCCGCCATGCCCGGGGAGATCCGCCGGGCCGTCGAGCTCGCCAACATGGACCGGGCCGTGCACGTCATCGTCGTCGCCGGGGCGGGACGGGCGTTCTGTTCGGGCTACGACCTGAAGGAATTCGCCGAGGCCGGCGTCGGTACCCAAGAGGCGGTGTGGGACCCCCTGCGGGACTTCGCGGCGATGAAGCGCAACACCGACGACTTCATGAGCCTGTTCCGTTCGCCCAAGCCGACCATCGCCAAGGTGCAGGGCTTCGCCGTGGCCGGCGGGAGCGACATCGCCCTGTGCTGCGACCTCGTGGTCATGGCCGACGACGCCCGGATCGGCTACATGCCGGCCCGGGTGTGGGGTTGTCCGACCACGGCCATGTGGGTGTACCGGCTGGGCGCCGAGAAGGCCAAGCGCCTGCTCCTGACCGGCGACGTCATCGACGGCAGGCAGGCGGCGGAGTGGGGGCTGGTGCTCGAGTCGGTGCCGCCCACCCAGCTCGACGACAGCGTGGAGGAGCTCGCCGACCGCATCGCCGGGGTCCCGACCAACCAGCTGGCCATGCAGAAGCTGATGATCAACCAGGCCTACGAGAACATGGGGCTCGGGACCACCCAGGTCCTGGCGACGTTGCTCGACGGCATCGCCCGCCACTCGCCTGAGGGCCGCTGGTTCCAGGCCTTCGCCGCCGAGCGCGGCTTCCACGAAGCGGTGGCCTGGCGCGACTCGGGCAAGTGGATCCCCGAGGGTGGTGACCCCGGGTCCGAGGATCCGCCGGCCCGGTGATCGACAGCCGGGAGCTGACCGGCGCCGCCGGCCCGTGGACCCTCACACCTCGAACTTCATGCCCACGAGGTGTTCGCTCAGCTCCCAGAGCACGGCGGCGTGATCGTCGTCGAGAAGGTAGGGCATGAAGCCGTTCACGCCCGGATTGGCGCCCAGCACGCCGAGGCCGCAGTCGGCGAGGTAGGCGCCGTTGTGGTCGGCGAGCTCGGGAGCCACGGTCGCCCACACCTGTGTGGCGGCGCCAGCCTCGATCGACTTCCAGGTGATCCCGCTGTCGCCGGTGTCGCCCGAGCCCGTTCGCCGAGCGCGCTCTTGGGCGAACGCCGCCATCTCGTTGATGAGCTCATCGGTGAGGTGGCGGCCGAGATCGGTGATGATGCCGCCGGGGTGGACCGAGAAAGACCGCAACCCCCGGCCTCCCGCCCTGCGGGCGAGCTCGCGGGCGAACAGGGCGTTGGCGGTCTTGGAGCGGCCATAGGCGACCCATGGCGAGTACTCGGTCGTCTCGAAGTTGGGGTCGTCCAGGTCGACATCGCTGCGTGAATGGCCGGCCGAGCTCAGCGTGACCACCCGCGGCGCCGGGCCCTCCAGCAACGCCGGGGACAACAGAACGGTCAGCAGGAAGTGGCCGAGGTGGTTGGTGCCGAACTGCATCTCGAACCCGTCGGCAGTGCGCCCAAACGGACACGCCATGACGCCGGCGTTGTTGATGAGGACGTCCACCGAGTCATGTGTGTCCAGGAACCCTCGAGCGAAGGCGCGCACGGTGGAGAGGTCGGCGAGGTCGACCACGCCCTCCTCGAGGTCGGCGCCGGGCACGAGCCCGGCAATGTCCGCCACTGCGCCGGCCGCACGAGCGGGGCTCCGGGCCAGGACGGTCACCGAGGCGCCGTGGGCGGCCAGCGCCCGCGCACTCTCCTTGCCGAGCCCGCTGGCGGCGCCGGTGACGAGGATCCGACGGCCGGAGAGGTCGATGCCGTCCAGCACCTCGTCGGTCGTGGTGGTGGCCCCGGAGTTGGGCATCAGGCTTCGAGGATGTAGCCGCGGGCGCGCTGGCAGTGAGGACCACCCCAGTGCTCGACGATCTGCCCGTCACGGAGCCGCAGGATGGCCGTGCCGTTGATGGTGACCGGCTCCCCGCTGGGCGGGACGTCGAAGAAGGCGGCACCCGTGTGGGTGCCCTTGACGGTCCAGTTGGACACCACCAGGTCGCCGGACTCGATGAGCAGGTCGACGGTGAAGGTCATGTCGGGAAGCGCAGCCCGGATGGCCTTCCACCACTGCTGTTCGTCGCGGCGGACGTCTGTGCCGATGCGCTGTGGGCTGATCCGTTCGGCGACGTGGCTGTGGAAGTCCTCCGAGAAGAACTCGTAGACGGCGTCGCTGTCCCCGGTCTGCATGGCCTGGCTGTACTTGCCGAGGAGCCGCAGGTTGTCGGACATGGTGCCTCCTCATGTCGTCCGACGGCACCCTAGCGGCCAGGCGTCCGCCCAATACCTGGCGGCCACGGGGGTGAGCCGCCCCGCTGTCCGGACCGAGGACGCGGCTACCGTGTCGGCCGTGCCGTGGACGCCGCCTGCTCGGGCTCCGTGGGTCGAGCACGATCCGACTGAGTGGCGGACCTAGAGGCAGGCGCGTCCGCCGTTCCGGTACCGTTGGCTTCTGCCTTCGAGCGAGATCGAGAAGGCCCTGGGGAGGTGCAGTGGGACGGAAGATCCTGTTCGTCACGACCGACCAGCAGCGCTTCGACTCCCTCGGCTGCAACGGCGGGAAGGTCGCCAGGACCCCGGTCGTCGACGGGCTTGCCGCCTCCGGTGTCAACTACAGCCGGGCAGTGAATCAGAACGTCGTCTGCATGCCGGCGCGCAGCACGATGATCACCGGCCAGTACCCGAGGACGCACGGTGTCTATGCCAACGGTGTCCCGCTCCCGGCCGATGCCCCCAGCGTCGCTGCCTATCTGCACGAGCACGGCTATCGGACGGCACTGCTCGGAAAGGCGCACTTCGAGCCCGCCATGGACCTCGAGGGCAGGTGGCCGGAGAACCGATTGGCACGTGAGGGCTCCACGGGGCCGCATCGCGGCTTCGAGCACATGGAGCTCGCCATGCACGGCCCGATCCCGCTGTGGCACTACGGGGTCTGGGTCCGGTCCCAGCCCGGCCACCACGAGCGCCACTTCTACCAGCTCTTCGACGCCGACGGCCTCAACAACGCCGGAGGGGGCGACACCGGGGCGTGCCAGGTGAAGGTGAACCCCGTCCCCCGGGAGCTGTACCACACCGACTGGGTCGCCGACCGCGTCATCGCCTGGCTCGACACTCTCGGGGACGAAGAGGACTGGTTCTGCTGGATGAGCTTCCCCGACCCCCACCATCCCTGGGACCCGCCTGCCAGTGAGCTCGGGCGGGTTTCCTGGCGCGATCTCGACCTGCCCGAGGGCCACCCCGGGTCGCCCGACGCCTGCCGTCGCATCCTGGAACAGAAGCCCGGTCACTGGTTGGCGTACTACGACGGCAAGCACTCCAATCTGGAAGGCGGCCCGGCGTCCTTCGTGCCCGCCGCCATGACCCTCGATCAGGTCCGTGAAGTGAACGCCATGACGCATGTGGAGAACGAACTGATCGACGAGGCGCTCGGAAGGGTGCTCAGCCGCATCGACGCCCGGGGATGGACCGAGGACACCGACGTCTTCTTCACCACCGATCACGGTGAGCTCCAGGGCGACTTCGGGCTGTTGTTCAAGGGCCCCTACCACTGCGACGCCCTGATGCGGCTGCCGCTCGTGTGGAGGCCGGCGCCTTCGGCCGGGGTGGCGCCGGCGGTGGTCACCGATCCCGTCGGCCAGCTGGACCTGGCCCCCACCTTCTGCGAGATCGCCGGGTTGGCGGTACCGGATTGGGTGGAAGGCACCGCCTTGCCCACCGCTGACGGCTCCGGCCGCCAGCGCGTCATCACGGAGTGGGAGAGCCAGTTCGAAAGCGAAGACCTCCACCTGCGTTCCCTGTATCGAGACGGGTGGGTGGTGACCGAATACGGCGCCGGCGGCGGCTATGACGGGACAGAAGGCGAGCTCTACGACCTGGTCGAGGACCAGCAGCAGTGGGTCAACCGCTGGGAGGACGGCTCGCTTCGTGCCCTGCGCCAGGACCTGGTCGCCGACCTGCACGAACACCTTCCGCCGCCGCGTGATCCGCGGCTCGCCGTAGAGGCCCCGGTGTGACGACCGAGGTGGATGCCATTGTCGTCGGTGCCGGTTTCTCCGGGCTGTACATGCTGCACCGGTTGCGGAGCCTCGGCTTGTCGGTGGTGGGCTTCGACGA
>DMNK01000172.1:0-6140 GCA_003453695.1 Acidimicrobiaceae bacterium | reverse complement strand
GGAACCGCTACCCGGGCGCCCGATGCGACATCCCCACCACGGACTACACCTTCAGCTTCGACCCCGACCTCGAAGACTCCTGGACGTGGTCGGAGAAGTACGCCACCCAACCGGAGATCCTCGCCTACCTAGGTGTCGTCGCCGACCGGTACGACCTTCGCCGTGACTTCCGCTTCTCGACCAGGATCGTCTCGGCGGTGTGGGACGACGAAGCCAGGCGTTGGCGGCTCACGACCGATGGCGGTGACGAGATCGGCTGCCGCTTCTACATCATGGCCACCGGCTGCCTCTCGCTGCCCAAGACACCTGACATCGAGGGCGCCGAGCGCTTCTGTGGAGAGTCGTACTTCACGAGCAAGTGGCCGCACGAGGAGGTCGACTTCACCTCCAAGCGCGTCGCCGTCGTCGGCACCGGATCCTCGGGCATCCAGGCCATTCCGTTGATCGCCGCTCAGGCGTCGTCGGTGACGGTCTTCCAGCGCACCCCGAATTTCTCGGTGCCCGCCCACAACGGGCCGCCCTCGGCCGAACGGCTGGCCGCTCTCAAAGCCGATCGGGCTGCCTATCGGCACCAGGCCAGGTGGTCGCGAGGCGGCATTCCCACGGAGATCACCGACGTGAGCGGGGTCACCGCCACCGAGGAGGTGCGCCGCCGGCGATTCGAGTGGGCGTGGAACGAGGGTGAGCTGTTCGCCATCCTGGGAGTGTTCAACGACCAGTTCTTCGACCCGGTGTCCAACGAGCACGTGGCCGAGATGATCCGCGAACGCATCCGCCACACCGTGGAGGACCCCGACGTGGCCGAGGCCCTGTGCCCCAAGGACTACCCCTTCGGCACCAAGCGGCCCTGTCTCGACACCGGCTACTACCAGACCTTCAACCTTCCCCACGTCCGCCTCGTCGACCTCCGCAAGACGCCGATCTCCACCGTCACCGAGACCGGCATCGACACGACAGACGAGCGCTTCGAGTTCGACGCCATCGTCTACGCCACCGGCTTCGACGCCATGACGGGACCGCTCGTCAACGTCGACATCACCGGTCGGCACGGGGTGACCCTCAAGGACAAATGGGAGAAGGGCCCCTCGACCTACCTGGGGCTCACCACCACCGGGTTCCCCAACTTCTTCATGATCACCGGCCCCGGCAGCCCGTCGGTGTTGTCCAACATGGCCGTCTCCATCGAGCAGCACGTCGACTGGGTCGCCGCCTGCGTCAGCTACATGGGCGAGCACCGCTTCGAAACGATCGAACCCACCGATGTCGCCGAGGCGGGATGGAACCAGCACGTAGCCGACTGCGCGGCCATCACTCTGCACCCTCTGGCCAATTCCTGGTACATGGGCGCCAACGTCCCGGGCAAGCCGCTGGTGTTCCTTCCCTACATCGGTGGGGTGGACGGCTACCGGGCCGCCTGCGACGAGGTGGTGGACAACGACTACCTGGGCTTCACGATGGCCGGGCCCGGCGGCGCAGTGTGCAACGACGGGGTGGTGCGCCGGCTGCAGCCCGACGTCGCCCTCGTGCTACAGATGTTCGAGCAGCTCGGGATGCCCGCCTTCGAATCGATGCCGGTCGAGCAGGCCCGGATGATCATGGCCGCCTCGGCGGCCGTCGCCCCACCCGGGCCCGAGGTCGGGGAGGTGTGCGACGGCACCCTTCCCGGTGCGGCGCGCCAGCTGGACTACCGCCTCTACCGGCCGGCCGGCCGCGGCCCGCACCCGGTGCTCGCCTACTTCCACGGCGGGGGATGGGTGCTCGGCAACGTCGGCACCGACGACCGGCTGTGCCGGGACCTGTGTGCCCGCACCGGCGCCGTGGTCGTGTCGGTCGACTACCGCCATGCTCCCGAGGACCGCTTCCCGGCTCCCGTCGAGGACGCCTGGTCGGCGGTCCGATGGATCGCCGCCCGACCCGAGGAGTTCGGTGGAGTACCGGGCCAGCTGGGCGTGGCGGGATGGAGCGCGGGCGCCAACCTGGCCGCCGTCGTCTGTCAGCTGGCCCGCGACGCCGGGGGACCGGCCATCGCCGGCCAGTTGCTCGTCAACCCGGTCACCGACAGCGACACCACCCGGCCGTCCTACGACGAGCACGCCCAGGGTCTCATCTTCAACGCCCCCACCATGCGGTGGTTCTGGGACCTCTATGCCGATCCGTCCGATCGCCGCGACCCCAGGGCAGCGCCCCTGCGTGGCGAGCTGTCGGGGCTGCCGCCCGCCGTCGTGGTCACCTCCGAATTCGACCCGCTTCGTGACGAGGGAACCGCCTACGCCGAGGCTCTGGCCGATGCCGGTGTCCCCGTCGTGCACCGGAAGGGGCGGGGTCAGATCCACACGTCGGTGACCATGGTGGGGGTGATCATCTCGGCCGGTCCGATCCGGGCGCAGATGGCCGAGGACGTGCGTGGCTGGTTCCCGGCGCCGATTCCCGGCTGAAGGCAGCCCCGGACCGAGGCCGACCAGCGCAATTTCCAACACTGGAACGCGCACCGGCCCGGCTCCGAAGAGCCGGGCCGGTGATGAGCCCCACGTGGGAGTGGGACGGTCGGTTGCTCACACGCCGGCCGGCACCCGCTCCTCGTGGTGGAACGACTTGGGGAACTCCACCTCCTCGGGCGTCCGGCTGAAGTGCCAGATCCCGAGAAGGGTGAGGACCATCATCACGCCCGCCAGGATGAAGGACACGATCGCTGCCACCAAAGCGATCTGACCGATCGTCCCGAAGGCGTACGCCTCGAGGAGCAGACCGCGGAGCGTCGTTCCTTGGAAGACGGTCTGCACCTTGGCCTCAGCTGCCGTGTAGGCCGCCGACCCCTTGGGGAGGGCCCTGGCCTGGGAGCTGAGCTGGGAGTAGGTGAGCCCACCCCCGATTTCCTGGATGTGCACGGCGATGAAGTCGTCGGCGTACACCTTGGCCTGCTGCCCGGTGAGCAGCTGCTGTCCCGCATATTGCGAGACCGATGGGATCATGCTGGGGGTGATCTCGCCCCCTGCCTTGGCGCTGGCGAACGCCGAGGCGGGCGGGAAGGTGATCTTCTGTGCGGCCAGCTGGTCGTGGACGTTGCTGTTGGCGTAGCTGTATCCCCACATCCCGAGCGAGCCGGCGGCGATCAGCACGATGGCGAGAACCGCACCACCAGCTGTCGCGAGCATGTCGAAGGTCTTGCGTCGCATGTTCTGTCGCTCCTTGCTCAACGCTCCTGCGCGGAGCCTGTGTCCCATTGTCGGGGCCGATCGCCGGATCGAGCAGAGGCGTAGGGCCTGGGCCTGACGTCGTCGGCCGGTGACTCGGCAGGTGGGAAGGATCACTCAGCCCGGAGGTCCCGCCGACGGAAGCCGGCGATCCCGACACTGATCCCGGCGACGCCCAGGCCCGCCATCACGGCATCAGGTGAGCGCGGTGGCCGGCGTCACCCTGGGCCGATGAAGCCGATACGGCGTCCGGAGAGGAATTCCGGCACGATCCGCACGAGGTGGTCCCGGCTCCCCGGGGCCCACGGCGCCAGGGGCAGCCGCGCTCGAAGCAGGCCGGCCTCGGGCTGAGGAACCTCGTGCGCCTCGCCCACGGCCAGGACGCTCCAGCCCTGGTGGTAGGCGGCCTCGACGGCGTCGATCTCGAAGGCCACCACCGTGCCCCGGACCGCGGCCGCCAGCTTCGTGCCCTGTCCGGTGAGGAAGCAGATCGTCCCGTTGGCCATGGCGTAGTTGACGGGCGACACGAAGGGCAGGGCCCCCAGGGACACCGCCACTCTGCCGATGGACTGCTTCTCCAGCAACCACCGGCACTCCCCTTCACCCAGGATCTCGAAGACCCTGGCTCGGTCCTGCTCCAAGGACAGTCCCATGTCCGGTCCTTCCGAGGAACCGACGCTTCGGCCGGTGCGCTCGTAACCTCTTGTTGACAGCAAGAAGAACAGTTCCAGCTGCATCCCAGAAGGGGCGAAAGGCCCGGGCTCGAAGGAGAGGCCCCGAGCGGCGTCGGCGGCCGTTTCTGTCCGCAGCGGCTCCGGCGGACCTACGCTCGTTTGCATGACGGTCAGCCAGGCCGAGCTCCTCGAGGCCTTGGTGGTGGCCTCCCCCGACGCCGTCGTGGTCGTGGACGGGTCAGGGCGGGTGGAACTGGCGAGCCCGTCCATCGAGCGACTGCTCGGGTACGACCCCGCCGAATTGGTGGGGAGCCCGGTCGAGGTGCTGCTTCCCGAGGCGTTGCGCTCCGTGCACGAAGGCCATCGTCACAGCTTCATGGGTGACCCGGTCCCCCGGCGCATGGGATCAGGCCTGGCGCTGTCGGCACGGCGCGCCGACGGTTCCACGCTCCCCGTCGACATCAGCCTGGTTCCCGTGCTGGTGCAAGGGAGGCCTCTCGTAGGGGCTTTCATCCGCGACGTCACCGAGCGCAGGCGAAACGAGGAACTGACGGGCTACGTGAACGACATCGCCAGCGACCTGTTGAGCGGCCGCTCGACGACAGAGACCCTCACGCTCACGGCAGAGCGCGCTCGGACCCTGGCCGAGGCAGCCGCCGCCTGGGTGATGGTCCCGGCCGGCGCCGACCAGTTCGAAGTGGCGGCCGGCGACGGCAAAGGGACCGACTCCCTGGTGGGCGCCCACCTGGAAGCCCCGGGAAGCCTGTCGGCGCGTGCCCTGGCCGAGCGTTCGGTCATCGCCGTGGCGAGCATGGCCGACGACCCGGCGGTTCTCCCCGAGGCCCGCCGGCTGGGCTTCGGCCCGGGCCTCTACCTGCCGCTCTCCGACGACGAGACGATCGGGGTACTGGTGGTCGCCCGCCCCCCGGGCGCACCGGCCTTCGAGCCCTCCCTCACCGCCTCCATGGAGGTCTTCGCCTCGGCGGCGGCCATCGTGCTCTCCCTCGGCGCGGCCCGATCGGAGCTGGACAAGATGCGCGAGATCGCCGAGCACGAGCGAATCGCCCGGGACCTGCACGACACCGTCATTCAGCGGCTCTTCGCCGTCGGCATGACCCTTCAGGCCCTGCAGCCGCTGGTGAACGGAGCAGTGGCCGACCGGCTGGGCGACGCCGTCGACGCCGTCGACTACGTCATCCGGGAGATCCGGGAGACGATCTTCTCGTTGGGGCACCCCCGTAGCAGCGGGCCGGACATCCGCCAGCAGCTGCGCCAGGTCGTCGCCGAAGCGGCCGGCCAGTTGGGTTTCCAACCACGGGTCGGGTTCCGGGGGCCGGTGGAGGCGGCCATCAGCCAGGAGGTGTCCGACCATCTGCTGGCGGTGGCCCGCGAAGCGCTCTCCAACATCGTCCGGCACGCCAAGGCGTCGCGGGTGGAGGTCGTCTTGGAAGCCGACGCCGGCGCCCTCACCCTCAACGTCTCCGACGACGGGATCGGTCTCGCCGGCGCCCCGTCAGCCGGCCACGGCCTCGAGAACATGCACAGCCGGGCGCATCTCCTGGGTGGTGAGCTCGAGGTGTCCGCCGGGCCCCTGGTGGGCACGCTGGTGCGGTGGCGGGTGCCGCTGGAGCAAGGAGCCGAGGCGTGAGGCAGGGTCATCGTCCCCGGGACGTTCGCCTCTGGCGCGCCGCCTCGGTCCGGGCACAGGCTCACGAGTGATGAACGGCTCCGCCTCGATCCGCGTCTTCCTCCTGGACGACCACGAGGTGGTGCGGGAGGGGTTGCGGCGCCTGCTCGAGGCCGAGGGGTCCATCGAGGTGGTCGGGGAGGCGTCGACCGCCGCCGAGGCCCTGGAGGAGATCCCAGAGCTTCGTCCCGACGTGGCGGTGTTGGATGTCCGCCTGCCCGACGGCAGTGGCATCGAAGTGTGCCGGGAGATCCGTTCGAGCAACCCCGAGGTGGCCTGCCTGATGCTCACCTCGTACACCGACGACGAGGCGTTGCTGGACGCCATCATGGCCGGCGCCGCCGGGTACGTGCTCAAAGAGGTGAGGGGATTCGAGCTGGCCAACGAGGTGCGCCAGGTTGCTGCCGGTCACACGCTGATCGACGCCGGGCTGGCGGCGCGAGTGATGGCGCGTCTGCGCTCACAGACGGCCGAGGTGCACGAAGCACGGCTGACCCCTCAGGAACAGCGCATCCTCGATCTGATCGCCGAGGGACTCACCAACCGACAGATCGGTGTCGAGATGGACCTGGCCGAGAAGACGGTGAA
>DMNK01000116.1 GCA_003453695.1 Acidimicrobiaceae bacterium | reverse complement strand
GTACCCCAGGCGAGATGTGCCGCACCAGGTCGCCTCGCCCCGGAGGTGGGGTGCTCGGAAACGTCGCCGACCGCAATACCCGACTGGCCTGGTCCGCGAAGCCTCCGAGATCGGCCCTGGCCAGGCTGCACCCATCCCGGTGCGAGCGGACTAAGCCACTGCGCCGGGTGAACCCTTTGTTCGCTGACGCACTTCTCCGTCACTGATCGGCGCTCGAAGCGTGTTGAGCCAATGCTGCGAACTCAGGCCCAGCCCCCATGCCACCAAAGACACGCCGGGCCAGAAGGCGCCACGACCTGAGACGAGCCACATCATTATCAGTAGCAGGTTGACCACAACGTAGGCCGTGACATGCGCAACGAAGTCCCTCCAACGCTGCAACTGCAACGCTGTTCCGAGGTACGTGCGGTAGTTCGGATTTCTCACAATGAAGGTCCCTTCTATTACGCGCGGTACCGGACGCGGCGAGTCCCCGGCAGCCGTGCCTTCGTCCAGAGGCGCAGCTGCCGGGGCCCTACCGTTTTCATCGGGACTGCGCGGCCTCCCGGCGACCCTGGAGCGCCCAGCTCCCCACCCCGAAGGTCGATGACGCCAGGACGATGATGAACCATGGGAAGCCGCCCCCGGCGTGGGCCCACAGGGCGATCATCCCGACGTTGACTGCGCTCCAGCCAACGATCGCGTTGCGGAGCTCGTGGCCACGGGGTCCGCGCCGACCGGGCCCCCAGGTCCGCTCCCGGGTGGACGGAGCTGCCTTGGCCTTGGTGTCGACCAAGGGCTTGCGCCACCCGATGGCCCGTAGAGCCTTCGTGTAGTCGCCCTTGGGCACGATGGCCACGGTGATGGTTGAGGCGATGGTCCACAGGATCGTGCCCACGAGGAGGGTGTGGCCCCCGGGGAGCCCCGCGTATGCCGCGTAAGCCGCTGCTGCGATCGAGAACACGCTGGTGGAGGCTTCTCCGGCGGAGAACATGGCCGCCTTGGCCACCCCGCTCGCGGAAGCCATCGAGGACTTCTCGGTCAGAGCGCTCCACATGGGGAGAGCACTCATGATCTGGCGCATCACGGGTGGGTAGTTCTCGGGATGATCGGTGCCGCGGACTCCGTAAGCGCGGAAGCGGATGCCGACGAGGCTCCCAACAGCTACATGGGCGATGGCGTGGCTGCACAGGTAGATGGCCAGGTAGCCCACGGCCAGGAGAACCACCCGGACTCCGTCGCTGCTGTGGAGGGCGGCGGCCAGGCCGATGAGGGCGGCGCCAACCGCCATGCCGGCGAGCTGGATGGTTGTTCCCACCCGGACAGAGAACTTCGCCCACAGCTTTGGCATCGTCGGAACGGCCGGGGGAGATTGCTTCGTAGTCAAGGTGCTGGTCATTGGCCTATTCCTTTCAGATCACAGGCTCGTACGGCTACCGTAAGGAAATCGGTCTGACAGGTCGCCACCCTCAGGGAGGATTCATCTCACCCTGCAGAGGTATGCCGGTCTTGCGGGCCTCCAGGGGTAATCCCGTCTGATGGGCGGCATCGACGTCCGCACGCCTCTCGCACCGGGTCTGCGCAGGTCCCTTGAGGCCGGGTGGCGAGCGGTGGGATCTGGTTGGCGGCCCGAGGACCTCGGGTTCGCCACCGCTCTCTTCCTGGTCATCGCCGCCGCCCACGCCGGGGGGCAGGAGGTTGTCTACCGACTCAACCACGTCCCGTCGACCGGCGTAACGTTCTTTCCCGGAGACGGGGTGACGTTTGCTGCTCTGTTACTCGTACCGCTCCGCTTCTGCCCGGTCGTGCTCGCGGCAACGTATTTCGCTGAGCTCACCAGCCATTTCATCTTGGGCGAGCGCGTGATCACGGCGTTTGGTCTAGCAGCCGGAAACACCATCGGCCCCGCTGTCGGCGCCGCGCTCGTTTGGCACTGGCTTCGCCATGCACCCCGGTTGAGTCGCCGTCGCGACCTCGTCGCATTTCTGGTGGGCGGAGTCGTGATAGGGCCGGCTGTTGGCACGGCCATTGGCCCACCGTTCGCTCGGTTGACGAATGCAAGCTCGGCGTACCTCACCGTGACCGCTCGGTGGTGGACAGGGGACGCCCTTGGGGTCCTTCTGATCGGCGGTTTGATCCTGGCCTGGGCCACCGAGACGAGATGGCCGGTTCAACCTCGTTACGCCGTCTTCGAGGCGGAAGCAGTCGCCCTCGTCTTGGGACTCCTTACGTGGTTCGTGTTTTGGCAGTGGACGCCCTCACCCATCTATCTGGTCATCCCTGTCGTGGGCTGGTCGGCGTTGCGCTTCGGTACCCGGGGAGCGATGACCGCTGCAGCGATCGTTGCTGCCATAGCCGAGTGGGCGACGGTCCAAGGTCACGGCGAGTTTGCAAAGATCGCCGGGGCCAATCCGGACGAGGCCCTTTGGCTCTTGCAGTTGTTCCTCGCCGTTGTCATCCTGACGGGTCTAGTACTCGCTGCTCAGGTCGCCGAGGCCGATGCTGAGCGGGAGGCCCGACTCGCAGCCACTGAGGCCCTTTCTTCGGAACGGGCCCGCCTGGCTCGGGAGCTTCACGACTCGGTCGGTCACACGGTGAGTGTGATGGTTCTTCAGGCCGGAGCTGCCCGCATGCAGCTGCCACCCGGAGAAACCGCTTCCAGCGAGATGGTCGAGTCGATCGAGACCACGGGTCGCTCAGCATTGGAGGAGCTGGACCGTCTGCTCGGCCTCTTGGACGACATGGACCGAGTCGATGAGGCGAGAGCGCCCGGAGAGGACCGCAGTACTGCGCCGGGGCTCTCCCGGATCGGCGCCCTGGTCGAGTCGGTCCGACGAACCGGGCTGATGGTCGATCTGGAACAACCCCAGGTCCTTCCCTCGAGATCGCGTGTACTGGACCAGTCGGCCTATCGCATCATCCAGGAGGCGTTAACCAACAGTTTGAAGCACTCGAACGCCCAGCGCGTGGAAATCACGATCAAATGCACCGATGGGAGATTGGAGCTCTCGGTGCTCGACGACGGGACCTATTCCCCGCCGCCCTCAGAAATGAGGCGTTCAGGTGGCCGAGGTGTGATCGGGATGCGGGAGCGGGTTGGGCTCTTCGGAGGAGAGCTCTACGCGGGGCCAGGTGTGGCCGGAGGTTGGGAAGTGCGGGCATCTCTACCGCTGGACGAGGCCGCCCCATGAGTGAGCAGATCCGAGTCCTCGTGGTTGATGACGAGGAGATCGTTCGCACGGGCCTGCGCCTCGTACTGGATAGCCAACCGGACCTTCTCGTCGTGGGTGAAGCGTCGGATGGTGCCGAAGCCGTCGCGCTGGCAGCTGAATTCCTTCCTGACGTCGTCCTGATGGATGTCCAGATGCCTGGCACCGACGGGTTGGAGGCCACACGCCTGATTACCGAATTGAGTGAGACTCACCCGGATCAACCCTTGGTCCGGGTGATCATCCTGACGACGTTCGAGTTGGACGAGTACGTGTACGAGGCCCTGCGCGCTGGGGCAAGTGGGTTCTTGTTGAAGCGCACACGACCGGAGGAGCTCACCGGAGCGATCAGGGTTGTGGCTGGGGGTGAGGCCCTTCTTGCCCCTTCGATCACACGCAAGCTCATCGCGCAGTTCGCCAGACGGCTGCCCGTAGCGGTGGCAGCCCCAGCTGACTTGCAGCGGCTTACCGATCGTGAACGAGATGTTCTGGCCGAAGTCGCGCGTGGATACTCCAATAGTGAGATCGCCAGTCGCCTCTTCGTTAGCGAACAGACGGTCAAGACCCACGTCAAACACATCTTTACCAAGATCGGTATCCGCGACCGCGCCCAGGCTGTCGTATTCGCCTACGAGAACGGGTTTGTAAAGGCGGGGGGATAGGGTCAGCCCCGGATGGGCGATCACTCCATCTCGCCAGTCGTTCGGTATCGCGACACAGAGCCATCCAACACCGCCCTGGATGGGCCGCTACATGGCTTTGTGGCTAGCGACCAGGATTGCCCGGAAATGGCGCATCCTCGGTAATCCCGAGCCTCCAAACCCAGGGCGATTCAACCCGCCCGAGATCGCGCCAGGCCGGGTTACCCGAGCGGCCTGACTCCGAGGGCAAGAATGTCGGGCCTGGCCAGGGAACCCCGGTTCCGGCAGTTCCGGGCGGTCTGCTCATCGAGCGCCAGTGACTTCTGGCCCTGTTCGGTACGGCTAAGGCGTCGTACCTTCGAGAGTCAGGAATCGAAAGTGGGGCTAAGGAGGGCGACACGCAATCCCCGTCGGTCTGAAGCTGTTCCTGTGGACCTTCGAGCCTGGATGCGATCTGGGGCGCGCCGCATCTTGCCCGCGAAGGAGGTCGACCTATGACCACCCTTGTGCAGGGTTCCAATAGAGCCGAGACAGAAGGGCGGCGCAAGCCGCGTATCCGAAACCCGTATTCGGCGGCGACTCTTGCGGTGGTCACGCTAACGGTCTACGGGTTCTGGTGGTGGTGGGACTTGAACCGACAACTCCGCCGTCAGGGTGAGGCTGGTCGTCCATGGCGGGCGCTCGCGGCAGTAACCGTCGGCTGGGTACTCATCGTGCCGCCATTCCGGTCGGTGCGGGATACCCCCCGCGCCATCGCCTCTGCCCAGCGGCACGTCGGGCTCGAGCCTACGGTGACCGATCGCACGGCTCTGCGTCTGGCCGCAATTGCATCAGCAGGTCTACTTCTCTTCGGTACGTCAATCTGGTTCGCTCCAGGAGTTCTCATCTTCGGCTGGATTCCGCCCGTCTTCGGAGTGGCGTTCATCTGGTACGAGCAGCGGGAGTTCAATCGCGCTACCGAAGCGAGTTGAATACCTGTGAGCGCCGATCAGCCCGTTCTCAGTCGGCAGGCCCGGCGGCTGCGAACACTCCATAGCTCTATTGGCCTTGTCGAGTTGGCGTGTCTCGGCTACCTTTGGTTCTGTGCGCTGACCCGCCGGCGAGATCGGGGACTGACGACTTCGATCACCGTCCTCACAGGAGAAGGTGTTGCCCTCCTTGCGGCTAAGGGTTGCCCACTCGGGATCTTCCAACGCCGCGCTGGGGACGACGTGCCCATGTTCGAGTTGTGGTTCGGCCCACGGTTGGCACCATTCGCCATCCCAACGCTGACTGCGACGGCCATAACAGGAATGGCCGTAGTTCTTGCCCGTCCGCCGAATGCCCCCGTCGGGGGTCGTTCAAGAACGGAGATGAAGGATGAAGCCAGCCATTGTCGAAGCCGAACTAGACATCGATCGATCTGCGGAGGATGTCTTTGACTACTGCAGCGACCACAGCCACGAGCCCGAGTGGAACCCGAAGATGAAGCGGATTGAGAAAGTCACTGACGGGCCGCTCGGAGTTGGCACTCGGTACACGACCGAGTTCGTGAGCGGACGATCGATGGTGCTGGAGTGCGTGAAGTTTGAGCCGCCAAGCACCTGGTCTCTCGTCGGATCATCTCCGGTGATGAACGCGGTTGGCGAAGGCAAAGTTGTCCCCACCGCCAAGGGCGCTCATCTGATGATGAGGATGGAGATTGAACCTCGAGGTGCGCTAAAGCTGGCCCTGCCGCTGGTGCGTCACCGTTTGTGCTCCGACTTCGCCCACGATGTCCAGAACATCAAGACGATCCTGGAGCAAGAAGGCCCTTCCGAAGGGGCGGGCATCCGCGAGGCTCGCGGGTCTCGTCGCCCCACGCGATAGGGCGCTACTGATGAAGAGGTCGCTGGGCTGTTTCCTCACGCGGAGATCGTGCCGACCGGGAAACGGTCGCTAACGACCGCCGTCACGATCGACGCAACCGCTAAGCAGGTGTGGCCCTGGCTCGTGCAGATGGGTTGGGACCGCGGGGGATGGGGCTCCTGGGACCTGCTCGACAATCGTGGTCGACGCAGTGCCCAAGAAGTCCACCCCGAGTGGCAAGACGTCGCCATTGGTGACCAATTGAAGTTCTGTGCGCTGGGCCGCGTTGTGGATGCGTACCGCGTCGGTGTCATCGAACCCAACACATTCTTTGGCCTCTACGGCTATACGACCTACGGAGGCCGCTGGCTCGACCCGTCTGAGCCTCGGCCAGGGTCCTACATGGAGGGTCTGTGGGGCTTCTGGCTCAAAGAGCTCGCCGAAGGGCGAACTCGTCTCGTGATCAGCGGCTATCAAACCTACCGCCCCCGCTGGGTCGAGAGGTTCGTCGCGTCGTGGTTCTGGATCCTTGTCGCCTGGCCGATGCAGGCGCGGATGATGGCAGTGCTCAAGCGGAACGTAGAGCGGTCAGTACGCCCCCTAAGGCCACGGCTGACAGGGGGATTGGGCGGGCCGCCTGAGCACCAACCGCCCGGAAACGCGCCAAGAGAGTATTCATGTGGACTGGGCGAGAAGTGCCGCACCAGGTCGCCAGGCCCAGCGGTGGGAGTGATCGGAAACGCCAGCCCGTGATACCCGACGGGTCTGGCCGGTCCTTGCCTGGCCGTACGCCCTAGGCCAGCCGCACCTCAGCCGGCAGTACCGGGCGGGCGCTAGAGGTGGCCGAGGATCACGCTCATCGCACTAATCGCATGGGCCTGATCGGCGGGGGTGGGCACGGTGACGGTCACCAATAGGCCGTTCTTCAAGGCGGCGAGTTGCCAGGTCCCGAACGCGGACGCCATTCCATACGCCGTCTTCCCGGCCACCTGGACGGGCGTAGCACCAGGTTGGCCTGCCAACTGGCCTTGGGCGACTGAGGCTGCCCCTTCGATGACCACCTGATACGGGTCACTCGACGAGCTTGGAGCTTCTTGAGCGGTCGAGTACCCAGCCGTGAATGAGTGATGGCCGGAACCGGTCACGAGGATTGAGCAGGTCACAGGCTCGCCAAGGATGGAGCTGGCGCTGTCCGACGTGAAGACGTGACAAGGGTCGGGGGCAACTCTCGCAGCTGTATTGCCAGAGCTACAGCCACCGAGGCCGACGAGAGCAGCGACGAGCACCGTCGCCTCGCCGAAGCGCCTCAGTAGCATGCTGCGGGAGTCTTTCACGAAGAGCAGAAGGGCGACCGGTAGGTGCCGCTTTAGCCCTCCCTCGGCGAGCATGCCCCCCCCCCGAGATCACGCCCGGCTGCAATAGCTCGTTGTTACAGCAAGGCGAGCCAGGCGACGCCGCATGCGGCTGCCAACCCTAGGCAGACCCATGTCACTTTCCGCCAAATGGGCCTGAGCTGCTCTATGTGTCTCGCCTGAGTCTGAAGTAGCACGTGCCATCGCCTCCGTTGGAGTGGCGTATGGCTCATTACGTTCAGCTTGTCCAGGAGCCATTGTGCGCCATTGAAGGTGCGGGCACTAATCGCCGACACTCCAGCCCCAACCAGGAAGAGCAGAAAGCCGGTCGCTGTCCATACGCTTAAGGCACTTGCTCCTGCCGACGCCACGAGTCGGAGGGTAATCGGGCCGACCGGGACGTGCCGCACTGCGCTACTTTGGCGCCGGGGCGGATCGCCCATAACGCTCAGGCGGCGGGGATGATCCCGGTCGGCCCGGCCACCGCCGACCTGGCCCAAGGCTCCTAAAGGACCCGGAGCGCATCCCGGCATTCTGCGCTACCCGTTCCACATAGCCTTGGCAGCTGTGAAACAGCGTAGATGGACGATACGGATGACAGCCACAGTGAGGGCAAGCTCCGACTCCGTCGTTGAATGGTTCCGACGCCCAGGTCAAAGGGAAGCCGTCCTCGCTCAGTGGGAGCGGGAGGGCAAAACCGAATGTTCCATCGAAGACACCGTCACTGGGTCGACGTGGACTCGTGACATCAGATGGACTGTCAGGACCGGTGCGACAATGCACCAACACATCGAGTCCCCAATTGGTGCTGATGGACGACCGGGTACCTGGAACGGCGAGCATTTTGTGATCGTCGGCCACGAAGTGAACCACGTTTGCTTTCCCACAGGACGCGAAGAGACCGTCGATTGCGCCAACACCCTTGAGTTCGTCCCGGTTGGAGAAGGCGAGACTCAGATCATCAGCACTCATCGTCACCTGACCGTGGGGGCACATTGGTATCAGCGGCTTCTGCCTCCCAACAGGGCAAGGGCCCAGATGGCAAGCGAGTGGCAAGAGATGGCGGCACGGTGCGAGCACGACCTGCTCGGAGCTTCGTCGGACTAGGGGTAACCCGCTGGTCGGACCGCCTAGATGTGCCGGAGTCGGTCGCCTCGCCCCCGAGGCCACCCGACCTGTAACGACGGCTTAACGTGTTCCCGATCGGCTTGGGGCTGGCTGGCCTGGCCGGACGCCCTGACTGCCCCGCCCTGCTCCCGGCAGTTCCGAGCGGTCTCCCAGGCCTTTGTTGAGACGTGCGCCGACGGGCTCAAAGAGCGTCGAGTAGACCACGGGCGTGGGTGATGACAGGGGGGTCCTCGCCGAGCAGGTTGAGCACTACCGGCGTCGGGCGCCCATCTACGACACCTGGTGGCAGCGAACGCGACGATACGACGTCGGTGTCGAGGAGAAGCGAGTCTGGTTCAACGAAGTCGAGCAGGTCGAGGCAGACCTGGAACGCTTCGGTGCAACCGGCTCGGTGCTGGAGTTGGCGGGCGGGACCGGCTGGTGGACGAAGCATCTGGCGCGTACGGCCAGGAGCCTGACCGTCTTGGACAGCTCGCCCGAGGCGATCGCGCTCAATCGCCAGCGTGTCGGTCGACTCGACGCTCGCTACGTCGAGGCCGACCTGTTCCAGTGGGAACCGAGGAGCCGGAGTCGTTCGAGTCGTCTTTTTCAGCTTCTGGCTTTCGCATGTCCCCCGACGGCGATTCGAGGAGTTCTGGGGCCCGGTAGCCCGCTGTCTCAGCCCTGGTGGCAGAGCCTTCCTCCTCGACAACCGCCCCACCACCACCGAGGGGGGCGATCCTTACGTTGCCGAGTACCAGGAGGATCTTTACGTCCGCCGACTTGATGACGGCTCGGAGCACCGCGTGGTGAAGGTCTGCTACGAGCCGGACGAGCTGACCAAGAAGCTCCGACAGCTTGAGTGGGAGGCCGAGATGAAGAGCACGCCTCGCTTTTTCGTCTACGGCGACGCACGCCGACGTTGACTGGCCATCGTTGGCCTCGTGTTCGGAAATGCTCCAGCCCGGACTATCCGAACGTCCCGACCTCTCACGGTTGGCACTGGAGGAAGTAGCCTCGGGAATGGAATATGGGCGCTTACACCGAGCACTTCCTTCCCCACTTTCAAGACATCGCAATGCGCCGAAAGACGACGCGTCACCCACGCGCCCGAGTATGCGCTGACCTGCGGGGCGATGTGCTGGAGGTTGGATTCGGGACCGGCCTCAACACTCGCTATTACCCACCGAGCGTCACCAAGGTCCTGGCCGTAGAGCCATCGGCAGTCTGCATGAGGGTCGCCCAATCTCGGATCGCGTCCTCTACTGTGACGGTCGAGAACGCCGGCCTCACTGGCGAGCGGCTAGAGGTTGAGTCCGAGTCCATGGGGAACGCGCCGTCGCACGA
>DMNK01000170.1:10901-11025 GCA_003453695.1 Acidimicrobiaceae bacterium | reverse complement strand
GCCGACATCGCCATCCAGGCCGAGCAGATCGTGTACCTGAAGCGCATGATGGCCGAGCGGATCGCCTTCCACACCGGCCAGCCCATCGAACGCATCGAGGCAGACTCCGACCGCGACCGCTGGT
>DMNK01000170.1:8864-10752 GCA_003453695.1 Acidimicrobiaceae bacterium | reverse complement strand
GCTGGTTCACCGCCGAGGAGGCAAAGGAGTACGGCTTCATCGATCGTGTGATCGAGCACGCCGCTGCCGTCCGCAGTTGAGCTCTTCTCGGCCCGGCGGCTACGGAGGAGACGAGTGAGCGACGTAGGAGCAACGGTCGAGGCTGGGCCCGAGCTCGACGTTGCCACAGCTTCCCCGGAGCAGACCGACGCTGAAGTCGAGCTCGCCACCCGGGCGGCGCGGGCCGAGGCCCGGGGGCCGAAGCCCATCCGGGTCGTCGCCGCTCAGGGGAGCCTTCGCCAGCGCCTGGTGGACCTGTGGCGGTCGCGCGAGCTGCTCGCCTTCCTCGTGCGCAAGGAGATCAAGGTCAAGTACAAGAACTCCTTCCTGGGGTTCCTGTGGTCGATGCTCAACCCGGCGCTGACCATGGCTGTCTTCTACGTGCTCTTCACGTTCTTCCTCCCCAACGGCATCCCCAGCTTCGTGATCTACATGTTCTCAGCCATCTTGCTTTGGAACCTCTTCCAGACGTCGATCCTCACCGCCACCGGCTCGATGGTGAGCAACGCCGGGATCGTGAAGAAGGTGGCCTTCCCGCGAGAGATCCTGGCCTTCGCCTCGGTGGGGTCGGCGCTCATGTTCTTCCTGTTCCAGTCGGCGGTCATGGTGCTGTTCATGCTGGCCTTCTGGCACCGGCCCGCCTGGGAGCTCATGTGGCTCGTACCCTTCGCCCTGGTGGCCCTGGTGGCCTTTGCGGCGGCCTTGTCGGTGTTCCTCTCCGCCGTCAACGTGTACCTGCGCGACACCCAGCACCTGGTCGAGGTGCTGCTCATGGCCTGGTTCTGGGCCGTGCCCGGGATCTACGCCTTCGGCGGGGACATCCACAACCGCATGGTCCGTCACACCCTGTTCGGCATCCCCGGGACCCATCTCATCTGGCTCTTCTTCGCCAATCCCATCACGCCCCCGGTGATGACGTTCCAGCGTGTCTTCTACAACGTGACCCACGCCATCTCGACCACCAGCCACCAACCCATCCAGGTCATGGCCGGGTACTCGTCGTGGTGGTACCTGTCGTCGGACCTCATCATCCTGGGCATCTCCCTGCTCCTCCTCCTGGGCGCTCTGGTCGTGTTCGGCCGGCTCGAGGGGAACTTCGCCGAGGAGCTGTGACCGAGGGATGAACACGGCGGTGGACGTCGCCGACGTCTCCAAGCGATTTCGCCTGTACCACGAGAAGAAACAGTCGCTCAAGGAGCGGGTGCTGCGGGCCGGGCACAACCCCTACGACGACTTCTGGGCGCTGCACGGCATCACCTTCGAGGTCGTCGAGGGCGAGACGATCGGCATCCTGGGCCGCAACGGCTCGGGCAAGTCGACCTTGCTCAAGTGCATATCCGGCATCCTGCAGCCCACCGAGGGCAGGGTGATGGTACGGGGCCAGCTGGCAGCCCTTCTCGAGCTCGGTGCCGGGTTCCAGCCCGAGCTGTCGGGGCGGGACAACATCTATCTGAACGCCTCGCTCCTCGGACTGTCCACCAAGGAGGTCGATCGTCGCTTCGACGAGATCGTGGCGTTCGCCGAGCTGGAGCAGTTCATCGACAACCAGGTCAAGTACTACTCATCGGGCATGTACGTGCGACTGGGTTTCGCCGTGGCCGTGAACGTCGACCCCGACGTCCTGGTCGTCGACGAGGTGCTGGCCGTGGGTGACGAGAACTTCCAGCGCAAATGCCTGGCCAGGATCAAGGAATTCCAGGACGACGGCCGCACCATCCTCTTCGTGACCCACTCCGCCGAGATGGTGCGACAGATCTGTGACCGGGCCGTGGTGCTCGACAAGGGCAAGGTGCTGACGGTGGCACCGGCCGGCGAGGCCATCCACCGCTACCACGAGCTGCTCGTCACC
>DMNK01000170.1:756-8632 GCA_003453695.1 Acidimicrobiaceae bacterium | reverse complement strand
GCCACGCGTCCGGCTCGGCACGGCCACCCTCGAGCATCCCGGGTCGGGGAGCCGCCCCTACCTCATGCCCGGCGAGACCCTGACGGTCCAGGTCCCCTTCGAAGTCGCCGAGCCGACCCCGGACGTGGTGTTCGGCATCTCCATCCGCGACCAGCGAGGAACCGTCGTCTACCGGGGCGACACCGCCGAGCAGCTCCAGGCTCTGGACGTGCCGGTGGGCGCGGGGCGGGTGGACCTGAGCTTCGAGAGCGTTCCCCTGCTCGAGGGAGCCTTCGACATCGGCGTCACGGTGGCCGACCGCCGGGGGGTGGTCATCGACGTCGCCGACCAGGCGGCGCGCTTCGAGGTCATGAACCCCGGCCACGCCACCGGCATGGTCGACCTCGATCTTCGGGCGCAGATCCGCTCTCCCATCCTCGATTGAACGGCACGCCCGACCCCAAGGCGGAGGAGAACTGGGAGCGCCGCTACCAGGCGGCCGCCGCCGAGATCGACGAGCTGTACACCCGTCAGGCCGAGCTCACCATCGCTGTGGAGGAGCTGCGCTATCAACTGTGGCGCTACCAGGCCAGCTGGATGGTGGCCCGGGCGCTGCAGGTGAGCCGGCTGCTGCGATCGGTCATGCCCATGGGGTCGAGACGGCGCCGGGTCGCCAGCAAGGCGGCTCGGGTCCTGCTCGGCCGGCCCAGCGCCGAGCGGCGCTTCAAAGAGCGCTACCACGCCTGGCTGGCGTCGCGCCGGCCCGACACCGAGGAGCTGCACCAGCAGCGCAAACGCGCCGCCACCTGGGCGCACCGTCCCCTCGTGAGCGTGTGCATGCCCGTCTACAACCCGAGCCCCCAGGCCCTGCAGGAGGCCATCGCCTCCGTGCAGGCGCAGAGCTACGACCACTGGGAGCTGTGCGTGTGCGACGACGCCTCCCCCCGGTCGGGGGTGCGGGACGTGCTCGAGGAGCTGGCCGGTGCCGATCCCCGCATCCGGGTGGCGTACTCGGACGACAACGGCGGGATCTCCCGGGCCACCAACCGGGCGCTCGAACTGGCCCAGGGCGAGTACGTCGGCTTCCTCGACGACGACGACCTGATCGAACCGCACGCGCTGTACCTGTACGTCCAGGCGCTCCAGGACGATCCCGCCATCGACGTCTTCTACTGCGACGAGGACATCCTCATGCCGTCGGGGGACCGGCTCCGCCCCTTCTTCAAGCCGGGCTGGTCCCCGGAGACCCTGCTCGGGATGAACTACGTGACCCACTTCGTGGTGGCGCGCCGTCGCCTGGTCGAGCAGGTGGGCGGCCTGCGTCCCGAGCGCGACGGGGCCCAGGACTACGACCTGCTGCTCCGGCTCACCGAGCGCACCCAGGCCGTCCGCCACGTGCCCGAGGTCCTCTACACCTGGCGCCAGTCACCGACGTCGACCTCGATGACGGCGAAGGCCAAGCCGTGGGCGTACGAGGCGGGGTTGCGCGCCGTGGAGGACGCCTTGGCCCGGCGGGGGATCGACGGCCGGGTGGAGCCGGGCGGGTTCGCCGGAGGGTACCGGGTTCGCTACGCCGTGCCCGAGCCGGGGCCGCACGTCGAGATCCTCATCCCGACGAGGGACCGGGCCGACCTGCTCGGTCCGTGCCTCGAGTCCATCTCGTCGCTCACCGGCTACGGCCACTACTCGGTCACCGTCGTCGACAACGACAGCAGGGAGCCCGCCACCACCGAGCTGCTCCGTCGCAGCGGCGTGCGGGTGGTCCCTGCTCCGGGTCCGTTCAACTACGCCGCCATCATGAACGCCGGCTTCGCCGCCACAGACTCCGAGCTCGTCCTCACCCTGAACAACGACACCAGGGTGATCGACCCCGACTGGTTGACCGGGTTGGTCGAGCTGGGCACAAGACCCCAGGTGGGCGCGGTCGGTTGCCGGCTGGTGTTCGGCGACGAGCGCCCCCAGCACGAAGGCATCGTCCTCGCCTGCGGCGTGCCCGCCGCCAACCTCGGCCATCTGGCCCCCGGCATCCGCGTCCTGGGGGTGATCCAGACCGTGCGGGACGTGAGCGCCGTCACCGGGGCATGCAGCCTCATCCGCCGCTCGGCCTGGGAGGCGGTGGGGGGGTTCGACGAGGAGCTGGCCGTGGCCTACAACGACGTCGACTTCTGCCTGCGTCTCGGACGCGCCGGGTACCGGGTGCTGTACACGCCGTACGTGACCCTCGTGCACGAGGAGAGCTCGAGTCGAGGTGACGTGCACCCTGCCGACGACGAGGCACGGCTGCTGCGGCGCTGGGCTCTCGACATGGCTCAGGGAGACCCCTTCTTCACGCCGCACCTCACCATCGGGCGCGACGGGCTCGAGATCGACGTCGAGGGCCGAAGCTTCAGGGGCAGGGACCTGGTGCGGGCCCAGCTCGGATCGGCGCTCACCCCGTCCGGCGGCGCTGCGCTCAGCCCACCCTCGGGGTCGTCTCCGGCCGCCTCCGTCGCCGGGCCAGGGCGCGATACGCCCACGGAACCCGGCGAAGCGCCCTCTTGACCGGGGTGCGTACCCACCAGCCCAGCCGGTGGGTGACGGCGCGTTCACGGGCGTCGAGCTCGGCTTCGAGCGACCGGGCATAGGCGTCGTTCACGTCCCGCTGCTTGGCCAGGTACCAGCGCTCGTCGTCGGGCGCCGGCGGGGGAGTCTCGTCGGCGACGGCAGGCCCGAGGCTCACCGCAGGAGCACGATCGTGGGCCCGGCGCACCGCCGATGACAGCGCGGCGGGATTGTGCGGGTCGGGGCGAGGTCGCTCCGAGAGCACGCCACTCCATCGGGCACGGAGCCGAGCCCTGTTCTGTCGTAACAGGAAGTGCCGGTAGCGCGGAGAGGCGCTCGCCCCCTGACGGTGCCGCACCGTGGAAGCGGGCTGGTACAGCACGGTGCGGCCCATGGCGTGGATCTTGAGGGCCAGGTCGACGTCCTCGTAGTAGGCGGGGAAGTACCCCTCGTCGAATCCCCCCACGTGCTCCCACACACTGCGGCGCACGAGCAGCGACACGGCGCTGCAGTGGTCGACCCGCCTCGGCCCCGGCGGCGGCTCGGGGACGGGGCGGTAGTAGGTGTCGAGCAGCGTGACGGACCCGTCCGACCACAACACGGTCCCGTCCTCTCGGGGGGCCCCGTCCGGAGACAGGATCCTTCCTCCCACCGCGCCGGCAACCGGGTCGGCGTCGGCGGCGGCCACGAGCGCCTCGAGCCACCCGGGCTCGACCGCGGCGTCGTCGTTCAGAAGCACGATGAACTCGCCCGCAGCCCGGGCGGCGGCGCGATTCACGGCGCCGGCGAATCCGAGGTTGAGCGGAGAGCTCATCACGGTAGCGCCGGCCAGGAGGCGATCGAGCTGTGCACACAGCTCCGCCGTCGGCTCGTTGGCGCTCACGAACAGCTCGAAGGGCACGGCGGGTGCCGTGTCGTGCAGTGACGCCAGGCATGCGAAGAGATGGGGCGCACCCTTCCATGCCGTCACCACCACCGTCGCCCTCGGAGCGTGGTTGTCGCCAAACCGCAGCACGCGGTCGTCACCGGGGCCGCTCATGGCGAAAAGCTACAGGCCAACCCGCAAATCGATCGTTTTCCGGCCGAATCGCCCAAGATGTCGGTGGGATGCCCCGGTTCCGAACCGGCGGGCCACTAAGGTGACGCGCTCGTTGCGTCCCCGGCACCGCCTCCGCCGCTGCCGGGCCGCAACGCTCTTCGCCGTCGACAGGGCAGGCGGCGGCGTTTCTGGGGTCAGGCCGAGACACAGTGGGGCAGCGACAAGAAGGAATCCGGTGCACCGCCGGTAGGGGCGCGGGGTTCGTCGTCGTGACGGCTGGCGCCGTCATGCTCCTGTCGAGCTTCGTGGCGGCGACACCGGGAGGGGCGGCTTCGATCACCCGTGACGGCGCCGCCACAGTGACGGTGCCGCCCGGCGCGGTCGCCGAAGGGCGCCTGCCGTCGGCCCAACGGTTGGCGGGAGAGGTGGCCTTGGCCCCTGGCGACCCGGCGGCGTTGGACGCCTTCGTGAAGGGGGTCTCCACGCCCGGGTCGCCGAGCTACCGGCACTTCCTCGCCGCCGGGCAATTCGGCCCCCGGTTCGGAGCGGCCCCGGGCACGCTGCAGGCGGTGCGGAATTGGTTGACGGGGGCCGGGCTGCGCGTGACGGGCGTCGACCCCGACGGTCTCTATGTGCACTTCACCGGCTCGGTGGCCTCGGTGTCCTCCGCCCTCGGCCTGGCAGTCGGTCGTTACCGTGTCGGCGCCGTGCACGGCTTCGCCGCGTCGGGGACCCCCCTCGTGCCCGCCGCGCTCGTCGGTCATGTGCGCGGCATCGTGGGGCTGTCGAGCCTGGAGCTCCCTGGGCCGCGCCTCGAGCGGGGCAGCGGGCCACCGTCCTCGGGGAGCACCAGCCCCGCAGGAGCGCCGTCGGCCGCCGTCCCGCACGTGCAGTCGGCGCCCACCGCCTGTTCGAGCGCAGCGAACGAAGCCGCCGCCAACCATGGCTACACCGACACCCAGGTGGCGTCGGCCTACGGCTTCGACAACCTGTACGACCAGGGCCTGCTCGGGTCCGGGGTGACGGTGGCGGTGTACGAGCTGGAGCCCTACTCGTCCACCGACATTGCCACCTTCGAGAATTGCTACGGCATCACCACGGCGGTGAGTCCGGTGCTCGTGAACGGCGGCGCCGGCAGCGGCGCCGGGCAAGGTGAGGCGGCGCTCGACATCGAGCAGGTGGCGGCCCTGGCGCCTCAGGCGTCGATCCTCGTGTACGAGGGCCCGGGCGCCACCCAGACCGACGTGTACAACGTGTACCAGCAGATCGCCAACGACGACCGCGCCCAGGTGGTGTCGACGAGCTGGGGCCTGTGCGAGCAGGCACTGGGCTCGGGATGGATCCGCAACCAGTCCGGGCTCTTCCAGCAGATGGCCGCCCAGGGCCAGAGCGTGCTCGCCGCCGCCGGCGACACCGGGGCCGAGGACTGCTACGGGATCACCTCCGGCGGCTCGAGCCCGGCGGTCGACGACCCGGCCAGCCAGCCCGACGTCACCGGGGTGGGCGCCACCTCGGTGACGAGCATCTCCCCGCTCGTCGAGTCGGTGTGGAACGACTGCCAGGGACAGCCCGCCACGTGCGCGTCGTCGGCGGGGACGGGAGCCACCGGAGGCGGGGTGTCGGCGTCCTGGGCCATGCCGTCCTGGCAGCAGGGGCCGGGGGTGGTGAACGCCCAATCGTCGGGCGTGCCCTGCAACAACTCGCCGGGGCTGTGCCGGGAGGTGCCCGACGTCGCCGCCACGGGGGACCCCAGCCGCGGGGTTCCCATCTACTGGAACGGCGCCTGGATCGACGTCGGAGGCACGAGTGCCTCCGTGGTGGTGTGGGCGGCCCTCGCCGCTCTGCTGGACCAGCAGCTGTCGCCAGGACAACGGCTCGGCATGCTGTCGCCGACGCTGTACCAGGCGGCGTTGTGCCCGCGCACCTTCCACGACATCACGTCGGGCGACAACGACTTCGACGCCAATCCCGACGGCCTGTACCCGGCCGGCGCCGGCTACGACATGGCCTCCGGATGGGGCTCGCCCGATGCCGTCGGGCTGCTGGCCGCCTTGACCGACGGCTGCGTCGCCAACAGCCGCGTCGGGGGCGGCCCCGGGGGGACGGGGTCGGCCGGTGGCGGCGGTCCCTCCCCGTTCGCCCAGTCCAGCTCGTTCGTCGTGCCCCAGCCCGACGGTTCGCCCTCGCTCTTCGTGCGCGGGGCGGGCGGCTCGCTCCTCAACTACTGGTACGTGAACGGGGTGTGGGACTCGGCGCAGGTCGCCGGTGGCGGGGTGGCCTCGCCGCCCGTGGCCGTGCTGCAGCCCGACGGGTCGCCGAGCGTCTTCTTCACCGGGCCGGGGGGCTCGCTGGTCAACGACTGGTACGCGGCGGGCACCTGGGACTCGGCTCAGGTCGCCCCGAGCGGCGTGGCGTCCACGCCGGTGGTCATGCTCCAGGGCGACGGCGCCCCCACCGTCTTCGTCCGCACCGCCGGCAATGCCCTGCTCAATTACTTCTACGTCGCCTCGACCGGCCAGTGGGGGGCCGGGACGGTGGCGGGGGGCAACTCCGCCTTCTCGGCTCCGGCCGCCATGGACCAGCTCGACGGGGCGCCCACCGTCGTGGTGGAGGGCCCCGGCAACTCGGTGCTCAACTTCTGGTACATCCCCTCGGCCGGCAGGTGGGGATCGGGCACGGCGGCCGGGCGGGGTTCGGCCTACTCCGACCCGGGCGTGCTCCCCCAGACCGACGGATCGCCCTCGGTGCTGGTGCAGGGGCCCGGCAACGCCGTCTTGAACTTCTGGTACATCGCCTCCCAGGGCATCTGGGGGGCGGGGACCGTGGCCGCCCAGGGCTCCGCCTACTCGGCCCCCGGCGTCATCCTCCAGATCGATCGGGCCTCCCCGTCGCTGATCGTCGAGGGGCCCGGCAACTCGCTGCTCAACTTCTGGTACATCCCTGCCCAGGGCAGCTGGGGAGCGGGCACCGTGGCGGGCCAGGGCTCCGCCTACTCGGCGCCCGGTGTCGTGGCCCAGCCCGACGGCGGCCCGTCGGTGTTCGTGCAGGGGCCGGGGGGCTCGCTCTTCAACTTCTGGTACATCGCCGGCCAGGGCACCTGGGGGGCCGCCGAGATCGCCCCTGGAGGCCTGTCCTGACCCTGCGTGTCGTGGACGGCCGGTCGCCGGCGGCGCGCTCAGCCGATGAGCTCGGCGGTGTCGCGCAAGCGCCGGAAGGCCCGCAGCTTGCCCACCGGCCCCAGCCGGCCCACGTCCACACCGACGTCGGCCCCGCCCAGGAGACGTCGGTCGCCGGCGCTGTTGCCGTAGGCCCACACCAGCGCCCCGGGGGCGTGCGCCTCGGTCCAGCGGTGCAGGCCGTCGAGCTTGCGACCACCGCGACAGTTGCCACCCTGGTACCGGCCGGTGAGCCGGCCGTCGGCACCGACCTCGAGACGGGTGGCGATCACGGCGTCGAAGCCGAGCTCGTCGGCGACGGCCCGCACGTAGAGCTCGGGGGAGGCGGACACGATGACCAGGCGATGCCCGTGGCGCCGGTGCTGTTCGACGCGCGCCCCGACGTCGGCGCGTCGGCGCCGGGCGTAGTGGTCGCGCCCGAAGCGAGCCGCCTCCTCGCTCACCGCCGAGGCGTCCAGGCCCCCCAGGGTGCGCCGGAAGAGGGCCTCCTTGGCGTCGTCGGCGGCCCGGCCACCGAAGAGCGCCGCCGCCACCAGCCGGGGCAGCACGGCCATGGCGGCCTGGGCCACCGGCCTGGGGCCGCGCACGCGCACCAGGAAGGACCACACGCTCCCTCCTGTGGTCAGGGTGCCGTCGAAGTCGAAGGCGGCCACCACCTCGCTCTCGGTTGAGCCGGCGGCGCCCTCGGCCCGGGCGCTGGTCACGAGCCGGCGACGGCCTCGCCGTGGCGGCCCGCCCCGCCCGTGAAGCGCCGGGCGCCTTCCGCCGTCTCGCCGCTGGCGATGGTGTCCCGGCCCAGTCGGGCTTCGGCCACCAAGGCCTCGGCCTCCTGCGCCCCCCACTGGCCCACGAGGGACCGCCGGTCGTTGCGCAGACAGGTCTGGGGGAAGGCGGCCAGCTCGGCGGCGAGGGCCAGCGCCGCGTCCAGCGCCTGCCCGGCGGGCACCACCCGGTTGACGAGCCCGATGGCGAGCGCCTCGTCCGCCTCGACGGGCCGCCCGGTGAGCACGAGATCGAGGGCGCGGCTCTGCCCGATGAGGCGAGGGAGCCGGACCGTGCCCCCGTCGACCAGGGGCACGCCGAAGCGCCGGCAGTAGACCCCGAGCACGGCGCCCTGGCCGGCGACCCGCAGGTCGCACCA
>DMNK01000170.1:0-431 GCA_003453695.1 Acidimicrobiaceae bacterium | reverse complement strand
GGCCGGTGAGCACGGCCACCGAAAGCCGCTCGTCGGCTTCGAAGGTCGAAAAGGACTCCAGGAGCAGGGCAGCGGTGGCCGAGTCCACGGCGTTGCGCCGATCGGGACGGCAGATGCTCACCACCCGGACGGCGCCGTCGTCTTCCACCTCGACCGTGGGGAGCACGCCGCCATCATCCCAGCAGACGGGGCTGGGGCAAAAGCTGACCAACTCGGTCGACTATTGTGCCCCGGCCCGGTAGAGTCGGGCGCGACAGCCGGCAGAGACAGTCCTGCCGTCCCCACCGGGCCCGGCAGGCAGGAGGAGATCATGGCCATTCGTCTGGGCGACACCGCCCCCGACTTCACCGCAGACACCACCGACGGGACCATCAACTTCCACGAGTGGCTGGGCGACTCGTGGGGGATCCTCTTCTCCCATCCCAAGGACT
>DMNK01000171.1:9454-18184 GCA_003453695.1 Acidimicrobiaceae bacterium | reverse complement strand
CCCCGCTGAAATCCGAAGAGCCCCTCTACCAGGGCTTTCGTAGTGGCGGGGGGAGGATTTGAACCTCCGACCTTCGGGTTATGAGCCCGACGAGCTACCAGACTGCTCCACCCCGCGTCGTGAACCCACGAATTTACCAGCTCCCGCCGCAGCCGCCTCCAGGCCCGTCAACTGGCTTGACGCCCATGGAGTGCCTCGCCGCTCGGCCCAGTCGTCGTGGTAGATGCCGACCCCGAGCCGCCACCCGACGCCTTCGAGCCCGTGGCCAGCTGCTGGAGTTGCTGGATGATCCCGTTGAGCGAGTTGACGTCCTTCTGGTATTGACCGAGGTTCCCGGCGGTGAGGTCGGTCTGGATCTGGGTGGACAGGGCGGCCGCCTGGTTGATGAGGTTCTGGATCTGGGTGGACACGCCCGTCGGCGCCGGGGTGGGCGCCTGGGTCACGGGCTGGCCGCCCAGCGGGATGGTCGCTCCCTGGAACACGCCCTCCAACGCCTGTTCGAGGTCGTCGCCCATGGCCACCTGGCTTCCGCCCGACCCCCCGTACACGGCGATCACCTTCTGCAGCACCGGGAGCTGGTTGCGCGACGACTCCACGTAGAGCGGCCGGAAATAGAGGATCGACTGGTTGACGGGGACCATGAGGACGTTCCCGAGCAGCACGCTGGACCCGTTCTGGTTGAGCAGGCTGATCTCCTGTGAGACCGTTGGCGTGGCCGAGATCCGGGCGTCGATGAGGGCCGGCCCGTCGAAGGCCTGGCCCCGCGGTGTGACGAAGACGGAGAGCTTCCCGTACTGGCCAGGATCGCAGCCGGCGATCAAGTAGGCGGACAGCGTCTGGATCTGGTCGCCCGTGGACACGGGCACGAAGGCGTCGAGCAGGTTGAACGACAGGTCGTTCTGTCCGGGCACCTGCAGCACCTGGTAGAGCGGCGACATCCGCTGCACCTGCCCGGTGCCCACGACCACGCCTTGGGCGTTGGTGGTGACGGTGGTGGCGAGAGCGGCCGAGGGCGAACCGGCTCCCGGGGTCTGAGAGATGCTCCATGCGTCGGTAGCGTTGTAGAAGGCGGCCGGGTTCGTGATGTGGTAGCGGCCCAGCGCCGCCGCCTGGACCGTGAAGATGTCCTCGGGATAGCGCACGTGGACGCGCAGGGCGCCTGGCATCTTCGAGGCCGGCGTGAACATGCCCGGGAAGGCATGCTCCCACGTCTTCAGGATGGGGTCCTCGTTGGAGGGCCCCGTCATGTCGTAGAAGGTCATGGCACCGCTGTAGGCGTTGACGACGACCTTCACGGAGTTGCGGATGTAGTTGAAGTTCTGGTTGAGCCCGGTGTTCGATGACAGCGCCGTGGTGTCGGCGTTCTGGGCGTAGGGATAGTTGCCGGTGACGGTGTAGGCGTCCTGGATCCAGTACATCTGCCCCCCGGCGAGCACCGGATAGGGGTCGCTGTCCAGGCTCAAGAAGGGGGCCGCCTTCTGCACGGCGTTCTGGACGTTGGTCTCGAAGAGCACCCGCGAGTCGGGAGTGACCAGGTTCGAGATGAGCAAGTTGAGGTCGCTGAAGCGCAGGGCGAAGGCCAGGCGCCGCCCGAACGACGACAGCTGCACGCCGCCCGTGCCCCGGTAGTGGGACTGCTGGTTGGCTCCGTTCAGGAGCTGGTAGTCGATCTCCGCCTGTTTGGTGTCGGCGATGACATAGCTCGGCTCGGTACCCGAGCCGTTGAGCCCGTAGTACACCGACGGCTGGGCCACCTCGGGCAACCCGGCGGCGGACACCGTCGGAACGTCGCGGATGGCGAACTGGGGCTGGCCGTTGGAGCTCACCTGGTTGGCCGGCGACATCATGAACCCGTAGCCATGGGTGTACTCGAGATGGGTGTTGACCCATCCCTGCGCGGGCAGGTCGGCGTCGTTGATCTGCCGCACGCCCACCACCACCGGAGTGAGGACTCCGTTGACCTGGTAACGGTCGAGACCCAGCGTCTGGAAGATGTAATAGGAGCGGATGTCCTGCAACTTGGCGTAGGTCTGGCCCAGATCGGACAATGCCGGGTCCCACAGCCGGACCGAACCGACCGACGGGTTCTGGGTCAGCTGGGCGGCGGTGAGGGACTGGCTGGCGGCGAAGGGCTCGGACTTCACGCCGCTCAGGTTCATGGCCTGGCGGGTGGCGGCGATGTTGCGCTGGATGTACGGGCGCTCGAGCAACGCCTGGGCGGGGTTGACCTTCAGCGCCTGGACGATGGCCGGATAGATCGCACCCAGCACCACGGCCACCAGGGCCCACAGCCCCACGGCCAGCACCGGGAGCGCCCATCCCCTTCGCCAGATGTTGGCGATGAGGATGACCATGGCGAGCACCGAGATCCAGATGAGGAGGCTGAAGGCCGGGATGCGGGCGTGGACGTCGGTGTACCCGGCGCCTTGGACGTATCCGTTCTGGGACAGGTCCAGCTGGTAGCGGGCCAGGACGTAGCCGAACACCTTGACCAGGGCCATGAGGGCGAGCAGCACCGAGATGTGGGCCTTCACGTACGAAGACACCGCCGGCACGCCCTGCTGGATGCGGATACCCCCGTTCAGGTAGTGGGCCACGAGCACGATCACGGTCATGACCACCAGGGCCACGAAGCTCCAACTAATCAGGAACGACAGGAACGGCAGGGCGAAGACGAAGAACCCCACGTTCTTGTGGAACTGCGGGTCGGCAAGGTGGAAGAAGGGCTGGGCGTTCGAGAACAGCAGGTAGTTCTGCCACTGCCCCACCGTCCCCGAGGCGGCGATGAGGGCAACCACGAGCGAGACGAGGGAGCGCACCAGCAGGGCATGGGGGGCGACGCGCTGCTGATAGCGACGCACGAGCTCGTCCTCGGGCCCGAGCGCGAGCTCGCTCGGCGCCACCCGGTCGACCACGGCCAGATTGGCCCACAGCACGACGAAGAACACGGCTGCGAACCCGAAGAAGAGTCCGAGCTTCACCTCGAGCATGCGGCGCCACTCGCCGGCCAGGTGCACGGAGCCGTACCAGAGATAGTCGGTGTAGAAGGTGGCGATGGACCGCAGCGAGGCGATCAAGGCGATGACGACGACGATCGCCACCACGATCCAGATGCGCCGCCGACGCCTGCGGGTCCGCGCCGGGCGGCGCGGAATTTCCTGCGGGCTGCGCACGAAGGGCGAGCCTATGCCTGCCCGGGTACCAGCAGGCAGCGGCACCCCGGATGGGCAGGGGGGTGCACGTGCCCGGTCGGGAACGCCTCCCCGCGTGGCAGTGCCCCGGCCAGCGCGTTGTCGTCGCAATCCGGGCACTTCCCGCCGTCGTCGTCGACCAGCCAGCGCAGCTGGCGTCCCTCTGGCGTGACCGCCAGCGCCGCCCGCGAGAAGGCGGCGTGGGCATGGTCATGGGCCACGCGCTCGACACGCTGGCCCTTCCAGTCGCGATAGGCGGAGCCGACGTGCTCCACCATGGCGGCTTCGTCGTCTTCGAGGGGAGCGGGTGCCTCGAGAAGGTGACGGCGCAGCGGTGCGACGATGCTCGTCGCCAACTCGGCCGACAGATCGTCCACCGAGGGCGCGTCGTCGGGCGAGCCACCGCCGAACACGGCGCCGGCCCGGGCCGCCTCGAGGAGCTGGCCGTCGGCAGCCTGGCGGTAGCGGGAGCGCTCCTCGTCCTCGGAGACGAGGACCTGGGGCCCGAAGCTGCCCAGGGCGCGCAGCCGGTCGAGGACGTCGTTCTGGTCGTCAGCCAACGCCCGCTTGAGGCGCCGGGCCAGGGCGGCGGCGGCGGGCCCGAGCAACTCGTCACGTCGGGCGAGCAAGGGATCGGGCGCCTCGTCCTTCTCGTCGGCGCCGGTGGCGGGGGTCGCCGTTTCCGTCTCCGTCTCCGTCTCCGGCCCTTCGGCCACCGCCACGGCCACCGCGCCGCCGGCTCCGGCGCCGGGCAGGGTGGAGGTCCCGGGGGCGTCGGGCGGCGGGACCGGGCCGAGCACGGTGACCCCCTCGGCGGCGTGCTCCTTGGCCCGGGGCTTCTTCTCCCTCGCCTTCTCCCTGGTCGCCGGGGTGCCGGGCTCGGGAGGAGCCGCCTCCCGGCTGCCCGGCTCCTGCCCGTTGGCCTCCTGCTGGCCGGCCTGCTGCCGGGGGGTCTCCTGCCCGCCGGTTCCCGGCTCGGGGGTGGCCGCCTCGACGGTCTCCTGCTGGGCGCGCAGGCGGGCGAACAGCTCGTCCACGGCCTGCTGCCGACGCTCCTCCTCGGCCGGCTCGAGCTCGACGTCCGCCCCGGCCTCGGCGCCGGGCGGGGACGGCAGGACCGCTTCGATCCCGAGGCTCTCGTCGATGTCGTCCGGGGCGGCGGCATGGCGGCCGGCCTCCTCGGCGGCGAGACGGGCTTCGTCCTCGGCTCGGAACAGCTCGTCGGTCACCTCGTCGACGGTGTGCCGGACGCCGGTGATGGTCTCGGCCAGCCGGTCACGCCCGGCGCGCAACTGCTCGATCTGGCTGTGCAGCACACGCCGGCGGCGGGTGAGGTCCGAGAGGATCCGCGCCCGCATGTCCTGCGCCTCTTGCACCATGCTGCGGCACTCGGCACGGGCCTGGGTGAGCAGGGTGTCTGCGTCGGCCTTCGCCGACTCGAGGCGCGCCGTGGCCTCTTCCTCGGCGCGCGTGCGCAGCTCGTGGGCGCCTTGCTCGGTACGAGTGCGTAACTCGTGTGCGGCCGACTCGGCCTGCGAGCGGACCTCGTCGGCGGCCGACTCGGCCTGGGACCGCAGCTGCTCGCTGTCCTTGGCGGCCTCCGCCCGGAGTCGCTCGGTCTCCCCGGCGGCCTCGGCGCGCAGGCGCTCGACGTGCCCGGAGGCCTCCTCCCGGATGCGCTCGGCGTCCGTCTCGGCCTTGGACATGATCGCGCCGGCGGCGTCGTGTGCGGAGCGCAGCACCTTGGCCGTCTCCTGGCCGAGGGCGGTGGTGAGGGTCGCCTCGTCCATCACGGGATTGGCGGCCCGATGCTGGGCATCCGACAACGCGTCGCGCAGCTCGCGCTCGCGCGCTCCCGCGGCCTCCAGCTCCCGGGCCACGAGATCGAGGAAGGCGCGCACCTCGGAAGGAGTGAACCCCTTGCGAGCGGTGGTGAAGGTACGCCGGGTCACCTCGTCGGCACTGAGGCGCGACGAGGAGGCGATGGCCATTCTTCTCTCGTCTCGCATGGGCCCAGAGCCTACGACCTGACCAGCGGCCGCTGTGAAGGGCGAATCACGTCCAGGGCGAGTCCTGCCAGTCGTAGGGCACGCTGTGACCACCGGCGCCTGCTGGAGGCCCGTTGGCCGCCGCTCCCAGGTGACCCCCGATGCGGGCCAGGTCCTGCAACGCCTGGCTCAGAGACGAGACCCCCATCACCTTGAGCTTGCCCGTGGCCTTGGACTGCGCCACAGCGAGCTCTTGACTGGGGACGAGGAACAGCGTCGCTCCCGCTCGCTGCACGGCGACCGTCTTCTGGGCCACCCCGCCCACGTCCCCGATGGTCCCGTCGGGATGGATGGTGCCCGTGGCGGCGACGATGTGGCCGCCGGTGAGCTGCCCGCCCGTCAACGAGTTGACGACGCCCAGGGTGAACGCCAGCCCGGCCGACGGGCCGCCGATGTTGTCGCTGTTGATGTGGACGGCGAACGGGTACTCGTAGGCGGGCTGGGTGCCCATGGAGGCGATCTGGGCCGACTTGTCGCCGATGCCGATGAGCGGCTCGACCTTTCCGCCCGTGGTGCGCATCGAGCCCAGCTTGAGCGACACGGCGCGCCCGGGGGTGGGGTGGTCGATGGTGCCCACCTGCAAGGTGATGGTGTCACCGGGTTGATGGGTGCGGGTGGCGGCGACGAGCGCCTGTGGGTTCGGGGTGGGCACGCCGTCGATGGCGGTGACCACGTCGCCCACCTGCAGGGCGTGCTGGTCCCAGGCCGGCGATCCCGGCTGGATCACGTAGACGGTGGTGCCGACGTCGTGCTCCGGGACGGAGTAGCCGAGCTGGCGGAGGGCGACGGCCGAGGCGATGAGCTGTGACTCGCTCATGTCCACCGTCCCTTGTGCGTCGAATTCGCTGGCGGGCAGGTTGGCGGTGAGCTCGCCGGCGCTCACCACGGTGGCGTTGGGGTCGAACCAGGCCGGCACGAACTGCAGGTACTTCATCGTGTCGACCTCGACGTCGGTGAGCAGCAACCGCCCCGACTCGTGGTGGGCCGAGCCGTTGGGCACGGTGATGAGCCCCGCCACGGACTGGGCCTGGCCCGGGAGCAGCTCGTAGTAGGGGGCGGTGGCCAGCGCGCAGTACAACACGGCCGCCCCCACCACGACGCCGACGCCGAGGAGCACATAGGGCCAGCGCCGGCGGCGCCGGGGGCTGCCCACCATGGGCGGCGGTAGCGTGATCCTGGTGCTGGACATGTCGGGGTCCGGGAATCCCGGGGCCGAGAGCGTTCCGAGCGCCCGGGCCCCGTCGGCGGCGGAGACGGACCAGCCTGCCATGGATCGTGGCGCAGCCGACGTCGCCGACCGCCGTCGCCGTGCCGTGGCCGCCGGCCACCGGGGCGAGTTGTCCGAGGCGGAGAGGCTTCTGGCCGACCCCGATCCCACCGTCCGGGCCGCCGCGATGGGGGCGTTGGCGCGCCTCGGGGGGTTGGACGCCCGCCACCTGCGGGGGGCGCTGGCCGACGCCGACCCGGGGGTCCGGCGACGAGCCTGCGAGGAGGCGGGCCGGGCGCCGGGCCGCCAGCGCGCCGAGGGTGCTGCGCCGCCAGCCGTGCACGACGACACGGTGAAGCTCCTGGCTGTGGCGCTGGACGACGCCGAGCCCGCTGTGGTCGAGGCGGCGGCCTGGGCGCTCGGGGAAGCCGGCGCCGCCGCCCGCACGGTGGTGCCCCGGCTGGCGGTGCTGGCCGGCACGGCGACCCCGCTGTGCCGCGAGGCAGCCGTGGCCGCCCTCGGCGCCATCGGGGATCCGGCCGGGCTGCCGGCGGTCCTCGGCGCCTTGGACGACCGCCCCGCCGTGCGGCGCCGGGCCACGGTGGCGCTGGCCGCCTTCGAGGGTGCCGAGGCCGAGGCGGGCCTGCGCCGGGCGGCTGGCGACCGGGACTGGCAGGTGCGCCAGGCGGCCGAGGAGCTGCTGGGCGACGCCTGACTCGCAGGCGGCCGCCGGCGCCTGGCTCAGACCTCGTCGGTGACGAAGAGCCGCTGCAGGGAGTCGAAGGACTCGAGACAGCGGCCGGCGCCCTGGGCCACGCACTCGAGCGGCGTGTCCACCATGTGGACGGGCACCGCCGTCTCGTCGGCGAGGCGGCGGGCCAAGCCCCGCAGCAGGGCGCCCCCGCCCACCAGGTGCACGCCCTGGAACATGATGTCCTGGGCCAGCTCGGGCGGCGCTTCGCCGAGGCACTGCACGGCGGCGTCGATGATGAGGTTGACCTGATCCTCGATGGCGCTGCGCAGCTCTGAGGGCGAGAGCACGACGGTCTTCGGCATGCCGGTCATGAGCTCGCGCCCGCGCACCTCGGCCTTCACCTCTCCCGAGTACGGCGCCGCCGAGCCGATGGCCATCTTGATCTCCTCGGCTGTGCGCTCGCCGATGGCCACGCCGTACTCGCGCCGTACGTAGGTGCTGATGGCCGCGTCGATGTCGAAGCCGCCGCACCGGATGGCGCGCGAGGCGACCACGCCGCCGAGAGAGATGACCGCCGTCTCGGACGTGCCACCGCCCACGTCGATCACCATGTTGCCCACCGGCTCGTGGATGGCCAGTCCGGCGCCGATGGCGGCGGCCATGGGCTGCTCGATGAGGTAGGCGCCCGAGGCCCCGGCGCGCTGCGTCGCCTCCTTGACGGCGCGGCGCTCCACCGAGGTGATGGCGGATGGGACACAGATGAGGACGCGGGGGCGGTTGAGGCGGGAGACGCCGGCGCGTTGCAGCAGGAGCCTGATCATCCGCTCGGTGATGTCGAAGTCGGTGATGGCACCCTGGCGCAAGGGGCGCACGGCGACGATGTAGCCGGGCGTGCGGCCGATCATCTGCCACGCGTCTTTCCCCATGGCGAGCACGTCTTGCGTGCGGCTGTTGAGGGCGATCACCGTCGGCTCGTTGAGCACGATGCCCTTGCCCTTGACGTACACGAGGGTGTTGGCGGTACCCAAGTCGATCGCCAAGTCCCTAGCCACGTCGGTCCTCCGGCACCGGGACATCGTAGGGCGGCGAGCGCAAGCGGTCGTCGGCGGCGACGTCCGTTGGCAAAGAACCCCCAGTAACCTCGGCCGGGATGGAGGAAGGCGGCCCGTTCGACTTCGGGGAACTGCCCGAGGACCTCGGCCCCGGGGATCCGGGTCCCGACCGGCCGCCGCGCGGCTGGCTCCCCCCGGAGGACCGGTTGTGGCGCCATCCTTCCGAGCTGCACGCGCTCTCGGGGTCGGGCTCCGCTGCACAACAGACCCACTCCGGCTTCCGGTGGGGCGCGCTGGCCGTCGGCGTGCTCGGAGCGGCAGTCGTTGCCGCCGCCGCCACCACGTTGACGAGTCACCACAGCGGGCCGGCACGGGCCACCGACACCAGTCTGGTCACCTCACCGCGTTCGTCGCCGGCGGCCATCACCGTCGGGCCCGACGTCGTGAAGGTCGTCGACAGCGCCGAGCCCGGCCTCGTCGCCCTGACGCGGGCGGGAGCGCCGGCCTCCACGCCGCCGGTCACCGGCGTCGTGCTCCC
>DMNK01000171.1:2476-9201 GCA_003453695.1 Acidimicrobiaceae bacterium | reverse complement strand
CGTCGTCACGTCCCGGGGCCATCGACAGAGCGGTCGGGTCGCCGGACGCGACGTCCGTTCCGGCGTGGCCGTGGTGCAGCTCGACGGCGCGCTGACATCCGGCTCCTTCGTCGACCAGGCGGTGACGGCGCACCAGTTGACTGTGGCCGCCTGTCGCTGCGGGCCGGGCGCGGGCACGTCGGGCGGCAACGACACCCCGAAGGGTGCGGTGGGGATGGTCCGCACCGTGGGCACGGCGGCCACCGAGGACGGTGGGCCGGCGCTCGTCGATGCCATCGAGGCGGAGATGCCTCTCGGCCCGTCGGCATCGGGCAGCGTGCTGCTCGACGACGACGGGAAGGTGCTCGGCGTCCTCGCCGGGCAACGCACGTCGGGCGGCGACACCTTCGGCTACTTCGTGCCGGCCCCGTTGGCGGTGGCCGTCGCAGAAGAGCTGGCCCGGGATCACGCCGTGACGAAGGGATGGATGGGGGTGGTGTGCGAGGACGCCACCGGCACCGGGACCACCGTCACCTCCGTGGTCCCCGGCAGCCCGGCCGCCCGGGCGGGCATCCTCCCCGGCGACGTGGTGGAGGCGGTCGACGCCCACCCCGTCTCCTCCGTGGCCGACCTCCAGGCCCGGCTGTACATGTCCCCACCGGGCACGCACCTGCAGCTCAGCGTGGTGCGCGCCGGTAGCGTCGAGGTCATGCCGGTCACGGTCGTCGCCAACCCGTCGTGACCTCCCCGGTCCCCGGCTCCGGGGGCGACTCGTTCTTCACCCAGCTGCTCGGCGACCTCATGTCGCTCATGGGTGGGGGCCCGGACCGTGTCGAGCTGGCCCGCCAGCTGGCCCAGGGGGTGGCCACCGGCGGCCAGCCCGAGCCCAACGTCGACCCCGTCGAGCGCATCCGCCTCGAGGAGCTGGTGCGGGTGGCCGAGCTGCACGTGGCCGAGCTCACCGGGCTGTCGCCGACGCCCGACGGCTCGGCACTGTCGGTCGACGCCGTGGGGCCGGGAGCCTGGGCGCGACGCACCGTCGACGACTGGTCGTTCGTGCTGGACGCCATGACCCACACCGACGACGCCTCGCCGGAACCCGATGCGCGCAGCGGTGCCGGCGAGGAGGCGGGAGGTGCCGACGTGCTGTCCCGCTTCGTGGCCGGCATGGGCCCCATGTTCGCCGGCCTGCAGCTGGGCTCGGCCGTGGGCCATCTCGCCCGCACCACGCTGGGACAGTACGAGATCCCCATCTGGCGGCCGTCGCCCGGCCTGCTCGTGGTGCCGGGCAACGTCACTCGCTTCGCCGAGGAATGGAGCCTCCCTGCCGACGACGTCCGGTTGTGGGTGTGCCTGCGTGAGGTGACGGTGCACGCCGTGCTGGGACGGCCGCACGTGCGCCGGCGCGTCAGCGACCTCGTGACCGAGGTCGTCCGCGGCATGGCCGGCGACGCGGCGGGGATGATCGAACAGCTGCAGCGCATGGACCTGAGCGATCCGTCGTCGCTCGAGGACATGCTCGGCGATCCGTCCGTGCTGCTCGGCACCGAGCCCAGCCCCGAACGGCGCCGGGCGTCGGAGGAGCTCAACGCGGTGTCGAGCGCGCTCCTCGGCTACGTCGAGCACGTGCTCGACCGCACCGCCACCCGGCTCCTCGGAGGGCGCGGGGCGTTGGCCGAAGCCTGGCGGCGGCGACAGGTGGACCGCGACACGCCGGCCCGCACCGCCGAGCTGCTCTTCGGACTGGACCTCGGGCCCAGCGAGGTGGACCGGGGAAGCGCCTTCGTGGCCGGGGTGCTGTCGCGCGCCGGCGAGGAAGGCCTTGCCAAGCTGTGGTCGCGGGTCGCCACCCTCCCCACCCCCGCCGAGGTCGAGGCCCCGGGGCTGTGGCTCGAGCGCATCAGCTTCGAAGAGCCGCCCAGCGATTCCTGAGCGCCCGTTCGCCGACGCCGCCGGCGCCCGCTCAGGGGGCGGGGGCGGGCGCCGCCTCCTCTTCCTCCTCGGGCACGCCGAGGTCCCATTCGAGCTCGAGCAGCTCACGCTCGGCGTCGCGCACCACGCGCTCACGGTTGCGCCGGAACTGGGGATCGTGGGGGGGGAGCAAGGTCAGGCGCGCCAGGGTCCGGTCGCGAAAGGGCTCGACCACCTCGGCCTCGCCCCAGGTCGACTGGACCTCCCAGTGGGGCGCCACCGGACCCAGGTAGACCACACGGACGTGCCCGCGTGGCGGGAGTTGTTCGGCGGGCATCTCGAGATCGGTCACGCCGGGATCCTATCTGGAGCCTCCTGCGGGCCATTGGGCGCAATCTCGTCGCCCGTCTGTGGAGTACCTGTGAAGTGGGACAACAGTCGGCGCAACAGGCCGAATCGGAAAGGGCCGCTGGTACCATGACCGACATGGAGGCGGAGTGGATGGAGCGGGGAAAGTGCCGGGACCTGGACCCGGCCACCTTCTTCCCGAGCGACGGCATCGGCGTCCAAGCCGCCCAACGCATCTGTAGCGACTGCCCGGTCAAGTCCCCGTGCCTGGAGTACGCCCTCTCCAATCGCGTCGACCACGGTGTGTGGGGTGGCACGTCGGAACGCGAGCGGCGGCGCATCCTCCGCCAGCGCCGGCTGTCGCGTGTGCAACTGAGCCGCAACTAGACGCCGGACGACTCGGGCGGGCACGGACGGGTGCTCGAGTGCGTCGTCAACCTGAGCGAGGGCGCTGACCGGAGCCTGCTCGACGCTCTGGCACAACACGCCGGGCCGGCGTTGCTCGACCTCCACGCCGACCCCGACCACAACCGCAGCGTGTTCACCCTGGCGGGCCCGTCGGTCGAGGCGGCGGTCCGGGCCCTGGCCACCCTGGCCACCGAGCGCATCGACCTAAGTCGCCATGGCGGTGTGCACCCCCGCCTCGGGGCGGTCGACGTGGTGCCCTTCGTCCCCCTGGCCCACGACGGCGCTCCCGCCCGCCCGGGCGACGACCTCTCCGAGGCGCTGGCGGCGCGCCAGCGCTTCGCCCAGTGGGCCGCCGCCGAGCTCGGCCTGCCCTGTTTCCTGTACGGCCCCGAACGGAGCTTGCCCGAGGTGCGCCGCCACGCCTTCACCGACCTCGTCCCCGACACCGGCCCGCCGCGCCCTCATCCGAGCGCCGGCGCCTGTGCCGTGGGGGCGCGGCCTGCGCTCGTGGCCTACAACCTCTGGCTCGACACCGAGGAGCTCTCGAGCGCACGTGCCCTGGCGGCGGCTGTCCGCGGTGCCGAGGTGCGCACCCTGGGGCTGGCCGTGTCGGGAGGCACGCAGGTGTCGTGCAACCTGCTCGACCCCTGGACGACGGGGCCGGCTCGGCTCTACGACGTCGTCGCCGGCAGGGCAGCCGACATGGGCATCCGTATCAGCCGGGCCGAGCTGGTCGGGCTTGCCCCCCGTTCCGTGGTGGAGGCGGAGCCAGCCGAGCGGCTCGCCGACCTCGACCTGTCCGTGGACCGGACCATCGAGGCCCGGCTCGCTCTGTCAGGAGGCTGAGGCTGCTGCCGCCGCTGCCCGGCGGCTCATGGCCCTGGCCCGGCGCAGGCGCCGGCGCTCGCGTTCGGACAGGCCCCCCCAGATGCCGAACTTCTCGCCGTTGGCCAGGGCGTACTCCAGGCAGTCCTCCCGGACGACGCACCCCCGGCACACCTCCTTCGCCTCTCGCGTGGAGGCTCCACGCTCCGGGAAGAAGAGGTCAGGGTCGACCCCCATGCAGTTCGCCCTGGATTGCCAGTCTCGTTCCTGGCGGCCGTACAGCAGTGAAACGGCGTCCACCGGCACGCCCTCCCCTCGCCACCTAGTGGCATATGTGTAACTACAGCGTTGTCATCATCTACCCCCGATGTGCGACGCTGCAAGGGGAAATCTGGATTCTCGCCACAAAGCGTGAACTACGGGCGGGCACGATCCGTTATCGGCGGAGGCGGCCGAGGGCGTCGCCAGCCGGGGACCGCCGCCGGCGACAGGGCCCCGCTCAGGCGCCGCGGCGGCCGCTCGAGCGAGTGGTGCGACGGTGCTCGAGGAAGTCGACGAGCACGTAGTCGCCCAGGGTCTCGGGGGTGGTGAAGAAGGCCCGGCCCCTGTTCAGCTTGGTCATCTGCTCGACGAACCCCTGCAGGGAGCGGTTGGCGTCCAGCATGAAGGTGTTGATGGTGATGCCGGCCTTGGTGCAGCGCAGCACCTCGCCCAGGGTGGCCCGCACCGTCTCCGGAACCGGCGGGTAGTTGAAGAAGACGTCGAACTCCCCTGATCCCGGCGTGCGCACCAGATGGGCGGTGGGCTCGCCGTCGGTGATCATGATGATCTGCTTGGAGCCGGCGCGGTGCGCCAGCATCCGCCTCGACAGCATGAGCCCGTGCTGCATGTTGGTGCCGTAGACGAAGTCCCACGACACCTCGGGCAACTCCTCGGCCTTGATCTCCCGCGCCACCTCGGAGAAGCCCACCAGCCCGAGGAAGTCGCGCGGGAACTGCGAGGAGATGAGGGTGTGCAGGGCCATGGCCACCTTCTTGGCAGCCAGGAAGTTGTCGCGCATGGGCATCGACAGCGACAGGTCGACCATGAGCACGGTGGAGGCCCGGGTGAGGTGCTCGGTGCGGGAGATCTCGAAGTCGTCGGGTGAGAGCTGCACCGGTGTGCCGGCCCCGGCGCGGCGCACGGCGTTGTGCACGGTCTGCTGGATGTCGAGCGAGAAGGGGTCACCGAACTCGTAGGGCTTCGTCTGCCCTTCGGGCTCGTGCCCGGTGCCGATGCGGGTGTTGCGGTGCGCACCCAGGCGGTCCTTGGCCAGCTTGGAGAAGAGGTCGGACAAGGCTCGCTGGCCGATGCGCCGGATGCCCCGGGCCGTGAGCTCGTAGCGTCCTTCTCGCTGCTCGATGAGCCCGGCCTCCTCGAGCTCCTTGGCCAGACGGGCCAAGCGGTCGAGGGAGCGGGCGCCGTCTTCGCCCAGGTACTTCTCCACCTGCTCGAGGTCCGCCTCGGCCAGGGCGCCGGGCGAGGTGGCGGAGCGAAGGAACTGCTCGAGCTGGTCCATCTCCCCCAGGCGTCGAGCGGCGGCGGCGGCATCGGCCAGGCCCATGGGGTCGCTGCCGGAAAAGCGATACCGCCTCCCCCACCCCGCCTCGGGCACGGCCTGTCGCAGGTTCTCGGACAGGCGCTCCACCTGCCAGCGCAGGTCCATGTCCTCGAACAGCGACTCGGCCAGCGCCTGGAGCTGGGCCCGCTGCTCGGGCGACAGCGAGTCGAGGGCGGCTTGGACGGCGGCCATCTGGGCGGCGAACTGCTCGAGCAGCTCGTCGAGCGACTGGGGGTTGCCGGGGAAGAAGTCGCCGAAATCCTCCATGAACTGCTCGAAGCTGGGGTCGAGCTCCTCGCCGGCCTGGCGCTGCTCGATCATGCGGTTCAAGGCGTCGAGCATCTGCCGCACCCGCTCGAGCTGGGCCGGGTCGGGATTGGCCATGGCGTCCGCCATGTGGTCGAACCAGCTCCGGGCCACCTCCTGGCGCAGCCGCTCCATGAGCTCCTCGAAGTGCTGGCGGGCCTGGGAGGAGGTGAACTCGTAGTTCTGCAGTCCCCGCACCTTGGAGGCCAGGTCCTCGGGGAGCAGCTCCAGCTGCATGGAGCGCTCCGCCACCACCTCCTCGGTGACCTGCCGGCGCCGCTCGTCACCCGACTCCCGGGCGTCGCGGGCCAGGTCCTCGAGGCCCCGGCGCTCCTCGGCCACCACCTCGTTGAGCTCTTGGGCGATCTCGTGGAAGGCCCCTCCCAGGTCGCCGCTCTCGAGCTCCTCCTGACGACGCTGGCGCAGCCGCTCCATGAGCTCGCGCAGCCCCTGCACCCGCTCGCCGTGGGGTCGCTGGAAGCCGGAATTGAGCAGTCGCCTCAGGGCCGCGTCGGGGTCGCCGTGGTAGAGCAGGTCGTCGGCCAGGTCGGAGAACAGGTCGTCGATCTCGTCGACGGTGGAGCGCTGGGAACCGTCCCAGCGGCTGTAGCTCCAGCGGTGGATCATCCCCGCCCTCGGTAGGTGGCCCGCCCCCCCGCCGCGTCCTTGTTGAGTCGCTTGGTGAGGTGCAGGCCCTCGAGCACGAACTCCGCCGCCGAGGCCATGACCCCGGGCGACTCGCTCCCGGCCAGGGCGAGCACGGGGCCCTCCAGCGCCGGCAGCTGGCCCAAGAGCTCGGCGTAGGCGGAAGCGGGAAGGTCGTCGCCGGCGTGCACGACCCGGCTGTCGTCGAAGGCGGCCACCACCGGCCCCAGCTGCTCGGAGGGGACGCGACGGCGGAACACGGCCAGGACCGCCGCCGAGACGAGCCCCTGGAGGATGCGCTCCTCGCGCCCCTCCTCGAGGGCCTCGATCTCGATCTTGCCCTGCGTCGAGGTGACGATGGCGGCCAGGTCGCTCACGCGCGGGACCGCCTCGGGCTCGTGCAGCCGCAGCGCCCGGCGCACGGCGTTGGCGGCGAGCGTCTCGTAGTTGGAGATGCTGAGACGCACCGACACGCCCGAGTGCTGGTTCACGTGCGGGCTCTGGCGCGCCAGCTGCGACATCTCCGCCACCACCTCGGCCATGAAGCCGGGGATCTCGAGACGGGGCCCGCCCGGGACCGACACCGGGGCGTGGGCCTCCTGGTCGACGATGGCGAGCTCGGTGTCGGTGTCGGCCGGGTAGTGGGTGCGGATCTGGGCGCCGAAACGGTCCTTCAACGGGGTGATGATGCGGCCCCGGTTGG
>DMNK01000171.1:2164-2291 GCA_003453695.1 Acidimicrobiaceae bacterium | reverse complement strand
GTGTAGTCCTCCGGGTTGGCCGTGGCCACGAGCAGCACGTCGAGCGGCAGCCGCACCGTGAAGCCGCGGATCTGCACGTCGCGCTCCTCGAGCACGTTCAAGAGCCCCACCTGGATGCGCTCGGCCA
>DMNK01000171.1:0-1850 GCA_003453695.1 Acidimicrobiaceae bacterium | reverse complement strand
CCGATGAGGTCGGCGATGGAGGTGTCGGGGGTGGCCAGCTTCTCGGCGAAGCGGACGCTGCGATGCACCCACTCCACCGGCGTGGCGTCCCCCTGGTGGGCGACGACGTCGCGGCCGTGTCGCGACACGGGAGCGGTGGGATCGTCACGGATCTCGGAACCGGCCACCACCGGGAGCCATTCGTCGAGCAGCGACACCAGGGAGCGCACGATGCGGGTCTTCGCCTGGCCCCGCTCCCCCAGGAGGATGATGTCGTGCCCGGCCAACAGCGCGTTCTCGAGCTGGGGCAGCACCGTGTCGTCGAAGCCGAGCACCCCGTCGACGATGGGCTGGCCGGCGGCGATGCGGGCCACGGCGTTGCGGCGGATCTCCTCGTGCACGGGCACGGGCTCCCAGCCCGAGGCCCGCAACTCGCCCAGGGTGGCGGCCAATCCCGCGGGAGGTTCAGGAGGAAAGAAGGTGCTCACCCCGGCGAGCCTAGGTCGGGCTGCCCGCAGCCGGTGCGGCGAGAAGGGCTGGTCGGGGCGGTGCCGCCGGCGCCGCAGCCGTTTCCCTTTTGGGGCGCCTTGGTGGAATGATGAGGCCGTCGGCGCCCCGCCGGCGATACGCCCGACCCAGGGGGAGACGGGTGAGGAGGCGGGGCCGGTGCACGTGGAGGGGTGGGCCACGCCGCGCCAACAGGACGTGGAGGAGCCAGCAGGCGTGAGCGGAGCATGAGCGGAGCGTGAGCGAAGCGTGAGCACCCTCGAGGACACGAAGCCCGTGGCGGTGGCCCTGGGCGGGGTGAGAGGCGGGCCCGACGTCCGCACCCTGCGGCGGGACAGCTGGTGGCGCTTCCCCTCCGCCACCGCCGTCTTCCTCACCGTCGTCGTCGTGTACCTGGCGTGGGCGATCTTCCAGAACGCCTATTACTTCGCCGGGGCCTCCTTCCACCGGGACCTGATCTCGCCCTTCTACTCGCCGTGCATCACCGGCAGCTGCGTGCCCGGGGCGCGCGGCACGTTCCTGGTGCTGCACTGGTGGACGATCACCCCGGCCATCTTCGCCGCCGTGCTGCCGGGTGGGCTCCGTGTCACCTGCTACTACTACAGGAAGGCGTATTACCGCTCCTTCTGGCAGTCGCCGCCCGCCTGCGGCGTGGCCGACGGGCACACCGTCTACACCGGGGAGACCCGCTTCCCCCTCGTGTTCCAGAACCTGCACCGGTACTTCTTCTTCCTGGCCATACCCTTCGCCGTCATCCTGACGATCGACGCCGTCATGGCCTTCCGGCTTCCCGGCGACGGCGGGATCGGGGTCAGCCTGGGCAGCCTCGTCCTGGTGGTGAACGCCGTACTGCTGTGGCTCTATCTCATGTCGTGCCACTACTGCCGGCACGTCTGCGGCGGGAACGTCGACAAGTTCTCGAAGCACCCCCTCCGATACCAGACATGGCGCATCCTGACCCCGCTCAACCACCGCCACATGGAGATCGCCTGGATCAGTCTGTTCTGGGTGACCTTCGCCGATCTCTACGTCCGGCTGGTGGCGAGCGGCTGGATCACCGACCCCAAGTTCTTCTGAGGCGAGCAGGCCGACGGACATGCCCGATTACGAGACCCATGAGTTCGACGTCGTCATCATCGGCGCCGGTGGCGCCGGCCTGCGCGCCGCCATCGAGGCCAAGGAACGGGGACTGCGCACGGCCCTCGTGTGCAAGTCGCTTCTGGGCAAGGCCCACACCGTCATGGCCGAGGGCGGCGCTGCGGCGGCCATGGGAAACGTGTGGCCCCAGGACAACTGGCAGGTCCACTTCCGCGACACCATGCGGGGCGGGAAGATGCTCAATAACTGGCGCATGGCCCAGATCC
>DMNK01000083.1:15090-16614 GCA_003453695.1 Acidimicrobiaceae bacterium | reverse complement strand
TGCACCGGCGCCGGTGGTGGTCCGAGCCTTCCGAGCTGGTGGCGGCTGCCGTCGAGGTCATGCAGGGGTTCGCGCTCGGCTTCGCCCACCGCCGTCCCCGTCAGGTGTGGCACCGGCTCAACTGGATCGTCGACCAGGCCCGCCTGTTCGACGAGACGGCGGGCGGGGCGCTGCACGACTTCCTGCGCTGGGCCGAGCTCCAGTCGGAGGGTGACGGGCGCACCCCCAGCCTGGGCCCGCCCGAGGCCGACGACGACGCCGTGCGGGTCATGACCGTGCACGGGGCCAAGGGACTGGAGTTCCCGGTGGTGGTGCTGGCCGGCCTGGAGCGCGACGACTCCGCCCAGCGCACCGACGCCGTGCTGTGGGGCGAAGGCGGCGGGGCGCCCGAGGCGAGCTTCGGGTGGCAGCTGCGCAGCGGCGGCTACGAGACCGCCGCCGGCGTCGAGAAGGAGCTCGACCGCCTGGAGCGGGTGCGCCTGCTGTACGTGGCCATGACCAGGGCCCGTGACCATCTCGTCGTGGGCGTGCACCACAAGGTGCGCAACGGCACGCCCGACAACAGCCAGGCGGCGGCGCTCGAGGAGCTGTGCCGGGCCCATCCGCTTCTGTGGCGACGCCTGCCCGACATCGACGTCGAGCCGGCGCTCGTCGGTGCCCGCGTCGCTGCCTCCACCAACGGGCACAACGGCGCCCACGCCCCGGCAGCCGAGGAGGAGGCGCTGGCGGCCCGGCGCTGGGCCACCGAGCTGTGGGAGTGGACGGACCGCCGGGCTGAGACGATCCAGCGCGAACGTGCTCTGCCCGTCGTCACGGCGAGCGGGCTCTCGCACGACGCTGCCGGCGACACCGGTGGGCCGGAGGGCGACGGCGAGAAGGCCCTCGGAGGCGGATGGCAGCCGCTCGACGGTGGGCGGCGCAGCGGCGAGGTGGGCCTCGACATCGGCCGTGCCGTGCACGGCACCTTGGCCGTCGTCGACCTGCGCACCGGGCTCGACGCCCGGGGGGTGGACGCCGAGGCGGTCGCCCGGCAGCGGGCGGCCAGTCACGGCGTGGCCGACCACGCCGATGCGGTGGTGCGCATGGTGGGCGCTGCGCTGTCCAGCCCGACCGTGCGCCGGGCCGCAGACCGGCGCCATCACCGAGAGGCCTACCTCGCCATGCCCCTCGGCTCCGAAGACGACCCGGCCGTGTTCGAGGGCTTCGCCGACCTGCTGGTCGAGGACGACGACGGCTTGGTCATCGTCGACTACAAGACCGACCGCATCGCCGACGACGCCGCGCTTGAGGCTCTGTGCGAGCGCTACGGGCTGCAGATGGCGTCCTACGCCGAGGCGGCCGAAGCCGCCACGGGCAGACCGGTGGCGCGAGCAGTGCTGCTTTTCCTCAGCGGTGTCGAGCCGGCTGAGCGGGTCCTCGAGGGTGACGCACTCGATCGTGCCCGCGACATGGCCCGTGAGACGACGGCGAGCTTGGTCTCTTCCTTCTGACTTCGCGGTGTCCCTGAGCACCGGAGCGGTGGCG
>DMNK01000083.1:12412-14805 GCA_003453695.1 Acidimicrobiaceae bacterium | reverse complement strand
GCCGTCGCCGAGCTCGTGCCCCTGCCCACCCGGCCACGCACCATTTCGTGGCAAGCCTTGATGGAAGAACCTGACCGGTGGCAAGCGGACCCCGCCCTGAAGCAGGAATTGGCTGGCCTGCTCCCGGAGACGACCGACGACGTGCCCGCGTGAGCGGCCAACCTGAAGACGGGGCGGTGGCGACGGGCCTGGCGGATACCTCGCTCTTCATCGCCGCCGAACAGGACAGAGCGATGGGGGGAACTCCCCCGAGGCAGGTCGCCATCTCGGTGGTATCCCTCGGCGAGCTGCGCCTCGGCGTACTGGCTGCGGCTGACGGCCAGACCAGGGCCCGCCGACTCGACACGTTGTCTCGTGCCGAGACCCTGGAGCCGCTTCCCGTAGATCGTCCCGTCGCCCACGCGTGGGCGGCGTTGCGGCTGGCGCTTCGCGACGCCGGGAAGCGGATGCCGCTCAACGATTCCTGGATCGCAGCCACCGCCATCGCTCATCGCCTGCCCGTCGTCTCACAAGACGACGACTACGACGACGTGCCGGGCCTCACGGTGATCCGCGTCTGATCTCCTAAACGCAGAGACCTCATGTGGGCAGTGGCCCTCGGGTGGCGGCAGGAGCGAACAGCTCGAGCTGGAAGAGTCAAGCTGTGGCGCCGCTGCCGAGGGCCGGTCACCGCCGGGAGGCCATCGGCCTGGGTGCGGAACCGATCGCCGCGACGGCGGGAAGGGCGTGGTCCGGGAGCGGACCCTCGACGACTCTTGTCCGGACATATCGTTCGCTGGTGGCTCGGCCTCAAGGGAACGGCGAGTCGAGCGGGGCGCTTGACCGGTGGGTGCGTCGTTACCGGGACGTCTTCGATGCCCGGTGCATGGAACAGATCCATGCGGGCCGGAACCTCGATGAGCAGGGAATCCCGTTCGGGGCCATCCCGGCGAGCTTCGTGGAGGGGCGCAGCGAGGCCCGGATGGTCTACCCCGGGGCGCAGGAGGTCTTCCGCAGGGTGGAGCGAGGCACCGGCTCGATGGTGCTCAAGATCCTGAGCTTCGACCAGGTGCCGGCGGGGCACCTCGAGGCGGGTTATGTCGCCCCAGCCCCGCCCGACGCCGTCTTGGACTGGTACCAAGCCGAGCTCGGCGCCCGGGGCTGGAGCAGCCGGGCCCGGCGCCATTCGGAGCACGAGTTCGACGCCCTGCAAGGCTTCGACCGCCCGCGCCAGGAGCTCGTGGTGACCGTCCCCACCCGCCACCGAGCCCAGCCGCGCCTCGACCGCAACGGCGTCACGTGGCCCGAACCCGGTCGCTGCTACTTCGAGCTCCAGTATCGAATCTTCGTGAGGCATCCCCCGCAGCGCTGACTCCGGGGCGGATAGGGTGGCCGCAGCAACACGCCGCCGCTCGATCTCCGTCAGTACCAGGCCGGCTCTCGCCGCCGTCCCGCCCACAGACGCTCCTTGAGTGAACGGAACGCGAACCCTGCAGACGCTCGACACTCAGCTCACGCCTTCCCCCGGGTCCGACGCGCCTACCACGCCCTTCGGCCGGTTGGCCCAGGCCGTCGTGCACCACCCCTGGCGCGTGATCGTGCTGTGGGTGGTGGCCGCCTTCGCCCTGGTGGCGACGTCACCCGGGCTGCCCACCACCAGCAACGAGAGCAGCTTCCTGCCCAGCCACTACGAGTCGATCCAGGCCAGCGACCTCCAGGCCAAGGCCTTCCCCCAGACCGGCAACGTCGTGAGCTCGGCGGCGGTGATCGTGTTCGCCCGCCGCGACGGGGCGCAGCTCACCGGCGCCGACTCGACGGCCATCTCGGGGGCGATCGACCAGCTCGACGCCCGCCACATCCGCAACGTCACGTCGATCACCCTCGGCACCCCGTCGCAGAACGGCCTGGTCCAGACCGCCACCGTGGCCGTGCCCAAGCACGTCGCCTACTCGAACGGCACCACCGGCGGCGACACCGTGAAGGCCCTGCGCGCCGACATCAAACCGCTCGTCCCCAGTCAGCTCACCGAGGGCATCACCGGCCCCGTGGCCCAGCAGTACGACAGCCAGCAGTCGAGCAACCGGGCCCTCAAGATCGTGCTGCTGGCGACNNGCCACCGTGGCCGTGCCCAAGCACGTCGCCTACTCGAACGGCACCACCGGCGGCGACACCGTGAAGGCCCTTCGCGCCGACATCAGGCCGCTCGTCCCCAGTCAACTCACCGAGGGCATCACCGGCCCCGTGGCCCAGCAGTACGACAGCCAGCAGTCGAGCAACCGGGCCCTCAAGATCGTGCTGCTGGCGACCCTGCTTCTCATCCTGGTGCTGCTGTTCGTCATCTTCAGAAGCCCCATCATCGCCCTCATGCCCATCATCACCATCGCCGTGGTGTCGCAAGTGGCCAACGGCTTGAT
>DMNK01000083.1:0-12168 GCA_003453695.1 Acidimicrobiaceae bacterium | reverse complement strand
TCCTCATCGTGGTGCTGTTCGGCATCGGCACCGACTACATCCTGTTCGTCATGTTCCGCTACCGCGAGCGCCTGCGCGGCGGCGAGAGCCCCAAGGACGCCACGGTGACTGCCGTGGCCCGGGCCGGCGAGGCCATCGCCTCGGCGGCGGGCGTGGTCATGGTGGCCTTCCTGGCCCTCGTCCTCTCCTCTCTGAGCGTGTTCCGGGCCATCGGACCGGCGCTCGCCATCGCCGTGGGCGTGATGCTCGTGGCCGCCCTGACGCTGGTGCCGGCCGTGGTGTCACTGCTGGGGACGCGGGTGTTCTGGCCTTCTCGCAGCTGGCAGCGGGAGCCGGAGGCGGCCCGCTTCGCTCGCATCGGTCGTGCCGTGGCCCGGAGGCCCGCCCTGTACGCGGCGGTGTCGGGGGTCGGGCTGCTGGCGCTGGGCATCGGCACCTTCGGCTTCAAGGCCACCTTCGACCTCTCGAGCGCCGGCATCCCCAAGACGGCGGAGTCCCAGACGGCGCTCGTCACCTTGGAGAAGGGACTGCCGCCCGGCGCCACCGACCCGACCGACGTGCTGCTCCATGCTGTGGGCGGGGGGTCGTTGTCGTCGTCCGAGCTGACCGGGTACGGGCGGGCGCTCTCCGGTGTGCCCGGGGTGGGCGTGGTGAGCCCGCCCCACGTGAGCCGAGACGGCACCGTGGCCGACTACACGGTGGTCCTCACCAAGGACCCCGCCTCCACGGCGGCGGTGAACCTGCTCAAGACTTCCGTTCGGCCGGGCGCCCATGCGGCGGCGCCGGCCGGGACGGTGGCGCTCGTGGGCGGGACGACCTCGGTGTACGCCGACATCCAGCGGGCGGTGAACCACGACTACGCCGTGGTGTTCCCCGCCGCCGCCCTCGTGATCCTGCTCATCCTGGGGCTCATGCTGCGCAGCGCCGTGGCGCCCTGGTACCTCATGGTGTCGGTGGGCCTGGGGTTCCTCGCCACCCTCGGCACCACCGTGCTCGTGTTCCAGGGGCTCGCCGGCCAGTCGGGCCTCGTGTTCATCCTGCCCGTGTACATGTACGTCTTCGTGGTGGCGCTGGGCACCGACTACAACATCTTGATGATCGCCCGCCTGCGCGAGGAGACGAAGGAGGGGTACGCGCCCCGCCCCGCCACCGCCCTGGCGCTCCAGCACACCGGGCCCACCATCGCCGCGGCGGGGCTCATCCTGGCCGGCACCTTCGCCTCGCTCATCCTGGGGGGCAACAGCATCCTGGCCCAGGTCGGCTTCGCCGTGTCGTGCGGGATCGCCCTGGCCGCCTTCGTGGTGGCCATGTTCTTCACCCCGAGCGTCACCGCCCTGGCGGGTCGCCAGGCGTGGTGGCCGCGACACATGGAAGCTGCATCGGGGCGCTTGGCGGAACCGGAGCCGGCCCGCGTGTCGTAGGTCGTCGTCTTCGTACACGCGGATGGCTGTCGAAGGGCGTCGTCGTAGAGGACTGACAGTCGCTATTCGGAGGAGCCCTTTTTGAGGGCCCGGGCCCGGGGCCCATGTCGGCTGGCGCCCGGCGGCACCTCCTGGCACAGGACCTACGATTCGGGCCGTGGTGTACGACGAGGACCTGGCTGACCGGATCCGAGAGCTGCTCGCCACCGAACGAGGCGTCCTGGAGAAGAAGATGTTCGGTGGCCTGGCCTTCCTGATCGGGGGCAACATGGCCATTGCCGCCAGCGGCCAAGGCGGCGTGCTCGTGCGGGTGGACCCCGAGCAGTCGGAGCGGATCGTCCGCACGACCAAGGCCGAGCCCATGGTCATGCGGGGTCGTGCCATGGCGGGATGGCTGCGGGTGGCACCCGAGGACGTCGCCACCAAGCGTCAACTCGAGAAGTGGGTGAGGCTGGGCACCGGTTATGCCCGGTCCCTGCCGTCCAAGGCTGCCAACAAGAGGCGATAGCTCGCCGCTGTTGTCGCGGCGAATCCGTGTCCGGGGAGTTTGAAGGAGAGGCCGCCAGGCAGTCAACGTCACCAGACGGCTGCAGCAAGCCATAAACCACCGGTAGCGCGGACTCGGAGGGGTTCCGTCTGGGAGCCTCGAGAGGTTCGAGGCCGCACTGGGAAGCGATTATTCCAAGGCCGCTTCCACCCGCGCCGCCGTCGGCAGAAGAAGCTCCTCTCCACCCAGCGGGCCGACGAACTGCAGGCTGGCCGGAAACCTGGAACCCGGCACCGGAACGGGCTGGGCGGTGCACGGCGCACCCGCCGCGTTGAACAGCGACACATGGCGGGTGATGTCGATGCTGGCCGTGACGAAGCCATCACCCATCGTTTCCTCCAAGGACGGTGGAAAGATCGGCAGCGTGGGGAGAGCCAAGAGCTCGACCTGGTCGAAGAGGCCAAACAGCGATGCGCGCCACTTCGGTAATTGACCCATGGCGTCATCCAGACCCGGTCGAAAGAGGTCGACCATGCCCAGCGTCGCCTTGATGTCCTCGCCAACATCCTCCGGGTTCTCCTCCACCAAGGCGTGGTCGACCTCCCAGATCTCGCTGAAGAAGATGGCGGTGAAGTAGTTGGTTCCAGCGTCAAGGCCGTCCCAGTCCAAAGGTACGACCTCCAGGCCCGCTGCCAGCAAGGCCGCATCGACTGCCGCCTCGATCTCCGGGAGGCCTGAGGTTGCGAGGCGTCCCACCCGCTGGGCAGGAGAAGCCCCGGGGACGAAGCCCGGCTCGAGGAGTTGCATGCCGGTCACGAGGTCCTCGATGGTCCGACCCATCGGACCGACGGTGTCGAGACTGGGGGCGAGCGGCCACACGCCCTCGGTGGCGATACGTCCGTAGGTGGTCTTCAGTCCACAGGTCCCACAGCATGCGCTGGGCACCCGGATCGACCCCCCCGTGTCGGACCCGAAGGCCACATCGGCCTCGTCGTTCGCCACCGCCACCGCCGAGCCGCTCGATGAGCCGCCTGGGATGCGGCTGGCGTCAATGGGATTGACCGGCGTGCCGAACCAGGGGTTCGTCCCGAGCGGGAGCATGGCCAGTTCGTGGAGATTGGTCTTGCCCACGATCCGGGCATCGGCTGCACGCGTGCCGGCCAGACACGGGGCGTCGGCCTCTGCCGGCTTGGCCGTGCGCTCGACTGCCCGCGAAGCCGCGGTGGTCGGCACCCCGGCCACATCGATGAGGTCCTTGACCGCGACCCGGGGTCCCCTGCCCTGTGCATCCAGCCTGGTGATGAAGGTCGACATGATGGCGTTCTCGTCCGTTCTTCGTCGTCTGCCCATGAGATTCGTCTCCGGGACGGGCGCCGGATCATCGAAACGCCCCGTGCCGAGCGCCCGGCGGTCAGGCCTTCGCCTCCAGGATCATGTTCAGCGGCGTTTCGGTCGCTCTGCGGAAGCTGCCGAAGCCAGCTTCTTCGAACACCTGACGCAGCCGCTCCTCGCCGGCCTGGGCGCCGAGACCCAGGCCCACCTCCTGAGAAAGCGAGTTCGGCGTACAGATGGAGGAGGACGCTGCGTAGAGAAGCGCCGCCATGGGGTTCTCCGTCATGTTCTCGGCCCGACCATCGAGGGCGAAGGGCTCGACCAGCATGACCGTCCCGTCGGGCTCCAGGTGCTCGAGGGCATAGCGGGCGATCCCCACGGGGTCACCCATGTCGTGCAGACAGTCGAAGAAGCAGACCAGGTCATAGGTTCCCGGGTAGCCCTTTGCCGTCGTCACCTCGAAGCTCGTCCTGTCCGCGACACCAGCATCGGCTGCACGTTTGCGGGCCGTGGCGATCGAGGCCTCGTGGAAGTCGAACCCCGCGATCTTGGAGTTGGGGAACGCCTCAGCCATGACGACGACAGAGGCCCCGTGGCCACAGCCAACGTCCGCCACGTTGGCACCTTGGGCCAGCTTCTCTGACACGCCGTCCAAGGCCGGTATCCAAGCGGTCGCCAGCATGGCCCGGTATCCGGTCCGGAAGAACCACTCTGTTCCCGAGAACAGACAGGGGTGGTGGTCCTTCCAGCTCAGGGCGCCATCGCCTCTGAAGGCATCTCGCACCTTCTCCATGTCGATGAACATCGAGCCGAAGGCGTTCATCGCCCTGGCCACGAAGGCTGGTGATTCGTCGTCCGCCAATGCCATGGCGGCTTCTTCACTCAGCTCGTAGGTGTCTTTGGCCGCGTCGTAGTGGACGAGACCACCGGCTGCTTGGCCGTCGAGCCATTCTCGGACGAGGCGCGGATTGCACTTCGACTTCGAGGCCACATCGTCAGCGGACAGAGGTCCGCTTCCGGCCATGGCTCGGTAGAGGCCGAGTTCGTCACCCAGCCAGACCGAGAAGCACACGGCCCCTCCCGTCATGTACCCGACCATCGTGCCCATGAGCTGCTCGAGACGCTGTTCATCAACGGCCATGGCCGACCCTCCTTGCCCGTTTCCCGGTGCGAGAACCGTACCGACTCGGACGGCGTCGTGCTCGTGACCGAGCGGCCGTCGTAGCGCTACATTTCGGCCATGTCCTACGGAACCATCATGATCGGAAGGCTCAAGAGCCCCGGCACGGGCCAGGCCCTCGTTGACGCCGCCAAGAAATGGGAGGAGCGCAACGTCGACGGCTTCCAGGGCTCGTACAGCCTGCTGAGCGAGGACGGCACCACCGTCGTTGCTTGCGTCGTCTTCGAATCCAAAGAGAAGTACTTTGCCCTAGCCAACGATCCAGACCAGGACACGTGGTGGACCACGACCATGGCGCCGCTGCTGGATGGCGACCCCCAATGGATCGACGGGAACTGGGCTGAGTAGACAGCTCGTGCATCTGGGCGACCCGAGAGCGGGCGGCGCCGGCAGCCAACACTGCGGTGCAACGAGAGCGACCGGCCCCTCCGCCCGCACTCTATTTTGGTAATGCTTCTTGGCACCGAAACAGAGTCGTTCAGCCCTACCAGGCCGGGATCAGGTGGCCTGGCCCCGGAGCCTGTCGACCTGGCCCGTGACCAGGCGGCTCCGGTCCCGACCGTTGCCGTGGCGCTACTCGGACCGCAGCAGGCTGTTTGGCTTGGCTCGGGCGGCCACGAGCGCCGGGCCGATCGCAAGGAGGTTGGCGGCCACCAAGACGCCGACGGAGATGACGGTCAGAGTGCCGGCGTCGATGACCGTCGCTGGCACCACGCCGAGGTTGACGGCAAAGGCGTGCCAGATGGCCCGGCCGGAGATGATCCCGAGGGGCAGGCCCACGACCAGCCCCACCGAGGCGATGGTCGTCGCCTGCCACGAGACGGAGGCCAAGACCTGCTGGGGCATCAGGCCGATGGCCTTGAGCAGGCCCAGCTCGCGGCGTCGCCGTGCCACGCTGACGACCAGGACGTGCAGCAGCGTGGACAGTCCGAATAGGACGAGGACGAAACCGAGGATCAGCGGGAAGTTCACCGCCTCCCCGAAGTTCACCAGGTTGTCGGGCTTCACCGGCAGATAGGCGAGACCGGGGAACTGCGCGGCGTAGTGCGCCACCGCCCCGGCCCCCCGGTGCCCACCTGTGGTGGAGACCAGGACCACGGGGTTCTGGGTGACGGCGGTGCGGCAGGCGACCGACGCCGGCCCCGACGGGCACTGAGCCGCCATGAACCCGTCGTACGACATGTACGCCCCGACGCCGAGGCCCACCACGCCGAAATCCGGTGGCAGCGATGCCGTGCCGACCACGCGGGCCGCTATCGTCCGGCTGCCGCCGGACTCCAACGGGAAGGTCATTGCCACCGTGCCGCCCACGTGGGCATGGGCCTGACGCAGGGTTTTGCTTCCCAGGGCGACCTCACCGGGTCGCTGGGCGAGCCGGCCACTGGCCGCCGAGATCAGCACCGCTCCCTGCAGCGGCGAACCGGCAATGGAGTGGGTGGGGACGCCGTTGATCTCTACCGGCTGCTGCAGCCCCAGGGTCACTGCCCGAATCGCCTTGTCCCCTCGGAGTTGGGCCACGAGCGGGTTCACCGAGTCGAAGCTCGTGAAGCCGTTGAACCAGACCTGGAAGTCCTGCCCGTAGAGCCGGGGCGTCGCCACCAGGTTCGTCAGGCTGGTGCCGAACACGGCGGTGGCGCACAGGGCAGCGACGGCGAGAACGGCGCCGCCCAGCGCAGAGCCCACTGGCACGGACTCACGCCCAAGCCCGCGGTCGAGGGCACGGCGGACGCCGATCACGGCGCTCGGCGGCGCACCGGCGGCGGCCACCTTGGCCACGATCTGCGACGGACGGTCCACACCGCCGGTGTCGCGCGTCGCCCGGCTGGTCCGGTACGCGGGCCACAGGGCGAGCAGCAGCACGATCACCACGATGGCCAGCCCGCCGAGACCGAGGACCAAGCCGTCGAACTGGAGGCCGGTACTCGGTTCGGCGACACGTGCCTCGCCGAGGGGGGCGATCGGAGACACGGCGAACGCCAGCACGACGGCTCCGGCGGCGCCGGCGAGGCCGATGAGGAGGGCACGCCCCAGACCCAGCGCCATCAGGTCGCCCGGTCCCAAGCCGAGGGCCGCCAGCGTGCGGTACTCGTCCGCCTCGACGTTGGACTGCCGGCTGAGGGCCTGGCCGACGATTGCCAGTCCTGCCAGCCCCGCCAGCAGTGCCAGCACCCACCAGCCGACCGCCTGTGGGTGGATGCCCGCCTGCACGCTGGCGTCAAGCTCCGACACGTCGGACGTGCCAGCGGCGCCAGCAGCCACGGCGTCCTGGTCGAAGCGCGCCACGTTGGCGACGCCGTGGCGGAGCCGGACCAGGTAGACGTGGAAGAGAGCGATGCGGGTGTCGTAGGCCCGGGAGAAGGCGGCGCCGGGCACCAGCGTGTAGCTGAGGCTGCCAACGGAGGGGAAGTCGCCCTCGGCCGCCTCGATCCCTACGACGTGGAAGGTGACCGTCGGGCCCGCCGGCGCTCCCGGCGTGTTGTCGACGACGTCCTGCAGCTGCGAGGGGGCGTAGAAAGGCACGCGCACCAGGCTGCCGACATGGATCCCCTCGTCGCGGGCGAAACTGAAGCTGGCCAGGGCCTCGTCGGGCCCGGTCGGGAGCCGGCCATCCACGAGTTTGAGGAAACGGGCGAGCGCCAGCGACGGCGACGCCGTGATCCCGAAGTTGACCTGCGACAGCGGGTGCAGGCACCGGCACACCGGAGTGCCAGTGGCCGGCGCGTCGAGGAATGTCGAAGATGCCACCTCCGGAAGCTTCGGGATCTTCGGCAGCGAGGGTTGGAACGAATAGGCCAAGGCGTCGTAGCCGTAGCGGGCAGTGAAACGGGGAAAGGCGGAGGCGGTGCGCCTGCCCGCGGCCGTGGCGCCCAGCACGACGCCCCCGACCACCGACACCAGCAGCGCCAAGGTGAGCCAGGAGCGCCATCGATACCGCAGCTCGGACTTGACCGCGACCCCCAGCGCACCGAACCGCATCAGCTCCCGGCCACCTCCAGTGACAGTCTCGCCCGCAGGGGCAACAGGTGGAAGGGCGCCAGCACCCCGGGGGTGGGAGGGATGCCACCACACCGTCGCAGAGAGTTCTCCCGTGGGCCCCTTCGCTATCTGCCGAACTGGGACGGGTAGGGCACGACAAGCGCCCAGGCCGGAAATGACGCCAGGCGGCCTGTTGGGCCGCTCACTCCGGCCCTGGACGTCTAGGAATCCAGCGGGGGACCGAGCGCCGGTACTGCTCGTAGGAGCTCCCGAACCGGTGGGTCAAGTGTGGCTCTTCATATGTCACGACGAAGACCGCAAAGGCCGTCCCAACGGCCCCAGCCCACACGATGAGCCATGGACACTCGAACAAGATGATTTCGCCGACGAGGGCGGTGAAGACTGAGAGATACATCGGGTTTCGCACGTAGCGGTAAAGACCGGCTCGGACGATAAAGCGCGGTTCATCGACGGGGGCAAGGGTCCCTCGACCGCGGTGAGCGAACTCCCATATGCACCAGAGGAGGGCGCCTGCCCCCAGAACCAGCACGGGCACACCAACCCAGCGGGCCGGACCCAGGTCGAACCGCTGGTCGGAGGCCGACAGAATCCCAAAAGGACCTCCGACCAACACAGTCCCCGGCCCCAGCGTGGCGAAGAAGCTTGAACGGAGCCAGAGCTTCACGCAACCATCTTGGTACCAGTGGCATCGCCCCCAAAAGGGACTGGGCCTGATGGGCGCCCGCCTGGTTCGAAGCGATACCGGCCGAGTCGGCACCCTAGGTCGGCCGCCCTCCTCAACCCGACTGCCGGCGAGGCAGATCGGTCGCCACCGTCAACATCTACACCCTGGAACCGATGTCAGACGACGACGGGTGAACCGGCCAGCTGCTCGGTCAGCACTTCGAGCGAGCTGTGCATCTGGGCGAAGCGCCGGGGCCCGAGGATCTCTTCGATCCGCAGCTGGGCCGATCCAGCCTGGGCATAGATCGTCTGCTGGAGCCGCCATCCCTTCGAAGTGAGTCGGATGACACGAGCTCTTCCGTCGGCCGAATCGGCCACGCGCAACAGGTACCCGCGTTGTTCGAGGTGCCCGAGCAAGTCGTTGACCGACTGCTTGGTGATCCCCCTCCGGTCCGCAAGCTGGCTGGGACGTAGTCCCTCGAGGCCCGGATAGCGCCAGAGCCCGACGTGGGCTGCGGTCAGATCGTCATATCCCGCGGCAACGACGCCCGCATACATCTGATCTCGGACCCACTGCCAAACGACACCCAGCAGGGCGCCGACGTACGGCCTTGGCTCGCCGCTGGGGTGGTCGGAGGAATCGCTTGACATGGTCGTAAGGTTACCGTACCATATTCTCAGTCGTAAGGATTCCTGACTATCCGATCCGAGACAGTCCCCGACGAGGAGGTGGCCGAGGTGACGACGGCGGTTGTCGACTCCCCCGAGAACGAACAGAGCCTGGCGTGGTGGTTCCTCGACACCTTGGTCGTCGAGCACCGCTCCGCACCCGAAATGACCACCGTCGTGCTCGAGATGACCTTGCCGGTCGGCGCTGCACCCCCGCTCCACGTCCACGACGACCTCGATGACACGTGGTACATCCTCGAGGGCGAGATGGTCGTGCGCTGTGGCGACGAGGAACTGGTGGTCGGAGCGGGGCACTGGGTCTCCATGCCCCGAGGCGTGCCGCACACGTTCCGAGTGGTCGGCGCTCGCGAGGCACGCATCCTGCTCGTGCACGACAACGCCAGCTTCCGGGACTTTGTTCGAGAGCTCGGGGTGCCAGCCGGCGCTCGGGTGGTGCCGACCGAGCCGGTCTTTCCCGCAATGGACGAACTCGCCCGTCTTGCCGGGGCCCATGATCTGAGGCCCATCGGGCCCCCGCTAAGCGCCGAGGACGCCGACCAACTGCTGGCGACCGCTCGCTGAGCCCCAATCCTCACCCTGCTTCGCCCACCACGCAAGCCTTGAGCAGAGAGGACCGAACCGTGCCTGACATCGCCTCGATCCACCACGTTTCGTTCACCGTCACCGACCTTGATCGCAGCGTGGCGTGGTACAAGGAAGTCCTGGGGCTCGCGGAATTGATGAGGGAGGACCACCCCGACGGTAACGGCTACGCCATCGTTCTTGGCAAACCGGACTTCTCAATGTGCGTGGGCCTGCATACGCACTCAGCCAACGCATCCGAACCATGCAACGAGACGCGCACAGGGCTCGATCACGTGAGCTTCGGGGTCGCCCAACGTGCCGACCTCGACACCTGGGCAGAACACTTTAAGGAGCTCAACGTGCTCCAATCGCCAATCAACGATCAGGACGGGTATGCGGTGCTCGTCTTCCGCGATCCGGACAACATCCAGCTCGAACTGATCTCGGCCGGCTGACACCCTGACGACTACCGACCCGTCGGTGACGACAAGGAGCCCACGAATGGGTACATCGAAGGTCAAGGTGACTGGCATCAACCATGTGGTGCTCCACGTCACCGACCTTGATCGGTCCCGGACCTTCTACATGGAAGCACTGGGCTTCGATGACCGCGGGTCTGTTCCGGGTATGAAGGCCTCCTTCTTGCGCTGTGGCATGCAAGGACTCGACCTCTTCGAGATGGCTGATTGCGACGTCCACGGCGGGGAGGAGATGAACCATTTGGCTCTGAACGCCGACGTCGCCGATGTCGATTTGCTCGTAGCTGGTCTCTCTGAAGCTGGTATCGAATCCTTGGAGATCACACCACGTAACTCGGTGTTCATCTCCGACCCCGACGGCCACCGGATTGAGATGCTGCCCATCAGCGCCACCGAGCGGGATCACGAACGCCAAAGTGCACGCGCCTTTGGGACGGTAGCGAACTCGTAGATCTCGTCTCCATGGGCGACGACGTGTCCGTTGCCCTGGTACGTGAGACCGGCAAGGCCCAGTGACAGGCCCGGCGAGTGGGTGCCCCATTTGCACTGGCGAACGATCGGGCCTCTCCCGCCGCGATCGATGACGTGCGAGCGCCTTCCGCAGGGCGCTCACCATCACCGCACTGAGCGACGACACCGGCAACGCTGCTGCTCCGACCTCAGCTCGCAGCGGAGAAAGGCGGAATTACCCGTTGACCGAGGCCACGACCGGTGAAAGGCTCTCGCCGGGACAAAGGAGGGTGCCATGAGCCGTCGATCTGCCATCGAAAGCCGTGACAGCGAGTTCTGTAAGGCTGTGTCCAACAAGGACACCGCCACCCTGTCGACCTTCTACGAAGAGGGTGCCCGGTTCCTCGCTCCTGGCGCCCCTCTGGCCGAAGGCCGGGCGGCGATTCGGGCGACCATGCAAGGACTGCTCGATGCGGGCGCCGAGGCGTTGGCCCTCGACACCATCGATGTCATCGACGACAGCGAGACGTCGGTGGAGATCGGCCGTTACACGCTCACCGTCCGGCCCCCGGGTGCCGACTCGGTGATCGACAACGGGAAATACGTTGTGGTGTGGCGTGAGCAGGCGGACGGAACCTTGCGGATCATCGCCGACTGCTTCAACAGCGACACGCCCGCCGGGTAGACGACCCCACACCTCTAGTAACCGCGCGCCTCACCTCGCAGGGCCAGCGAGAGGTACCGTCGCGCCATCACAGTGGCACCGGGAGGAAATGGCGGGATCACCATCCGGCCCTATGAAGCACCGGACAGGCCTTTCGTCCGCCGGATCTGCTTCGAGACGGGCTACATGGGGGATCCGGAGTGGCAGTGGCGAGACCGGGAGAGCTACGCCGACCTCTTCACCTCCTACTACACCGATGACGAGCCTGAGTCGGCCTTGGTTGTGGAACGCGGTGGCGAGGTGGCGGGCTATCTCCTCGGCTGCATCGACTCGCAGGCGGCGCGGAGTGAGGCGGCCGTCTTCGGACGCCTCATGTGGAGCCGCTGGGTCGTCGTCCGCCCGTCCACGGCCCCTTTCGTGTGGCGCTCGTTCGCCGACGTCATTCGGGACCGCCTGGACGGGCACCCTGGTCCAGCTCCGGTCCGGGACCACCGCTGGCCCGCCCACCTCCACATCGACCTGCTCTCGTCGGTGCGGGGTCAAGGAGTCGGTGGCACCTTGCTGCGAACGTGGCAGGAGCGACTGCGCAGGCTCGGCGTTCCTGGATGTCATGTGCAGACGCTGGCCGAGAACCGCCGCGCCATCGGCGCCTTCCAGTCAGTCGGGTTCCGCCTGATGGGCAGCGCCGCGCCGGCCCCGGGCTTGCGAACGCCAACCGGGGACCGCCATCACGTCCAGGTCCTGGTGTGGGAGACCGAGCCCAGGCCTGCTGAAAGATCCGCTGCGCAACCCCGCGGTTAGGGCTCGGTCACGCCCCCGTTCACGACCGTGCCCACTCCCCACGATCCGCTCTGGGGGATGTACCAGTAGTTGAGCACGGCGCCGCCGGCCGTCACGACGAAGAGGGTCGGCGCCCCGTTGGCGGGCTGGAGCTGTACCGCCGGCTGGGAGGCGACCCCGCCCGACGCCACCGTGGCCGCTCCCCACGACCCGCCGAAGGGGATGTACCAGTAGTTGAACAATGACCCGCTACTGCCCCGGACGAACACGGTGGGCTCGCCGTTGGCCGGCTGCAACTGCACCGAGGGGGCCGAGCCAGCACCTCCACCCGTCACCGTGCCTTCACTCCACGATCCGCTCTGGGGGACGTACCAGAAGTTGAGCAGAGTCCCCCCTGCGCCCTCCACGAACACGGTGGGCGCCCCGTTCTCCTGGAGCTGCACACCCGGCAGCGAGGCCAC
>DMNK01000134.1 GCA_003453695.1 Acidimicrobiaceae bacterium | reverse complement strand
CACATCCCGGTCGATCAGATTGACTGATCGGGGTCGATTCCTCAGTCCTCGATCTGTCCCCGTCCAATCCGATGTATGCCATCGCGCATTGCTGCCAACTTCTCAGGTGAATGTCCGACCCAGTCGACAATCTCACCGACAACGCGCACCGGCTCGCGGCTACGGAACGACTGCGTGGGATTCCCGGGAAACCTCTTGTTGGTCACATTGGGGTCGTCTTCGAACTCACCTGTCGGCTCGACCACGTAGATTCGCCCGCGACCATCGCCCAAGGCGAGTTCGGCTCCCCAGGTCGCGGCGTCGAGCGTCGCCGTGAAGTAGACGTAGTTCATCACCCGGCCCACTTCGAAGTTCGATTCGCGCCCAGGGACCAGCATCCCGCCCACGGCAAGGTCTGCCTTCGTGCCGTGCAAATACACACCACGTTCGTACACCTCGAAGGCCACCGGCTCGCGCTCGCCACTCACGATCTCGAAGCTACCAAGCGACGACGCGACTCCCTAGCGCGGCCAAGTCTTCGAATCGCTCGCAGCGAACGCAGAGTGCCCGTCAGGAGAGCTTGCACCACCCGCCGGAAATGCAGGTGGTCGCCTGGCTGGGCCAGGTCATTGGACCAGGCCCCAGCGGGGTCAGGCCGACCCGATATCGCGGGCGGGAGCTTCGAGTACTCGACCATCGGAGCCCGGTATCCGAGAACGGCCACTTAGCGGGCGGCAGTGGCAAGCTCTCTATGGCGATGCGAGCAGAGGTCGGGCGGTTGGGGTGAGGACGGTTCCCAGTGTGGCACTTGGCTTTGCAATCGTGAGCGGGGGAACCCTTGCTGCCTGCAGCGGGCCAAACGGCGCATCTGGCTCGACGACCACAACGTTCGCCACCACGACGTCTGCCCCAACGAGCACCTCACCTGGCGTTGAGCTGCCCATATCGGTGCAATCTGACGGCGAGATGCACGCCGCTGGCAACAACGGCCCATCGTCGTCAATCTTGGTTCCAAGCTCGTGCACATTGAGAGGCACGACGGTCACTGCTCAGGGCTCCTATGAAGGTGGATTCGCTCCGAACGTGTACAACCGGTATGGAGATATCGTCGAGCTGTATGTGTTCACCGGCCCTAGGCCCGGTTATCCCCAGGGGATTACGGTCGGACTGTCATCTGCCGGAGCATCGCCCCCGATTGGGGGCAACGGCACTTGGAAGGTGACGACAATGATCGACCCGTCGCTGGGCCAAGCCGCGAGCTGCGTCGTAGCCGCACAACCGACCCATGATGAGCAACTGGCGCCGTAGCGGGCGGGCTTCTGCCAGGGTCTACCGCAAACCATCGGAGGCCGTCGTTATAGGACGGGAATCGAGGTGGCCGAAGGGCGAAGCATCGGCACGTACCGGGCAGGCAGACTGCCCTAATCGGACAGGGTCACATGCCACCCGCTAGCGCCGGTTGCGGTCGTTGCAATCCTCGGGGACAGGAGCGGAAGTCCGGTTGCGGACTTTCCTGATTTGTCGCCGGTGGCCACACAATCACTCGCATTCGGGCATGCAATGTCGAAGACCCCGCCCAACTGTTGTCCTGCGCTCCCCCAAGCTTTCCAACTGACGCCACCGTCGGTCGATTCCACGAAGCCGCTCGCCACGGCGGCAACACATCGCTGGGCCGCAACGCAAGTAAAGGCGGACGGTTGCTCACCAGCGAGGCTGCTTGGCGAACGGCTCCAATTCTGTCCTCCGTCGCTGGAGGCGAGGAACTCTGGCTCACTGGTATAGATGCCCGGCGGGGGGAATCGGTCCGCCGAAGCCGCCGTCAGTGCAAGGGCCAGACAATCGCTCGCACTCAAACACTCGACCTGGTGGACTGCTCCGTTCTCGTAACTCAACGCAGACGGAACCTGGGAAGGCGTCCAGGTCACACCTCCATCTGTGGTGAAGAGGAGGGTTGGAACACTGTCAACGCTTCCGGCAACTGGGATGCTTCCGCCGATGACGCAAGCCATCGCATTCACACAGTCCAAAGAATCCAGCGAAATGAACGAACCAGGGAGATAGTCCTCGCTCCAATGATCGCCCGAGTCACTAGTTCGCCATGTAACGCCTCTCGCTGAGGGTGCACTTGGCGATGTGGGTGCGGTCAGCCCGGCTGCGACACATGTGGATCGACTTGAGCAGGCGACTGAGCTGAAGACCTGCACGTCAGACGGCACTGCTTCCGATGTAAACGTACTACCGAAGTCGTGGCTCAAAAGCAGGACGTTGGGACGGCTTGGCGAGTTCGTACTCCCCGTAACCCAGCAGGCGTCCTGCTGAGGACAGGACAGGTCCGTGACCTGAGATGCCTCGGGTAGCGGTAGCTGTGCCCACCGCTCGCCCCCATTCTGACTGACGAAAGCAAAAGAGCGTCCGTAGCCCGATCCGAAAGTCAGGCAGCGTGATCCAAAGCACGCAACGGAGGCCAGCCTTGTGACGGCCGGATGCGGATGTAGGACAACCTGCTGGTTGGCTGTGGAGGTGCTACAGCTCACGACAACAAGTCCGCACGACAGGATCGCTACAGGGAAGAAGCTCCCTCGGGCCATGGCCATCGCCCCATCATGCTTGCTTGGAGCTAACCGTCCGAGTATGCGTGATATGTGGGCCATCC
>DMNK01000096.1:9084-9475 GCA_003453695.1 Acidimicrobiaceae bacterium | reverse complement strand
CGGTACCAGAGGTAACCGAAGAAGGCGAAGGGCAAGAGCAGGATGATCCAGGTCAGCACCTCGGATCCGAACGAGCTCCCGGGCGGATTGGCCTGGATCTTCACGTTGTTGGCCTCGAGCGTGTTGAGCAGCGACGAGCCCGCCAGTGACAGCGGGATGACGGTCGTGTACTGCTTGCCGCTCTTCAAGGTTCCTTGGGCAGTGCCGTCGGAGTTGATCGTGACGGTCTTGATGTCCTTGGCCTTCGTGTCGTTGACGAACTGGGTGTAGTTCAAGCTGACGGGCTGGCTGACCCTGGTGGCGGGAAGGACGAGGTACAGCACCACGAAGAGCCCGATGGCGGCGAACCACAACCAGTGCCGCCACGCCGGCGGGGGAGGGGGGGCGGGGG
>DMNK01000096.1:7353-8915 GCA_003453695.1 Acidimicrobiaceae bacterium | reverse complement strand
GGGGGGGGGGGGCCCGGCCTGGCGGGGGGGAGGAGGTGGGGAGGCGGTCTTGGACACGGGAACCTCCTTTTGCCGGGAGGTTAGAGGCTGGGCTCCGGCCGTGCCCCAGCACCCCTACAGCCCGTCGAGCAACCTCCGTACCGTGGTCGGGTCGTTGGCGGCGAACACCAGCCTCGTCCCTGTGGCCAGGTAGGCGAGCGTGATGTTGACCTCCGCCTCGCCGAGACGGCGGCTGAGCTCGGCGAGGACGCCGGGTCTGTCCTCGTCGACGTCGACCACGGCGACCTCCTGTTCCGAGGCCACCTCGATGGCGGCGTCGGCCAGGGCCCGAAACGCCCCTTCGTCGTCATCGACCAAGACGTGGATCTCTCCCATGCCTCCTCCGCCGATGACAGCGCAGAATCCGTCGATGTTGACGCCCCGATCGGCGAGCGCCTGCGCCACCCTGCCGAGCTCGCCGGGCTGGTCGGTCATGTAGATCGTGATGTCGGTGGCCACGTCCCCTCCCACCGGCACCTTAGGGGAAGGCCGTGCACATCGCCGCAACGCCGAAGCCCTCGTCGCTGGCGCGCTGGCGTGGGCCTCAGGTGAAGAGCCCGAATCTCTCGGGCAGACGGCGCCGCCCGGACAAGGCGGCGATGACGGGCACGGCCTCACCTCGCTGGCGAGCCAGCTCCGCCAGGACGGCAACGGTCGTGCCCGCCGACCGGGCCGGGACGTCGGCCGCCAAGCCGGCGGCGTCCGCCACATCGATGCCGTGCACGACCAGCTCCACCGTGCGCGTGCACAGATAGGTCGAGAAACCCACGGTCCCGAGTCGCGTCTCGAACACGGCGCTCTCCGGTGCTTGGCGAACGGCCATGGTCACCCGCTCGACCATCCCCGCCACCTCGGCGAGCAGGTCGTCACCCAGCCGCTCCGCCTCGGCCCTCCCACGCTCAGCGACGGCTCGGTGCAGCGACGGATTGTCATGGGCCGAGAGGAAGTAGCTTCCGGCGCTTGCGATGGGGTCCTCGTCGTGGACTTCGGTCTCCGCCGATACTCGGGCACGCAGGTATTCCTCCGTGGTCACAAGTGCCCGTCCACCGTGGGCGACGAGCTGCCTGAGGTTCCAATCACCCAAGCCGGGGCCGCCGAGCTGATCCATACGCAGACCCAGTACGAGACCCCCGAACCACTGGGCCGCTTCGGCGAACGTCTCCACGGCGTCCGGGCGGCTCGTCATGCCTGCCACGGGCAGGCAGCCTATGGAGCCAGGCGTTTCTCAGGAAGTCCACATGCTCTTCTCAGCCCGTACTGGGCCTCACGCTGCCACCATGGAACGGTGACGGAAGAACAGGAAACAACGGCCGAAAGCGGGAGCGACCCCGAGACTCCGGAACCGGCGCCCCCAGGGGAACCGTCGGCGGTGCCACCGACGGCGGAGGTGCCCGCTGCCGCACCCTATCCCCCTGGTTACACGCCGTACCCGCCTGGGTACGGAGCCGGCCCGTACCCCGGCTACGGGACCGCGCCTGGTCCCTACGCTGCGCCCGGATATGGGCCACCGCCCCCGCCCTACG
>DMNK01000096.1:1920-7148 GCA_003453695.1 Acidimicrobiaceae bacterium | reverse complement strand
CCACCCGGCTACGGGCCGCCACCCGGCTACGGGTATGCGCCACCGGGTTACTACCCGCCCCCGGCCGGTGTCGCCGGTCCCCAGGGGATGCCGGCCGGATACCCGCCCACCATGGCGCCGCCGATGCCTGCCGGCGCCGGGGGTGGTTGGGTGAGCCGGGTGGTGGACAGCGCCCTGGTGGCGTGGATCGTCGCCGCCGTGTTGGCGGCCACTGTCATCGGCTTGTCGGTCGGCCTGGCTACCTCGGGTTCTTCCAACGTGGCGCCCCTGTTGCCTCCGCAAGTGCGCCCCGTCTTGCCCTTCGGGCCCGGGGGATTCGGAGGGAATCCCTCCAAATTGGGCGCCGTGACCGGCACGGTGGCCAGCGTGGGGACCAACTCCTTCACCGTCACAACCGGCTCCGGGCAGACGGTGACGGTCGACGAGCAGTCGTCGACCGTCTACAGCAATGGTTCCGCGTCAGCGTCGGCGAGCGCAGTGACCCAAGGCGCCCACGTATTTGTGGAGGGCAACCGCAACGGCAACACCATCACCGCCACACGTGTCGTGATCCTCCCCTTCTGAGCAAGGGCCTCCAGAGCGAAATCAGCCCGAGGTCTTCGGAGGCTCGAGGGCGGCCGCGAACACGGCGAGGACGTCGTTGCCGTACGGGGCGGCGGTGTGGGTGCCGATCTGCACGATCGACATGAGCAGCGAGAGCGTGATTGCCACCAGGCCGTTGCCGACAGCCTCGGCGTCCACATCCGCTCGGACCTTGCCCACCATCTGCTCGCCCCGCAGGCGCTCGATGCAGGCCTTGCGCAGCTCGGCCAGGGCCGGGATCTCGAGCACCCGGTCCGTCACGTCGGGCTCCAACCCGGCGAGAAGCCGCCGGGCCAAGGGGTGCCGGTCCACGGCTTCGATCAGCGTGACGAGAAGGATCTGACGCCAGTCGGGGAGAGGCATGTCCCGCCACACCGACGACAGGCCCTCCTCGATGACAGCGGCGGCGTCCTCGTCCATGGCGGCCAGGAACAAGGCTTCCTTGTTGGGAAAGTAGGCGTAGGCGGTCGTGGCGCCCACCCCGGCGTCTCGGGCGATGTCGGCCACCGAAGTGGCCCGGAAACCCTCCCGGCCGAAGCGGGCGATGGCCGCCTCCAAGATGGCCAGCCGGGTCTGGGCCCCCTTGGTCATGGTCTCGACCTGCTCCTCCACGCCCCCCACGCTAGCATGGATTTGAGGATTTGATGGATTTCCTCAAATCCTCTAAATTGGGGGGGTGCCGGGGCGTCGAGAGCCCCGGCGAGCCCCGAGTCACGACAGGAGCGAGTCCATGACCCAGACCCAGACGAGTGACCCCGGCCGCACCATCACCACCAGGCGCATCTCGTTCGAGGCGATGCTCGAAGGACTGCCCCGCCACTACGCCCAGGACGGGGACCTGTTGTCGAGCCACATCCTGGCCGGGCTGTCGTCGGTCTTCCCCGACGGTGAGGACTTCTTCGTGCGTTCGGTGCGCCACTACCGCGACCAGATCACCGACCCGGTGCTCAAGCGGCAGGTAGCCGGGTTCATCGGCCAGGAGTCGGTCCACGGCCGAGAACACCGCGTCTTCAACGAGAAGCTGGACGAGCTCGGCTATCCGACCAAATTCGTAGAGCGCATCACCAAAGCGGGATTGGCCTTTCGATGGAAGTTCCTGCCGAAGAAGTCGAGCCTGGCCCTCACCGCCGCCCTCGAGCACTTCACCGCCACTCTGGCCGAGCTCGTCATGACCGACGAGGAGGTCCGCCAGGCCTTCGGCCATGACGCCGTCCGATACCTCTTCCTCTGGCACGCTCTCGAGGAGTCGGAGCACAAGGCCGTCGCCTTCGACGTGTACCGGGCCGTAGGAGGGACCGAGCGCATGCGCGTGTGGACGATGAAGATCACGAGGGTGCTGTTCCTGCTCGGCTCACTAGTGGAGTTGGTGGCCTCGCTGGCCATGGACCCCGCCACCTACCGACGGGGCAGGCTCCGCCAGAGCATCGCCGGCATCGGGCGCACGCCGCTTCTGAGCAAGAAACTCTGGGACCAGCTGTGCGAGTACGACCGACCCGGCTTCCACCCCAACGATCGCGACACCAGCCAGCTCATCGAGTATTGGCGGGGAGAGCTGTTCGGCGACGAGGGAGCCCTCAAGGACAAGCTCGCCGCCTCGGCCGCCTGAGCGACAAGGACCCGCGCTCGATGGAACACCTCGACGTCGCCATCGTGGGGGCAGGTCTGTCCGGCATCGGTGCCGGGCACTACATCCAGGACAAGTGTCCTTGGGCGACCTTCGCCATCTTCGAGGCCCGTGACACCATGGGTGGGACCTGGGACCTCTTCCGCTACCCGGGCATCCGCTCCGATTCCGACATGTACACCCTGGGCTATCGCTTCCGCCCCTGGACGAGCGACAAGGTCATCGCCGACGGGGCGTCGATCCTGGGCTACATCGAGGACACCGCCACCGAGTCGGGCCTCGACGACAAGATCCGCTTCCGTCACCGCATCGTCCGGGCCGAATGGTCGAGTGCCGACGCCCGATGGCTCGTCACCGTCCAGCGCGGTGACATCGGCGCCAGCGAACAGTTCACCTGCAGCTTCCTCTTCGCCTGCACGGGCTACTACCGCTACGACCAGGGATACCTGCCCGACTTCCCGGACATGGACCGATTCCAAGGCACGCTGGTGCACCCCCAGGCGTGGCCCGAGGCCCTTGACGTGTCCGGCAAACGGGTCGTGGTGATCGGCAGCGGCTCCACCGCCATCACCCTCGTCCCGGCCCTGGCCGAGAACGCCGGGCACGTCGTCATGCTCCAGCGTTCCCCCACTTACGTGGCGGCCGTGCCCGGGACGAACCCGGTGGCCCGTCTGCTGCGCCGCATTCTTCCCCGCCGTCTCGCCGGCGGGGCCATCCGCTGGTTCCACGCCCTGTTCACCCAGGGCTTCTACCAGGTGAGCCAGAGGCGGCCCGAGCTCGTGAAGCGGATCCTGCGCTCCGGCCTCCGCCGAGAGCTGCCCCCCGGATACGACATCGCCACGCACTTCACCCCCCGTTACAACCCCTGGGACGAACGTTTCTGCATCGCGCCGGACGGGGATCTGTTCGCCGCCATCCGCGAAGGCCGGGCATCGGTCGTCACCGACCGGATCGAGCGGTTCACCCCGACGGGCATCCGCCTCGAGTCCGGCGGCGAGCTGGAGGCGGACGTGATCGTCACCGCTACGGGATTGCAGCTCCAGTTCTTCGGTGGGGCGCAGATCACGGTGGACGGCGAAGATGTCGACCTGCCCGGCCGCATGGCCTACAAGGGCATGATGCTCGAGGGCGTGCCCAATTTCGCCATGTCCGTCGGCTACACCAACGCCTCGTGGACCCTCAAGTGCGACCTCACGTGCGACTACGTGTGCCGGCTGCTCAACCACATGCGCGCCGCCGGATGGCGTCAGTGCACTCCGGTCAACACCGACGATTCGGTGGTGCGGTCGCCGCTCCTGGGGCTGCACTCGGGATACATCCAGCGCTCCGCGCACCTCTTCCCCAAACAGGGTTCGAAGTTCCCGTGGCAGGTGCATCAGAGTTATCTCCGTGACTACCGAGCCTTGAAGCTGCACAACGTGGAGGACGACGCCATGGTCTTCTCGAACCCGCCCGCCGTCGCCACCCCCGAGCAGCGCCATCGCCAGACGCTGGCCGCACCGGCCCGGAGCTGAGCGGTGCGTCGTTTCGAGGGCAAGGTCGCCGCCGTGACGGGCGCCGCTTCGGGGATCGGCCGGGCCCTGGCTGTCGAGCTGGCCGGACGGGGTGCACATCTGTCGCTCGCCGACGTGGACGAGCTGGGTCTGGCGGAGACGGTCGGGCTCTGTGACGGCTTCGGGGTCAAGGTGACGTCGTCGAGAGTGGATGTCGGCGATCGCCTCGCCGTCGAGGCCTGGGCCGATCGCACCGTCGAGGAGCACGGGCGGGCCAACCTGGCCGTGAACAACGCCGGCGTGGCTCTGGTGGCAGGGGTCGAAGCCATGTCGGTGGAGGATCTCGAGTGGCTCATGGCGGTGGACTTCTGGGGGGTCGTGTACGGGACCAAGGCGTTCCTGCCCCACCTGCGTGCCGCCGGCGAGGGCCACATCGTCAACATCTCGAGCGTGTTCGGTCTGCTGAGTGTCCCGTCCCAGTCGGCCTACAACGCCGCCAAGTTCGCCGTGCGGGGATTCACCGACGCCCTGCGCATGGAGCTCGAGATCGAGCGGTCCGGCGTGTCGTGCACGACGGTGCACCCGGGGGGGATCAGGACCAACATCGCCCGCCACGCCCGTGTCGACGAGGAATCGGCCGCCATCGCCGGCGGGCGGGAGCGGCTCGTAAGGCGTTTCGAGAGATCGTCGTTCACGAGCCCCGAGAATGCCGCCCGCCAGATCCTGAAGGCGGTGGCCCGCGACCGGCGCCGGGTGCTCATCGGCCCGGACGCCAAGGTCATCGACCTGGTGTCGCGTCTGCCCGCCGGCTTCTACCAGCGGGTACTGGTGACAGGCGGCCGCCTCGCTCGCTGAGCAGGCCCTGTCTCAGCGCCGCCGGGGGCCGAGTCCGATGGCGCGTACCAAGCGGTTGATCTGGCGGTTCCCCTGGCGGTAGATGGCCCTTCTCACCTGGCGCTCCATCACGCCCTCAGCGCCCCCGCCCAGCCCGCCCCGGCGATAGCCGTGCTCGACCGCTTCGATGTTGCCCAGGTCGCGGGCCAGGCTGTACAGCTGCGAGCGGGTGGTGCTCACCGGGGCTGCTCCTTGCCGGCGCGGTCGGCCAGCACCACGGCCTCCACGATGGCACGCAGTTCGTCGGGGTCCTCGGTCCCCTCCATGGCGGCCAGATCGGCGGCGGATACCGCCGCACAGCCCAGGCCGGCGTCGTCGTGGGTTCGGCGCCACGCCATCCAGGCTTCACCGTCGGGGTCGCTCCCGTCCTCATCGACGGCGTTGACGAGGGCGATCAGCTCGATGAGCCCGTCCTCGTGCACGTCGTACTCGATGAAGAGCATCCTGTCCCTCCGCCGGCCCGTCCCCGTGTGCGTCAGTCTGGCAAGTCAGGCCGCCCACCGCGCCGCGTCGGCGGCCTTGAGCTCGAGGCCCAGCCCGGGCCGGTGCCGGTCAGGGACGAGGACGCCGCCAGGCTGAGGCTCGAGCACCCCGTCGAAGAGCATGCGTTCGATGCGCACGTGGTCGTGGAAGTA
>DMNK01000096.1:1086-1734 GCA_003453695.1 Acidimicrobiaceae bacterium | reverse complement strand
CGTGGTCGTGGAAGTACTCGAGATGGCGCAGGTGCCACACGGCCGTGCAGGCATGGGCGCTCACCTGAGGGGCGCAATGGGCGGACAGGTCGACACCGTGGGCGTCGCACAGCGCCGCCACCTTCAAGAACCCGGTGATGCCACCGCACCTCGTGACATCGGCCTGCAGGCAGTGCACCGCCTGCGCTTCGAGCATGCGCTCGAAGTAGCTCGGGGTGTAGCCGTACTCGCCGGCGGCGACGTCCATGCCGGCCGGTGCCCGCTGGCGGACCATGACCATACCGGCCACGTCGTCGGAGCTCACCGGCTCTTCGAGCCATCGCACCCCGAAGCCGCCGAACGTCTCGGCCCAGGCCAGGGCCTGGGCCCGCGTGTAGGCGCCGTTGGCGTCGACGAACAACTCGACGTCGTCGCCGATGGCCCGCCGGGCTGCCTCCACCCGGCGACGGTCGTCTTCGGGGTGGCGGCCGACCTTCATCTTGACCTGGCCCAGTCCATGTTCGACCCACCCGGACAGCTGGGCGCACAGCTCGGGGACGGTCAAGGAACAGAAGCCTCCGCTGCCGTAGAGGGGCGTGGCGTCACGAACCGTGTCGATGGCTGCCACGAGCGGCACCTCCAGCAGGCGCGCCTTCAGGTCCCACAGCG
>DMNK01000096.1:0-905 GCA_003453695.1 Acidimicrobiaceae bacterium | reverse complement strand
TCCCACAGCGCCACGTCCACCGCCGAGATGGCGCCGGCCGCCACGCCGGGCCAGCCGATGTTCCTGACGGCGCCGACCATGGCGTCCCAGCTCGCCCCGACCGACAGCGCCGAGCCGCCCACGACATGGCCGGCCAGGGTGCTGTTCACGATGGCAGCCGCTGCCGGGTGGCCGTAGGTGTAACCGAGCCCCCACCGTCCCCCGCTCCCGGCCTCGACGATCACGACGGTCGTCGAGTCCCACTCGAGGGTCCCGTCGGACTCCGGCTCCTCGGTGGGGATGGTGAAGGCCCGCGCCCGGAGTTGCTCGACGGGCGGGTTCGGCGCCGCCATGTGTGAGTCTTACCCGCCGCTGGTGTTCGGCAAGACGGACGCGAAGCCGCCCGCCCCATACCAGCAGGGCGGGCGGCCCTTCAGTCGCCGGTCGGCGTCGGCGGGGCCGTCAGGAAGCGAGCAGCTGCTGTTGCTCGCGCTCCTCGGCCAAGGCGGCGGCGAGGACGTCGCTCACCTTCTCGGCCAGGGTGACCTCCATCTCGGCGCGCACGGCTTCTGGCACGTCTTCGAGGTCCGGCCCGTTGCGAAGGGGCAGGATCACGTGACGCAGCCCGGCCCGGTGGGCGGCCAAGACCTTCTGCTTGACCCCGCCGATGGGCAGCACCCGGCCCTGCAAGGTGACCTCGCCGGTCATCCCCACCACCGGCCGCACCGGGCGGCCGGTGAGCAGGCTCACCAGCGCGCTGACCATGGTCACGCCGGCAGATGGCCCGTCCTTGGGCACCGCTCCCGCCGGCACGTGCACGTGGAAGCGCTTGCCGGTGAAGGCGTCTGGCGCGATGCCGAGCTCCGCGGCGTGCGAGCGCACGTAGGACAGGGCGATCTCGGCTGACTCCTTCATGACGTCGCCGA
>DMNK01000001.1 GCA_003453695.1 Acidimicrobiaceae bacterium | reverse complement strand
CTAGGAGGTGCTCCATGTCGGCGAGTGAGAAGGCTTTCGCGACAATCGCCGATGCGCCCCGGACTTTGATCCCTCTGGGAACCGTGCGTTCGCTGAGGCAAACAAACTGAGCGCCTCTCCGTCGATGAAGGTGGTGTTGGTGATGTCGAGGGTCAAGAAGGCGCGGTCCTCGGCGGCGTGTGTTCGATTCCCGCCACGTCCAAGAGTGCTCAGGCTGAAGCGTGAGCATTGTTGGAGGTGCCCACCCGCCATCCCGGCGGCGATCAGTCGACGCCGTGTGTTACGGCCGGAGGTTGAGCAAGGCCCAATCGATCTCCGCCAGCAGGGCCGACGCGGAGACCGGTTTGCTCAGGATGCTGAAGGGCCGGACGCCCAAGCACTCCCGCGTGTCGCCGGGAGAGGCTTCCTGATCGGTACAGACGATCACCTGCGCTACAGGAGGTCGGAGGTTTCGGAGGGCTGCCCAGCCGTCGACCTGGACCACGTTCATGCCCAGGATCAGGACGTCGACGTCATGATTCTGCATGACGTCAATGGCAACGTGGGCGTTCTCCGCGAACAAGACGCGATGACCCGCCAGGCTGAGCAGGTGGGCAACCGCCTCCCTGACGCCGGGAGCGTCGTCTGCCACCAGGACCGTGCCGAACCGGCGAGGCCGTGTGATCGTCACGTCGAGTGCGAAAACCGGCCCGGTGGCGAGACGACGGAGGCGTCTCGAGCTGTGGCGAAGCTCGAGCGAGCGCAACCGCGTCTGCCGGGCGCGTCGGGTGGTCATCTGCGATTGGATGCGCGCATCCCTGACGTGGGCGAGGAAGCAGAAGCGCCTTTCGGGTCGTCCCAGTCGAGCCGGCCGAAACGTTGCGACCTGCATTCTCGTCACCTCACAAGCCCCGCCGTCAACCAACCACACGCCGAGAGGGGGAGCAAGAGGCAAAATCCCAACGGCGACCCGGCGGCGGCTGACGGAGCCTACGCGGCCGTAGCGAGCAAGCGTTGAGCGATCGTCTCAGCGTCCCAGTCCCCGATCACCACGAAGGTGGCGTGCGCCAGGCCCTTGGCGGCGCGGCCGTGCACCGACTCGATGTCGGCGCCGAGCTCGGCGAAGCACCGGCTCACCGCCGACAGCAGCCCGACCCGGTCCGGGCCTTTCACCTCGATCAGGGAACGACCTGCTCCGCTCCCCTGGACCTCGACGTCGACCCGCCCCACCGGATTGACCGTCGTCGGTGGCACGCCGACTTCCACCATCTTGCGCAACTCCTCCCCGAGCGACTGCCATTCCGCCTCGTCGAGCTGCGCTCCGTTGTCGATGACGAACGACTGCAGGGCGAGGTGCCGGCGCCGCCACGATGTGGCGGCGGCGCGTCTGATCGAGATCCCGTTGGCGGCGAGCACAGCGGTGCTGTCGGCCAAGAGCCCTCGGCGGTCGACGGCGGCGATGGTGAGACGGACCGCCTTCGAGCCCTCGACCGGTCTCGCCGCAGCCCGGACCTCCTCGGGAGCAAGCTTGGGGAAGCACAGCGCCACGTCGGCAGCCAGCACCTCGGGCGGCTCGCTCATGAGCCACAACGGCGACGCCCCCCGCAACATCGACCGAGCCGCGTGCACCGGCACCTGGGTTCCCCGAAGCAGCTTGCGCACCTCGGCGGCGCGGCCCGGGGCGCGGGTGGTGCGGTGCTCGGCGACCTGCAGGTCCACGAACGCACCCAGGACCTCGTCGAAGGAATCGGGGTCGGCGAGGAGCCACGAATGTCCGCCATATACCACCTGTCCGGCGGTGCCCACCGCCGTGCACAGGGCATCGAACGCCCCGCGTGGGATCACTGCGTCGTGTTCGCTGGTGAGCACGAGCACGGGCATCCCACTGTTGCGCAACGAGGTCAGTTCCTCCCGCAGGTCGGCCTGCTGTGCCAGCCGGGCGGCCCGCATCATGCCGAGCGGATTGCGCACCACGTTGGCCATGACGTCCTGGCGGACCGCCTCGACCAGCTCCACGACGTGCCGAGCCGGCCACATCTCACGGCCGAACGCCGTCACCCACGCCCAGGGGGGCCGTCCCGACAGCCCGCCGACGGCGTTGAGCAGGACCAGATAGGACACCCGGTCCGGATGACGATCCGCCACCGTGACGGCCACGCCGCCGCCGAAGGAATGGCCGATCAACAGCACGGGCTCATCGATGCCGACGCTGTCCATGAAGGACGCCACCCAGTCGGCGTAACCGGAGATGTTCATCTGCTCGCCGGGGAGATCGGCGGTGCCGCCGAAGGACGGAAGCGCAGGGGCGTACACCCGGCACCCTCGGGCCATGAGGCGGTTGATGGCGCGCTTGTAGGTGTGGCTCCCCAGTCCCCAACCGTGGAGGAAGACCACCGACAACCCGGCGGGGCCCCCCACGCCGTAGCTGGCCGGACGGCCCTCCACCTCGGCGCGGGACCAGGTGAGGCGTCCTTCTAGGTCGCCACCCCTCGCCGCACTCCGCCACGGCATCCGCACGAGCAAGAACCTATTGCCCGATCCGCCGGTATGACACCTCGAGCGCGCCAATTGTCCGAGACCATGGAATCGTCACGTCACGACGAGGGGCCTTCGGCGCGGTAGGTGATGACCTCGACGCGCTCCAGGGTGACCAGGCCGTCCGCCATCATCTCGTCGAGAGCGGGGAGCACCCGGTTGATGTTGTCCTCGGTGTCCACGACCTCGATGACGAGGGGCAGGTCCTCGGACAGACGCAGCAAGCGGGTGGTGTGGAGGTGGCTCTTGGCGCCGAAGCCCTCCATGGCCCGGAGGACCGTGGCCCCGGCGATGCCCTCGCCCCGCAGATGCTCGACGATGGCCTGGTAGAGGGGCTTTCCGTGCCACGTGTCGGACTCGCCGATGAAGATGCGGAGCAGCTTCCCCTCGCCGCCGAGCCTCACAGCGCTCTCCCGGCGACCACACCGAGCCAGGCCGCCGCCACGCCGATCACCACAGAGCCCACGACGTTGGCCACGGCCAGCCCGAGGGCGCCGTCTTGGATCTGGCGGAGCGACTCGTAGGCGAAGGTGGAGAAGGTGGTGTAGGCGCCGACGAAACCCACGGTGACGGCCACCCGCACGGTCGGATGGGGAAGGATTCGCTCGGTCAGCACCGTCGTCAGCAACCCGATGACGAAGCAGCCCGAGATGTTGACGGCGAGCGTGCCCCACGGAAACCCGCCTCCGGCCAGGCGGGTGACCCACCCGTCGAGCCAGTACCGGGACATCGCGCCGAAGAACCCGGCGACTCCCACCCACAACCCACGCATCGGCTCCTCCTGCGAATTCGCCTACAGCAGGTAGGAGCCATCAGCAGGTCGCCCTGCGGTTGACGGCGAGCCCCATCGCCGGTGGACAGGTTGTCAGGCTTTCGGCACCAGCGCCACGGCGGCGTCGGGCTCGATGACGCGGAAGCTCACGCTCTCCTCCAGGTACAGACGCACCACCTCGGCGTCGTGGCTCTGGTAGCCGATGGACAGGTCCTGTCCGCATTCGAGGACGAAGTCCCCGCCGCGCAGGCTGAGCACGATGCCACCCCGGACGCCCGGCGCCCACACCAGTGGTCCCCCCAGCAACTGGCGGAGGTGGTCGAAGAGGAGGTACCCGCCGTGTTCGGTGGTCTCCCCGATGCCGGTGTAGAGCTCGGGGCCGATGGCCAGCCCGTAGGGCCCCTCGATCCCGGCCCGTCGCAAGACGTCGGTCGCCCGGGCCACCACGTTCGGATACTTCTCCATGTCGGTTTCGATGGGGATGGGCGGATGGGAGGTCGCCTCCGTGATCCCGTCCATGCCTGCGGCGCCGAAGCCGTGGAACACCGTCACGTTCTCGCCGAGGGCGATCTGCCGGACCGCCTCGTCCAGCTCCTCGAGGTCGATGTCGGTGGCGCCGAGTGCTCGCAGCCGGGCCACCTCCGCCGCTTGATCGTCACCGGGGTAGGGCCGGAGGTCGAGATGGACGCGGTTCTTCACGGTCTTCGTTTCGGGCGTGCGGAGGAACTGGAGATACGGTCCGACACCCTTGGCGGAGCGCAGCACCGCGTGATCGCCGGTCACCTCGTGCAGGGTCCAGTCCATCGCCTCGTCCCAGAACCGGGCCATGGCCCGCGGATC
>DMNK01000069.1:27191-30773 GCA_003453695.1 Acidimicrobiaceae bacterium | reverse complement strand
CGCCAGCCCCGGGCCCAGCCCCGCCCCATGACGCCGAAGGCGGCCGAGGACTTGCCCTTGCCGTCGCCGGTGTTGACGAGGACGATCGAGTCGACGCGGCGCTTGTGCGTCTTTTCTTGCTGTCGCGGGATGGGCGTCCGTGCCTCAGGCATGGTGCCTCCTCGCCCCGTCGGTGACGCCCGTCTCGGCGTGCCGGCGGCGCAGGCGCGCCGGCGGCACGACCACGAGGCCGCCATCGGGCGCCTGCAGCACCCGCACCGGCGCACCCAGGTGCTCGGCCAGCACCGACTCGTGCAGCACGTCGGTGGGCGAGCCGCAGGCGACGAGGGCCCCGCCGGCGAGCAGCATGAGGCGGTCGGCGAATTCGGCGGCCAGGGTGAGGTCGTGCAGGGCGCTCACCACCGTGAGCTCCCGTTCACGCCGCAGCTCGTCGACCAGCTCGAGCACCTCGACGCGCCGGCCCAGGTCCAAGGCGCTGGTGGGCTCGTCGAGCAGCACGATGGGCGCCTCCTGGGCCAGGGCCCGGGCCAGCACCACGCGCTGGGTCTCGCCGCCCGACAGCGTCGAGATGCGCCGGTCGCCCAGGGCGGCCATGCCCAGACGCTCCAGCAACTGCCGGCAGTAGCGGCGGTCCCGGCCTGTCTCGCTGGCGAAGTAGCCGAGATGGGGGGTCCGGCCGAGAAGCGTGTACTCCATGACCGACATGTCGCTGGGGAGCTCGGGCTTCTGCGGCACGTACGCCACCAGCCGGGCACGACGGCGGTACGAAAGCGCACCGAGGTCACGGTCGGCGACGCGGACGGTCCCGTCGTGGCGCTCCAGGTGGGCGATGGCACGCAGCAGCGTCGTCTTCCCCGCTCCGTTGGCACCGACGAGCCCCACCCATTCGCCCGCCACCACCGTGGACTGCACCCCGGACACGGCCACCGTCGACTCGAAGCGGACCGTGACGTCGTCGAGGACGATGGCGGCGGTCATCGCACCCCCTGTCCGCCCCGGCGCGACCGCAGCACGAAGAGGAAGAACGGTGCGCCCACCAAGGCGGTGATCACGCCGATGGGGACCTCGGCAGGCGCCTCGACGGTGCGGGCCAGGAGATCGGCCAGCACGAGGAAGGCGCCCCCGGCGACCATCGACACCGGGAGGACCACGCGGTAGCTGCTGCTCGCCGCCAGCCGCACGGTGTGAGGGACGATGATGCCCACGAACCCGATGAGCCCGCTCACCGACACCGCCGCGGCGGTGCCCAGCGTGGCGGCTCCCACCACGAGCACCCGGGTGCGCTCGGGATTGATCCCGAGGGCGCGTGCCTCGTCCTCACCCACCCGCAGCACGTCCAGGACGCGGCGGTGCGCCACCAGCAACACGCCGCTCACCACGACGTAGGGGAGGATGAGCCACACGTCGGTCCAGTTGGCGACCGACAGGCTTCCCAGGAGCCAGTTGTAGACCTGCTGGATCTCGGGAGCGTGCTGCTGCTGCAGGTAGGTCTGTATGGCGGTGAGCAGAGCCGCCACCGCCACGCCGGCCAGCACGATGGACCGGCTGGAGTCGCGCACGTCACCGGTGGCGCCGAGCAGGTAGGTGAGCGCCACCGCGCCCACCGCACCGACGAAGGCGGCGATGGGCAGCACCTGCGAGGCGTAGTGGCCCGAGATGATGACCACCGTGGCGCCGAGCCCCGCACCGGCCGCCACCCCGAGGAGATAGGGGTCGGCCAGCGGGTTGCGGAACACCCCTTGGTAGGCGGCTCCCCCGGCGGCCAGCATGGCTCCCACCAGACAGGCCAGCACCACGCGGGGCAGCCGCAGCTGCCACACGATGGCCTGGTCGACGGCCGACACGTGCGGATGGGCCAGGCCGAGGTGGGCGAGAAGGGTGCCCACCACGGCGACGGGTGGGACGTCCACGGGTCCCACGGACACCCCGACCAGCACGGCGGCAATGAGGAGGCCCGACGCCACGAGCATGGGCACCCGGGCCCGGGCCACCCGGTCGACGGAAAGCGAAGAGAGGAGGTGGTCGACCTCGACGGCTTCCCCGCCGTCTCGGGCGGCGGCCGGGGCCGCCGGTAGGTCGACACTCATCGAACCGCCCTTCCTCCGAGGACTGGATTCGTCGGCACGAGCCAGGCGTCCGGGCTCGCCCCTCAAGGGGGGCAGTACCGTTGCGGGACAGCGCCGGAGTCTCACCGGTCTTCGCTGGACTGGCACCACCTCGGCGTTCGTGCCGAGGCGCCCCGACGGTAGCCGGTCGGCCACGACCGGGCAACCGACGGTGAGGGCTCGGTGACCGCCGGTGAAGCCCGCTAGGACGAAACGGGAGCGCCGTCCGGAACGGCCCCCGAGACGGCGGCGACGAGCCGGCGCGTGGCCTCGGCCACGGGCAGCTCGGTGGTGTCGACGACGAGATCGCTCGGTGCACAGCGGTGCACGCCCGACAGCGCCCGTGCCATTCCGATCATCCGGTCTCCCCGTTCCCGTTCGCGCCGATCGGCGACCTCTGGCTCGCACTGCACCGCCACCCACGTGACGGCCAGACCGTCGAGCGCGTCGTGCCAGTCGCGCACCGCCTCCTCGTCAAAGGCGACGTCGTCGACGACCACGTCGAAGCCAGCGTGCGCCCACAGCGCTGCCGTCCGGCGGTAGGCGGCGAAGAGCCTGCGGCCGAGCTCGCCGAGGCGGAGGATCGGCCCCTCCTCCGAGGGCTCCAGCCACACCCCTGCTTCGCTGAAGGGGCCGTGGTGACCTCCGCCTCTGAACCACTGGTGGGGGAGCAACCAGAAGTAGTCGTCGAGGGCGATCACGAGCCAGCACTCCCCGGCCGCCGCCCGGTCGTCACGAAAGGCACGGGCCAGCGTGGTCTTGCCGGCGCTCGAGGTGCCGTTCAAGATGACGATGCGACCGGGCTGCGGCACCGCCTCATTGTGGCATCGGACGTCGAAGGTAGGCTCGAGACGTGGGTTCGGTCTTCGATGGCGATCTCTTCGACGAGGAGGTCGGCGATGACGAGCTCCGCGGTGACGGGCTCAGCGACGGCGAACTGAGCTACGACGAGCTCAGCGAGGCCGAGCTCACCGCCTTGGCCCTCGCCGCCGACCCGGACGCGCCCCTGCATCCCGACGCCGTCCCGATCGATCGGTACCTCGGCACCCATGAATCGCCGCTGCCAGATTGGTACATGGCGCCGGTGGCGCGCCGGCACATGGGCCGGGTGGGACGACTCGTGGTGCTGGCCGTGGTCGGTGCCTTCGTGCTCATCGAAGCCTTCGGCTTGTGCAGCACCTACGGCCAGCTTCCCTTCCACTGAGGAAGCGCCCGACCAGGCCGGCCAGGCCGGATGCCGGCGCTCAGCCGAAGGTGAAGTCGTAGGCCTGCACACCCGGGGTGAACGACAGTTCCAGGGTGCCCGCCGTCACCGACGGCGCGCTCACCAAGGTGTAGAGCCCCGGCACCCCGCTCACCGCGATCGTCCTCGACGGCGCGCCGTTGAGCGCCACGGTCACGGTGCCGGTCCCGCCGAGCACCAGGTACACGTCCATGGCCTCGATGCCGATCTCCAGCTTGGCGTCGCTGCCCGCCG
>DMNK01000069.1:22261-26967 GCA_003453695.1 Acidimicrobiaceae bacterium | reverse complement strand
GTAGGTGGCCGCCCGGTTGGGGACGGGCGTGGCCCCGACGAGGTACTGCAGGCGTTCGTACCCGAGGTAGGTCTCCGGGTTCATGGCTTCGGTGGGGGTGCGGTCGGGCACGTCGCTGGGACGAGGCAGCACGATGCCGGGACGGGCGTCCACGAGCAGGCTGCGGATGAGGGACTCGGTCTGGCCGTACCCGCCTTCACCGAAGGAGACGTGGCGTACGTCTCCCTTGGCGTCGACCAGGTAGTCGGCGGGCCAGTACTGGTTGTCGTAGGCGTTCCACGTGCCGTAGTCGTCGTCGACGGCGACCGGGTAGCGCACGCCGAGCTGCGTCGCCCAGGCGGCGACGTTCGACACCACGTGTTCGAAGGCGAATTCCGGTGTGTGCACGCCCACCACGACGAGCCCGTCAGATCCGTACAGCCGGTCCCACGCCTCCACGTGGGGCAGCGCCCGCTGGCAGTTGATGCACGAGTAGGTCCAGAAGTCGACGAGGACCACCCGGCCGCGCAACGACTGCAGGGCGAGGGGGTGGTCCCCCGGGGTGTTGAGCCAGGCGGTGATGTGCTGGAAGCCGGGGGCGGCGCCACACTCCTCGAGGGTCCTCTGGCCGGCCTTGCAGGCGCTGAAGCTGCCGCCTCCCGTGCCCTTGAGGGCGGTGAGCTGGTGCGTGGCGAAGGCGGTGCCCTCGACGTCGCGCTGCAGGGTGCTCGTGTACCCGGGAACGGATCGCTGCAGCCCGTCGGTCAGGTTGAGCCCGATGACGAGGGCCATGGCGACGAGCACGACGCCGCTGGTGATCCGGATGACCGGGGCCCGCTCCCGCAGGACCGCCACCCTGCGGACCAGGCCGTCGCCTGCCAGGGCCACGAACAGCAGCGGCACAGCGGCGCCGGCGGCGAAGAACAGGGTGAGGAAGGCCGCTTCGGCGCCCACGTGCCGGGTGGCCCCGATAACCGAGATGGCGGCCAGCACGGGACCGGCGCAGGGCACGAAGACCGCGCCCAACCCGAGGCCGAGGACGAATCCCGCCCCCTGGCCCTTGGGCTGGCGGAACCGGATGCGGCTGAAGGGCCGTTCGAGGAGCTCTCCCACCTGCGGCACGAGCAGCCCCAGACCGAAGAGACCCAGGACCACGACGCCGGAGTCGCGCAGGAAGTCCTGGGGGAGCCCCAGGGCGCTGAGCAGCGCCGACCCACCGAGGGTCACGGCGCTGAAGCTCAGGATCAATCCGGCGACGACGGCGCCGGGTCGCCGGCGGGCCGTGCCGGCCTCGGGGTCGGTGGCCCCCGCCACCAGGACCACGGGGAGGACGGGAAGGATGCACGGGGAGATCCCGGCCACGAGACCGGCGACGAAGCCGATCCCCAGCAGCCCGAGCATGCCCGGATTATCAGCCGCCTCGGGCCGAAACGGACGTCGCCCCCGAGCCGATCGGCTCCGGAACATACCGGTCGCGCTATGTCACCAAAAAAAATTTTGGTGAACTCTGGCCGCGAAATTCGACCACTTGAACGATTGAGACCGTCACTGATTGCGCTGACGATGCCCGCCTCGCTCCACTCGGCATCAACTACTGACGGATGCAATGACCGCCACCGCAATGCGTGATGAGACTGCCACTGCGCGCCAGCGTGATCGGGCAAACAGGCGGACAACATCCGAACACCGGCCTCTGTACTCACGACAGCCACATGAATACAGTCCGACATGTGGGTGTGGATGATTCCGCCGGACGCCCCCCGGCACAACCAGGGAGAGAATGCAATGGCTGGTCAGTCCTGGGGTTGATCCGCTAGCCGGATCACGTGATCTGATCCGTTAGGCGGATCACAACTCGAGACAGAGAAGAGGGCAGCCCGGTCCGGGGCTGCCCTTCTTCTCATTCTGATCAGCCGCGTGCTCTGTTCTCGAGAGCGCCGGCCCGCAAACCGGACGATCGCAGATGCTTCGGCGAGCGAACGACGGGAACGACGGGCGGCACGGAGGGATCGGGCAATCTGACCGACGCAGCGAGCCCGACAAGGGCCAGAGCAGCGCACGCGGCGACGCACGTGGGCCTGGCTCCGAAGATGCCGGCCAGCAAGCCACCCACGGCAGCACCGGCCGCCTGGCCGCCGAAGTTGGCTCCGTTCAGGAGGCTGAAGGCCGGGGCCCGGAAGGCGGACTCGAGTCTTCTCGCTACTACGGGGCTGGCCGGCACGGTCACACACACCGCCACCCCGGCCAGGGCGAAGCCGATGACGCCCATCACCACGCCCGGTCCCGAGGCGAACACCAAAGCGCCCAGCCCTCCCCCGATCACCGGTACCAGCCCGGCAGCGCGCAGCAGGCGGCGGGGTTGCCCCGAGTGAGGAGCCACCGCTCCGGCGATGACGATGCCCACGGGCACGGCGACGGCAAGCAGGGTCACTTCACCGGCATGTCCGTGGCCGTAGGGGGCGGCGATGGCCTCGACGCCCATGCCCGCAAAGGCACTCGTGAGCGACAGGGTCGTGCACCATCGCAGGACGGGATCACCGGACACGAAGCGAAAAGCAGCGGACAGGTAGCCGTGACTCCTTGTCCCCCGGGCTCGGCCGGTCGACTTCGTGCGGATGCCGGCCACGAAGATCGCTGACGCCAAGAAGCTCGCCGCGTTCACGGCAAAGGTGGCGCGGGCGCCTACCAGGGCGACGAGCGCACCGCCCAGGGCGAACCCGGCCATGGTGGTCACCTGGGCGGTGATCAGGAACAGGGTGATGGCGCCGCCCAGGCGGCTGTCGTCGGTGATCTCGACGCGAATGGCGTGCCGGGCCGACTCGAAGGGGACGGTGAACAAGCCCGAGAGAAAGGCGGCGGCGAAGATCACCGCTAGAGGGACAGGGACCACCAGGATGCAGAAGATGGCGGCACGGGCCAGGTCGGCCCCGATCATGACCGTACGGCGGGGGAAGTTGTCGACGACCGTGGTGAGCACCTGGCCGAGACCGACCCATGAGGCCACCGAAACCGTCACCACGGTGGCACTCAGCACCGCCGAATGCGTCTGGTGGTAGACGAGAAGGATGAGGGCCAGACGGGTGGCCCAGTCGCCTAGCTCGCTGGCGACCTGAGCCAACCACAAGAGGCGGTAGTCGCGTACCGCCAGAGGCCGCAGCAGCGAACGCACATGCACGATGGGATGCCACGGCCCGGCCGAGGGGGCCACCGTGTCCGTGTCGAGCGTGGCCGGCCCCGGGGGAAGCCCCTCCGGTTCCATGGCCAGTCAGACTACGGCGGCGCGGTCTCGAGGAATAGGAACCCGGCTACCGCGGCTGCCGCTTCAGCCTGAGGTCCCCGAAGCGGTCAGAGGCCCTTCAATGGGCGGTGGAGCCGAGGGTCAGCCGCCCACGACGCCGTTGACCGTGCAGGTCAGCGTGTTCAGCAGTCCACTGCACTGGTTGGTGCCCGATCCCGTGGTCCCCGTCGTCCCGGTGCTGGTGGTGCCGCTCGTGCCCGTGGTGCCCGACCCCGTCGAGCCGGAGCCCGGGCCGAGGAGGCCGCTCCCGGTGCTCCCGGAGCCGGAGATGGTGTTGCCCACCCCGGAGACGGTGTTGCCCGCCCCGGAGACGGTGTTGGCGACCCCAGAGACCGTGTTGCCCAGATCGGAGGTCAGACCGCCGACCAGGCCCGATCCGGAGCCGGAGTTGCCTCCGTTGCCGGTCGGCGTGGTGCCACCCGAGCCGGTCGAGTTGCCGCCTCCCCCGGTGGTCGACCCACCGCTCCCGCCGCCCGAGCCGGTGGTCCCTCCGGACGTCCCCTGAGAGCCCCCGGGTGTACCCCCCGATGTGCCCGTCGCGCCCCCCGACCCCGACGAGCTGCCATGGGACCCAGGCTGTCCCGAACCGCTGCCCGAGCCCGGGAACGTGGACCCAACACCAGACGAGAGGTCGGCGCTCCCGCCGACGGACCCGCCGGGGTGTCCCGACGAACTGGTGCCGGGCTGGCCGCCTCCGCTCGCACCCGAGCCCGGACGGGCCGGGCCCCCTGAACCGTGCAGTCCCAAGGCGAGCGCAGCGACCAGGGCGGCGGCGGCGGCGACACCGGCCCAGATGGCCCCCGCCCGCCGGTGGGAACCGCTCCCCGAGGCGGCGCCGATGGACCGGTCGCCGGCGACCTCGACGCCGTCCACCCGGCGCCGACCGACATCGACGAGACGGTCAGCGGTGGTGGCGTCGCGCGGGTAGCGGGCGGCGGCCCAGGTGAAGAGCGGAGCGCCGGCACCGGCGGCCCGCTGCATGAGCAGAACGGCCTGCCGGCGCCCGGTGGCGGGATTGCCCGGGACGACCACGGCCAGGTGATGGGGCCCGGCCTCCAGCAGCTCCTGGCTCGGTCCCAGCGATACCGACAAGGCTGCCGCCAGGTCCGCCACCTGCCCGGCCGACGGAGTGCCGGTCGGATGGCCCGGCGAGGCCGCCGGCCCCGGTCGCGCCACCACCAACGAGAAGGGCGTGCCCGAGTTGGCAGCCCTGGCGATCACGCCCGGGAGCACCCTGTCGCTCGAGGCGAGGTGCACCGCACCGACCTCGGCGCCGCCCGTGATCTGGCTCAGAGAGCCGGTCGCGGCGACCGGCTCAAAACCGTTGTCCTCCGAGTCCCCCTGAATGATCACGTTGGCCCCCCACCCTGATCACTTTAAGCGGTTAGCTGAGTCCGCTCCGTGAGATAACCATAACGAGGACCCTCCG
>DMNK01000069.1:20035-21997 GCA_003453695.1 Acidimicrobiaceae bacterium | reverse complement strand
GCCCTCAGCCGAACAGGGCGACGGTTTCGCTACCCACCCGCGACAGCAGGTCCCGGTCGTGGGCGTGGGTGAGGGCGCGGCGAGCGACGGCCAGCTCGATCCACCGCACCTCGTCGACTTCCTCGACGCTCATGAGTGCGGGCTCGCTGAAGCTCGCTCCCTGCGCCGGGTCCATGTACCAGTAGGCCACCACCTTGGGCCGGCCCCGGCGGTCGAGATACTCGGTGCACCCGGCGAAAAGCCCGAGCACGCAGTCGTAACCGGTCTCTTCCCGCACCTCTCGGCGTGCGCACTCCTCGAAGGACTCGCCGGGCTCGAGCTTGCCCTTGGGCAGCGACCAGTCGTCACGCCCGGGACGGTGGATGCAGGCCACCTCGAATCGCTCCCTGCCGGCCGGGCGCAGCAGGATGCCGCCGGCGGCGCGCACCGTGGAAAGCGCTTCTTGACGGCGCTCGGGTAGCGAGCGGATCACGGGACGCGCCACGTCCCGGAAACTACCGTCGGCACCCGGCGCATTCGGGGATCCCCGACCCCCGAGACGGCAGGATCCTCGGACGGTAGCCTTGCCCGGGTGCCGGGCCCGGGACCTGCCCCCTCCGATGTCGAGATCGAGTGGCAATTCGACGCACTCGACCTGCGTCCCGTGGAGCGTTGGCTGGGCGACATCGCCTCCGGTGCCGGCCTGGGGGGGCCCCAGGAGCTCGAGCCGGCAGTCAACGGCCTGAGGGCGCGGCCCCTGGCGGCGCGACGCCTCGTCGACGCCTATCTCGACACCGCTGACTGGCGCATCGGCCGCTCAGGGTTCGTGCTGCGCGTCCGCCGCCGAGCCGGTGGGGCCGAGGTCACGCTCAAAGACTCGAGCCCCGCCACGGGCGGCCTGCGACGACGCCTGGAGGTGACCGAACCGTTGCCCACCGACGGGGTGGCCGCCCTGGGGGCGGACGGACCGGTGGGGCGTCGCCTGCACGCCCTGGCAGGAAGCCGCCCGCTGCGCCAGGTGCTCGAAGTACGGACGCGGCGCCGTCCCTTCTCGTTGCACATGGGCGACGGACAGGTGGCCGAGGTGGCGCTCGACGACACGGTGATCGAGGTGACCGACAGCGCCCAGCCCGTCCGGCTGCGCCGGGTGGAGGTGGAGGTAGACCCCCAGTCGGTGGACCGGCTGTCGCCCTTGGTGGCGCGCCTGCGCAGCGAGTGCGGCCTGCAGCCCGCCACGCTGTCGAAGTTCGAAGCGGGCCTGCTCGCCTCCGGACTGCGCATCCCGGGCGGGCCCGACGTCGGTCCCGTCAGCGTGGGGGGCGCCCCGACGGTGGGAGAGCTGGCCTTCGTCGTCCTGCGACGCAACCTGGTCGCCATGCTCGCCCACGAGCCCGGCACCCGCCTCGGGGAGGACCCCGAGGAGCTTCACGACATGCGGGTGGCCACACGCCGCATGCGCGCTGCGCTCGCCATGTTCGCCGACGCCCTGCCCGCCCGGGCCCGTCACGTGCGTGACGAGCTGGGTTGGTTGGCCGACGCCCTGGGGGCGGTACGTGACCTGGACGTGCAGCTAGAGCGCGTCGCCGAGTGGGGCCGGGAGGTGCCCGAGTCGGATCGCCTGGCCCTGGGGGACTTGGAACGCCTGCTGTCGCGCCATCGCGACGAGGCTCGCCGCCGCCTGCTCCACGCCCTCGAGTCCAGCCGCTACGAGCGTCTGGTGAGGTCGTTCACCGCCATGTTGCGCCAAGGGCCGTCTCGCCGGCTGGCACCGGCGCGCGCTCCGGCCGTGGTCGTCGTCCCCGACCTCGTGCGCGTCCGTCACCGGGCCGTCACGAAGGCGGCGAAACGCGCTCGGCGCAGCTCCGCCCCCGATGACCTGCATCGCCTTCGCATCCGCGCCAAGCGCCTCCGGTACGCGCTCGAGTTCGTCTCCGAGCTCTATCCCGGGCAGACCGGGAAGTACGTGAAGCGACTCGTGCGCCT